>JBBSRC010000104.1:0-12409 GCA_038243395.1 Flavobacteriales bacterium | reverse complement strand
TTATCATAATCATTGATAAACATTTTCATAGGCGCAAACGTATTAAACTTATAAGTCGTATTGCTACCTTGATTTCCCAAAATCAGGTCCAGGTCGCCATCATTATCCAAATCTACAGCTTCCACTACATTCCATAAACCTTTAAGTTGATCTAAATTAGACGCCCTTTTTTTCAAGCGTTTGCCAGTGTTTATATAAATATTAGGAGTTCCCCAATCGGAGACAGTGACGAGATCTTTTTTACCATCATCATCTATGTCCACCCAAATAGCGTCTGTGATCATACCGGCATCTTTCAAATCATAGGCAATTTTTTGGGTAGCGTCTGTAAATGTGCCATCTCCATTATTTTCTAAAAATAAATGGCCGGGATCTATTCCATAAGTACCCACTACACTTCTTGATCCTATAAATACATCTATATCGCCATCGCCGTCAAAATCATAAGGTACTATTACGGAAATATTATTCTGGGTAAAAGGTATAGGCCGATCATCTTTTGTAAACTTGCCTTTTCCATCATTTATGTAAAGTCTAACTTTATAATTACTTTGCTGCCCTACTTCATTACCGCCTGAGCCGACCATTAAATCCAAATCGCCATCGTTGTCAACATCAAAAAATGAGGCGGCAGTATCTTCAAAATCTGCGTCATCAATCAAGGCTGTGGTTTTTAAGGCCACAAATCTTCCATTCGATTTGTTAAGGTAAATAGTTCCTGGGATGCCCCTTGCGCCACCTATAAAAATATCTTCATTACCATCATTATCAATATCGGCTACGGCTAATGCAGGTCCTTCTTGAGATAGCATTTTAGCAATAAGCCCTTCGTGATCAAAATCAGAATAACTGTTTTCTGTGTGGCTTACTAATTCTGTTTTGACCTCTTCAAAAAATGGCTTGGGTTTTTTATGATTTGCAATTTTATAAATAGAAGTAGCTTCGCTCTGGTTTATGTTTATTTGTTGATTGACTTTAACATTAATCAATTTTTGAGTTTGGTCATTTGGCCAAATAATCCGGATGGAATCTATTAAGGATTCCACTCCTAAACCAATGGTCATTACATAGTCCATGGACGATTGAAAGCCCCGCGTTGGCATCAGTTCCTGAACCATAATCTTATCTTTGTAATACATCTTAACCTTACTACCAATGGCGAATTTATTTGAGGGAATGCCTTCCAGGTTAAGTTTGATGTAATTATTATTGGCCATCTTCTCGGCATTATTTCTGTAAACAAATGCTTGCATATTGACGTTATTAATTACCAAATCCAAATCGCCATCATTATCTAAATCGGCGTATGCAGCGCCGTTTGAAAAGCTGGGTTCTTCAAATCCCCAATTGATGGTTTCATCCGTAAAGGTTAAATCTTTATTGTTTTTGTAAGCATAATTAGGCTGCGGCCTTTGAGGCATCTTATTGATAATGGAGTCAATAGCTTGTTTTTTTCCAGTTAAAGCCATTTTTTGAATGATATCATTGGCAAAAAAATCAACAAAGTCTAAATCGGTAAGATCATGGTTTATGCCATTAGTTACAAAAACATCCCTAAAACCATCGTTATCCATATCGAAAAGCAGACCCGCCCAACTCCAATCGGTTTTGGCAATTCCGCTGTAATTTGCTATTTCCGAAAAAGTGTTGTTGCCATTGTTTAATTGTAATGTATTTTGGATGTATTGTTGAAAGAAGTCTTTTTCTTGTTTAAGTTTAAAGACATTATAACCTTCAAATTCCATCACAGACTTGGTTCTTTCATCGCTTTCGGGAAGCATTTCTGTCACAAATATATCCATCAAACCATCGTTATTAATGTCAGCAATGTCAACGCCCATTGCAGATAAAGACAAGTGCGAGGTCCAACTTTCTATATCTTCCGTAAATGTGCCATCCTGATTATTAATATATAAATAATCACGTTCATAAAAATCATTCGTGATGTAGATGTCTGGGTACAAGTCATTGTTAATATCTGTTGTCATAACCCCCAACCCAAAACCGATAAGACTTCCATAGATACCAGCTTCTTCACTGACATCCGTAAATACACCGTTGTCATTTCGCAAGAGCATATCGCCCACACCTCTAAAAATATAGGGCACATTTTCCCAATCCTGTGCGCGCTTATCCCTTTGGTGTGCATAGCCAAGACTTCTTACAGGTATATTACTATTATTGAGAATATAGGCATCCAGATCTCCGTCTTTATCATAATCGAAAAATATGGTCTGGGTAGTAAACCCGGAGGTAGCTAAGTTGTAGTCCTTGGCACTTTCGGTAAAAGTTAGGTCGCCGTTGTTAATGTACAGGTCATTGTCATGATTACTCCCTTCCAAATTGCCGGCATTACTGACATAGATATCTAATAGACCATCCTGGTTGATATCCACCATGGTTACGCCCGTAGACCAAGGTTTGTTACCCGTAACGCCTGCGGACTCCGTGATATCTTCAAAAATAAAATTTCCTTTGTTTAAATACAATTTATTAGGCCCCATATTAGCGGTAAAATAGATGTCAGGAAGCCCATCATTATTAATATCACCGATCGCCACGCCACCACCATTATAGAAATTTCTGTATTTAAATATGTTGAAATCTTTTTGATTAACTATGGTGTTTACAAAATCAATTCCCGTTTGCTCCGGCAACATCCTTGTAAAAAGGGTTTCCTTATTTAGAATTTGAGTTTCAGTACTATCTTCTTTTTCCGAGTTACAAGCAAAAAATGCACCTACAAGGCCTACTAGGATCAGCTTACGTAAAATTTGATAAAATAACTGGGGCGTCATTAATGCTTGATAGTTTATAATATTTTTGTCGTTAAAAACTTACGTTTTTCCCATGACTCACTCTAATTTACAAAGAGTATTGTCATATCACGTTAAAACACCTAATAAATTAGACGATTATACCAGTACTCAAATTATTAGTATTAAATCCTGAAAGCCGTTTTAAATATAGCCTTAAATTTTTTATTTGAGTCCATTTGAACTTAGAATCTATTTCACAATTAATTTCAGGAATAACCATTTAATCATCATTTTAAAAAAATTGGCTATCTACATAATACGATGCTTCTAGAGTGATTTTTCTCTCTTTGAATTTGCGGATCTGCTTGTTAATAAATAGAATTATACCATTAGAAATTTATAAATGGATTGCTGTTCTGACCTCCCTACAAATTAACCAAAACTCAATTTCACTATCACTCAGGATTTTTAATAAAGAAAGGGGGAAATTCCCCCTTCTGACTAAACTCAAATAAAAAAAAAATTAGTATCCTGGATTTTGAATTAGATTAGGATTGGAAATCAGCGCAGTTGAAGGGACCGGAAATAAGACCCTATAAGGATCCGTGTTGGTTTTATACTGCCATGGTTCAGAAAATTTACCAAATCTGATTTGATCGTTACGTCTCCATAATTCACCGTAAAGTTCGCGTCCTCTTTCGTCCAGAATAGATTGTTCATTTACAGTGGATAGCGATGAAGCAGACCTCAAGGTTCTAAGCTCATTTACTAATTGCAATGGTGTCCTTCCAGAACTCCCACCTCTTAAAATAGCTTCCGCTTTCATTAAATGGGCGTCAGCATATCTAAAAACTACCTCATGGCTTGCAAACGAACCATTTTCCGGATGGTATTTTATGATTCTTATGCCAGTACTTTCATTATTTCCTAAAAGACCTGGCAATTCTTTTGTGAATACCAAAGGATTACCTGTTCTGTCCGTCATTGCTGTTCCTGTTTCGTCGTATTGTTGGCCTACTAAAAACCCATATCCTATGCCCAAGTTCGATCCATCGTTTGGAACAAAACCTCGGCGCTCTTCTTGTCCAGATCCAGGTTCGTTTGAATTGGGATTTCCTTCAAATAAATCATAAAATTCAGATAATGTAGTAAACCCATTCCAACCACCACCTTGATTGTCTGGCGCATTTTGTTTATAATGTAATGTATTCCAAATCCGAGCTCCAACACTTGAATTGGTGAAAAATATGGTTTCGGTATTTACTGCTTCTGTAAACAAATCAAAATAACCGCCTTCCAAGGCAAATCCTTGAGCCGAGATAGCATCCACATATTCAATTACTTTATTCATATCTGCCGCATCCGGAGAAGTGCCCAAAAAAATAAATTTGTTTAAGTATAATTTCGCCAATAAATATTGTGCCGCAACTTTAGAGGCACGATTGAGGGATTTTCCCGGTCCGGAAGCTGGCAAATCTGGAATAGCTTCGGTTAAATCTTGCACGGCAAAATCAAAAGCTTCCGCCCTTGTCTTTACTGAAGGATTTACATTTGGCCCTTCATCAGGGGTTCTAAATGGAGCCTGACCATAAAAATCAACTAGCCAATAAGTATTAAATGCTCTCAAAAATTTTGCTTCTGCAACTTGTTGTGGAGAACCACCACTCCTGGAGTCAATAATTAAGGTAGCGTTATAGACGTTTTGGTTTAAATTATTCCATGTATTTTTAATGAAAGAATGTACAGCATCCCAGTTATGATCATGGAGATTACGCCAAACCCCGTTGTCACCCCAATCGGTTCCACGAGTCGGCACCATAAGTTCATCTGATGACACTTCAGCCAAAGCATAAAGATTTTCCTGGGTTTCAATTTGTCCTCTCATGGCACCGTACAATCCATCTAATGATGCTGCGGGATCGACCCCGGAAAATTCGCCAGAAAGAGAATCGAAATTCGAATCTGTAGGTTCAATTTCTAAATCTGTACAGCTCAAACCAGCAAAAAGCACAGATATAAATAGCCATTTTATTGTGTTTTTCATTTTCATATCTTTTAAAAAGTTGCATTAATTCCGAAAGTATAGGTCTTTGCTCTTGGATAGCTCGTATAATCAATTCCCGAAGACGGAATGTTGTTAAGTGATTTTGGAGTATCTACCTCTGGATCTAATCCAGAGTATGGTGTAATCACAAATAGGTTTTGACCTGTTAACGATAAACGAAAGGTTTTGAAAAAACCTGATCCTTCAAACGGTAATCTATATCCTACAGATACATTTTGTAATCTTAAAAAATCCCCCTTTTCCAGGAACCGGGTAGAAACATCAGGAGCATTTGCAGGAGATTCTCCATTAGTTAAAACCTTTGTAATTACGTTCTGCCCCGAATTTATAACACCCGCCGTAAAAAACGCGTTCGCGGTATTATTGTATATATACTGCCCATATTGGCCGGTTAAAAAAGCATTGAAGTCGAATCTTTTATATGAAAAACTAGTCGAGATGCCTAGTATATAATCTGGCAAGGCATTTTTACCCACAAATTCCTGTTTATCTCCATTGGGGTAAATAGAGATTCCATCAGCATCGAAACCTCCGAATTCTCTCAGGTAATAAGAAAATAGAGGCTGGCCTTGAGCCAATAATTGTGCATAGGCCCCGGTTAAACCATTTCCATTTATTTGCCCAGTTTGAATCAATCCATCAAAATCCTGAACTTCGTTTTCATTGTATGAAATATTAAATCCCACGTTCCAATTCACATCTGGTCGCCGAATAACATCATAGTTAATGGCAAACTCTATCCCTTTGTTGATTACTTTGGCGTCCAAATTTGAAAACACAAATGGTTGAACGGCTGGTTGTGCTGCTTCTTGCTGCAATAATAAATCGGTTGTGGTTTTATGATAAATATCAATGGACCCAGTTAAACGATCATCAAAAAATCCATAATCAAAACCAATGCCTGCTTGAGCCGTTTCCTCCCACTTCAAATTTGGGTTTGCGAATGCCACAAATCCACCATTACCTAAATTGACAACACCGTCATTAGCAATCCCCGCTCCAGAAAATCGCTGTCTGGATATAAAGTTTCCATAACCCAAACCGTCTTGATTACCTGTAATACCATAACCTAAACGGAGTTTAAGTGTGGAAAAACCTTCAGGAATAAAATCCTCGTCCTGTAATTGCCAGGCAAACGCACCTGAAGGGAAATAGCCATACTGATTGTTAGGACCAAAACGGGTAGATCCATCGGCACGTAAAGTAAACGTAAACAGATATTTGTCTGCGATTTTATAATTTAACCTTGTAAAAAAAGATTGCAACTCATCCGTGTTATTGTATAAATCACCTGTAATTGATTTTACGGATACGCCTGCTGGTAATGGCATTGACACATTACTATTAATCTCTGGAATAATTTGGTTTATAAAAAGTCCATTGGGTCCGTATCCATATTGTTGATAAGGCACATTAATCGCGTTTCCGATAATGTTGGCTGAATTTTCAAGATTTGATACGGCTTGGTTAAAATTTTGGGCGTTCAAGCCGAATGCATTAATTGACGTTCCATAGTTTTGAAAACTCTGATAAGAATAACCTACTAATATTTCCAGGTTTGAATTGTCAAAGGCTTTAGTATAATTTAAAGTCAAATCCATAAGTTTATTTTTGACGTTGACTTGTTGTAATGAACCACGGCCATTTCCTGATGCACCATTATTGAAACCATCAACCTCAGCAGACAAAATTTGGGCTCTTTCACTATTTGATTCGTCAAAACCCAAATTGACTTTTGCTTTCAAACTCTCCAAAATTGAATATTCTCCAGATAAATTCAATAACACTCTGTCGGTGTTGGCTAAATCCTGATAGTATTCCAGCAATTGTGCAGGATTCAATTTTCCATCACCACTTGTAAAGTTGACATCGTTAGGCCAAGTAGGATTAGCAAAATAGGTTGCACCCAACAAATCTCCTTGTGAGCCAGACGTGTTAGTTACCATTGGCGATTCGTCATTGACTCTTGAATAGGATAAATTTGCATCTACCTTTAGTTTGTCATCAAAAAATTTGTGTGTAGCATTAACCCTTCCTGTTATTCGCTCTTGAGATGAGTTTTCGATAATCCCTAATTGATTCACATAACCAAATGATGCTCTAATATTTCCAGCACCATAATTATTAGCATACGATAAAGCATTATCGGTACTTATCACTTCTCTAAAAATAACATTTTGCCAATTCGTACTGGAGCCAAATTCCAAGGCACTTGCATCACCACCAAATTGAGTAATGGCTCCCAAATATTGTTCACGATCCAAGAGATCATAAGTTTTAGCTACTGATGAAAGGCTTTGGTTTGAGGTAAATTCAAAAACACCACCCGATCCTTTTTTACCTGATTTGGTAGTAATTATTACGACTCCGTTTGCACCTCTAGATCCATAAATTGCCGTAGCAGATGCATCCTTTAAAATGGTCATGCTCTCAATATCATTGGGATTTAGGAAGCTCAATGGATTTTTTGCTGAGCCACCTCCTCCTCCTAGGTTGGCCGCTCCTGCAGTGCCACCATCTGATAGTGGGATTCCATCCACAACGAATAAAGGATTATTGTTGGATCTAACCGAAGACGTACCACGAATTCGGACCGCGATTCCGGCACCAGGCGCTCCGCTGGATTGGCTGATTTGCACCCCTGCCGATTTACCTTGAATTAATTGTTCAGGAGATGATATGACGCCTCCATTGAAATCTTCAGAACTCACAGTAGTTACTGCGCCAGTGGCATCCTTAACGGTGGTCGTACCATAACCAATAAGTACAACCTCGTCTAACAAAGCAGCATCTTCTACTAAATTAACATTGATATTTGTTTGTACTCCGACAATAACTTCCTGTGTTTTATAACCTACAAAGCTAAAAACCAACACAGCTCCAGAGGGAGCATTATCAAGAATATATTTCCCGTCTAAATCAGTTTGTGTGCCATTGGTCGTGCCTTTAAATATAACATTGACCCCTGGCAAAGGTCCCGAGTTATCTGACACGATTCCATTTATTGTTTGAGAATGCAGGATTCCCACTGTAAGAAATAAAAAGCCAAAGATGACCTTTCGAAGTAAATTTTGTTTCATCTTAAATTGTTTTAGGTTTAAAAACAGGACATCAAAAAAATATGGCTATCAAATCGTCAAATTTTTAGTAACTTCTTTCTGTATCTATTATTTTCAACAAAAATGTTAAATTAACCTTAAAACTAACGTTAAATCTGATTAAATACTAATCATTCTATTTTTATTTTGCTAATTAATTGAGTATTAGGATACATTCTATTAAGATTTATACAATGGAAATCCAGGCAACCTATAGCATTGACCTAATGACTCTTACTCCCTGTTGTGGTACTCTGATCTAAATATCATCATACCTTAACTACATTAATATTGTGAACAAAGACACTTGCATAATTTATTAATTTATTTAGATGACTTATTTAGAAAAATGCTCTCCAAAAAGATTTTAGGTTTACTAATTTTTATTAATCTTAAGACATTATTTTTAGCTGTTTAAAAAAATCTACTAGATATATTAAATGAACAGTGCATTTCTAAGAGTGGCTAATCGAGATGTTTTATAAATCTACCTTTGCTTGCTTGAAAAACATTGTAATTGAAGTATCTCCAACACTGTATTTATTATTATTATTATAGAGATTGCTTTTGAGCGTATCTGCATTTTAAAACGGGGCGAATAATTTGTGGATATTAAAATGGCCTCCTTAAATAATCCTAATATTCCTCAATAAGTTCCTATGTTATCAGAACAACTATGTGATATTTCAAATTCAACTCTTGAAATTTTTCGTTTATGTGTTCCATACATTTGGCATAAAAAAAAGCGGTAAGTGAAAGTGAAGTTGAAGTTGAAGTTGAAGTTGAAATAGGAAAATTCAGAATTATCTTCAATTGTATTATTGATTCTAATTTATATCTCAATAAACAATTTCACCAAAATGGTTAGATGTTCGGCAAATGAGACTAAAAATGAGTATGATACAAATAAAACTGTATAATAATCGGTTAGTTCTGGTCTACTTGGAAAGTCTGTTTTTCCAAAGGCTCGATCAATATTTACCTTTTTAGGTGTTTGCACACGCATTTATTCTTAAATCAAACCTTGTGAGTAATTTGACGCAACCAATTAGAATAAAATACATCTAGGTTATAAAATCAGAGAAATTATGGGAAAAGTAATTCTATATTTAATGATAGTCGGAGTTTTATTCTCCTGTGAAAAAAATAATGATGCTAATACGAGAACTGAATTATCGGGAAATTGGAAACTTATCCAAATGACTGGCAGTATATCAGATTCCGAAACAACAGGTTCTGAAATGGAATGGCAAGAATACTATCTATTACGTAACGACGGGACGTTTCTAAAATCAAGAGATAGAGATGGAGCTATAACGGAAGTTTCTGGAAAATACCGCTTAATTGATTCTTCCAATGGAAAATCCTTAGAATTTGTTTTTAATGGCAAAAGTGAAATTATTGGCTCTTGTTCTCCAAATTTAAAAGAAGAAATGTCTTTCCAATCTGAAAATAGATTTTCCAGCACATGGCAAAGTTGTGATGGACCAGGTTTAATATATGAAAAAATGGATTAAAAACTTCTTATAACAAAATCTATAATGCGGGCGAATGATTCGAGTTCAGAGTTATGGGCTTATTTGCAGGGTCGCCAGATTTTCATATTTTGATTTTAGTTTGAAAAGTTAAATAAACAAAAAAAGGCCTGTGTGCGGTGGCAAGACCATTGCATGCTTGCCCCGCACTTCTTATAATCGGTTAATTGTCAGCAATTACTGAAAGCGTTTTTTAAGATTAAAACTGATTTTTTTGTCTATCGCATCCACCTCCACCTTTATCACCTTGGAAAGATCAACGTCTACATGAAACAGTGAGGCAGATGTTTTTTTATATCTGTTCTTCTATTCCCCATAGCCACAACAACTGCTGGAACTTTTTTATGCAGGACCATAATCTGCAAATCTCTCGTCATGGCAACAACATGAGCCCTCTTAACCTTGATAATCAATTAACGCCAATTGTTTATAGCTAATTCTTAGAATTACGAAATCACATCTACAAACTTTTTCCAAACCGCTTAAGAATACCTATTGTCAATCGCGTCTCTATACATTGCGTATTGCACTTCATTCAATACTGCCTTTAAAGATGCACTTTGATGGTCAAGTTTTTGCTCATCGTCCAACTCATAATTTGGATTGTCTTTTTTCCAATTGCCTGTAACCGCATGGTAATCGTGTTCATACTGACGTTTTTGTTCATCGGTCATGCCCAAGTTTTTATACATCATTTCCGCACGACTTTCAGAATGGCTTTCTGATTGATCATCATGTTTTGTATGACTACCAGCATTAGATCTTCCCCGCTTCAGAGGATTCCTGTCTGAGCTACGAGCCGTTCTGGAGTAATTGTCATTTGACTTATTCGACATTACATACACAATAAAAGCTGCTGAAGAAGCTATACCCACATAAGCTAAATATTTAAATAATTTCATTAGTTGACATTTTATGGTTAATATTAAATTATTGTAATTCTTTCAAATTTCTTAAAAAATCTGCGAAAAAGTTATTCCATAAACAAGAAATAGTTGCTCATTGCAATCTGTGATTATGAAACAAATCTTTTAAATGCAGATTTATACTTATAAAAACTATAGAAAGCACATCCGCATTACTCGTAAACAAAAAAAAATGATATAAAGATAAGCCTCTTGAAGAACGAATTTAAGCAGACTCCAAAAACATCATAATAGACTTGCAAAAGACCTGACAGACAACGGACACTGGCCAATTAACAAAAGCCCTTACTACTTAACAGAATCATTGAAACATTCATTATTGATATTTATGTAATCACGGTCAAAATTTGAGATTGTTGAATTTAGCTTTTAGAGCTTACTGAATTTAACTCAATGACGGAAATAATTAACTTGTATTTTATATAGCAGGATCCCGTAAAACAAGCACATAAATCATTGATTAAGTGAATCTGTGTCCACGAAATCACATAGATTTATAACAAAGTGCTGATCAATTATTTTCTTCATAACGGTCATCCATTTGAATTTTTATTCAGAAACTATTTTTACTTCAGAAATACAGTATAGAGTTCATCCATCCCTCACAATTTTCGTAGTTTTGCACGTTTAAATTTCCAAAACAGTTAAATGAAAAATCATACCGCAGAAGCCTTACACTCCAATATTATTCGTTATACATTTTTCTTTACAGGTTTAATTTGTTTTGGACTGGGAGTGGCTGTTTCTGTTAAAGTCAAATATTTGGGATTACATCCCTGGGATGTTTTGAATGTTGCGTTATTTGAACATTTCGGTTTTAGTATTGGCACGTGGAGTATTTTTGTAGGGTTGTTTCTCATCGGTATTTCATTGCTCGTCAGAAAAAAATATGTCAATATCGGTACATTTCTAAATGCTTTGCTAATTGGTCCTATTATGGACTTATTCCTTTGGTTAGATATCTTACCCGATGCCCGTAATAACTGGACGGATTACCTGTTGTTATTGTTGGGCATTTTGCTGATTGGATTAGGTGGTGGTTTATATGTATCTGGAGGTGTAGGTGCTGGACCACGTGACGGATTCATGCTTTCCATTTCAGAACGTATGCAGTTATCAGTAGTTAAAGCAAGAATTATGGTCGAAAGCATCGTGCTGGCTATCGGATTTCTTCTGGGTGGACCGGTTTTCTGGGTCACTTTTATCTATACTTTAATATTGAGTCCGATTTTTCAATTTTCGCTAAAGTTCTTCACGCGTTTGCGATCACAACTAGAGGGAAGAAGTTGAGACTTGGTATAACGTATAATATTTATAATGAAACTATTGTCATTTATCAAAGGTTTTCAAAATATCTAATGGTGGCAATTGATTACTAAATATTTTCTATGGTCACTTAGTTTTTGACGTCAAAGCTCTTAATATGCATAACTTAAATGATGTTTCTGCATGCTTCCAATCCCAGGTTTTTTCAAAATAAATTTCAATTTTTATGTCAATCCTTCCTGAGTACAATTCAGATTGAGCTCTTCGTTAATAAAAATATAGACATAGCTATTTCATAAATTTGTTCAAAATTCACTTCATAATTTGCTTTGGGAAATATTTAGTACCTGTAGGTAATTCGCTCTTTATAATCTGCAACTTGAAATGTACCTCTTCGTCTTTTCCCTCCGCATAAGAGACAAATACAAAATACTTTAATTGAATAAAACCATTAGTCCCGGAATTCAGCGCTTTCCTTTTCATACGATGTTGCGCACATATCAAATACCAAATTATAGCAACCACCCACACCCGTGCTATTAAAACGGAGTATTCTAGTTTAGCCGATGTTGGTGTACGTGATTTCAAAGTTGGAGATTCGGTGCCCTTTCTGATTTAATTAATAGAGGTCAGTAGTTAGTTGCTTATTAATTCTCTCTGATATATTTTATCTCCTTGCACCATTTTCACAATGAGATTGTTGAATATTGTGGCCTTGCTTTGTGAGCGGTTTATTCTAAAACAAAACTCATTAAAATAC
>JBBSRC010000103.1:0-12589 GCA_038243395.1 Flavobacteriales bacterium | reverse complement strand
CTGAATGTCCTGAGTAATCGTGACTGTTGCCATCTTTACCAACTCTGTTGACACCTACACAATAACTCATATTTTCAATAGCGCGTGCTTTTAACAAGGTATCCCAAGCCACCATGCGTATTGCTGGCCAGCTGGCGACATAAATGAGAACATCGTAGTTGTCTGAATTTCTTGACCAGACTGGGAACCTTAAATCATAACAAACCAAAGGACAAATTTTCCAACCTTTATATTCGACTATGATTTTTTTGTCTCCCGCGGAATATACTTTATCCTCTCCAGCTAGAGTAAACGTGTGCCGTTTATCATATTGATCCACGGTTCCGTTGGGATGGACAAAAACCATTCGGTTATAATAGTTATTATCTTCCATGATGACCAAACTGCCTGTAATGGCCGCTTGTTTTTTTTCTGCTAAGGTCTTCAACCAAGAGATGGTTTCGCCTTCCATAGTTTCCGCCACGTGTGAAGGATTCATTGTAAATCCGGAGGTAAACATTTCCGGGAGCACAATGATATCTACAGGTTGATGAATGCTTTCAATGTGTTTCGAAAAATTCGATCGATTTTCCGCAGGATTCTCCCAAACCAATTCAGTTTGTAAAAGAGCAATATTTAAGGTATTAGAAATCATTTTATTACATTTTTCTGCGTGAGTTTTCTACATCTTTTTTATAATCTTCTAATTTCTTCAGCCAATTCGCTTCATCATTAGGAGAAAGTTTGCCTTTAAATTTAAGTCTATCGAACTTACGCTGATTTTGTTCTAGTTTTTTGGTCGCTTTATTAAACTTATCCAATGCTTTCTTCTTGTGCTTTAAAGCTTTCTCAGAGTTATTTGCGGATTTTTCAAGCTTTTCTCTGGTTTTTTCAGCACTTCTAAGGCCTTTTTTCTGACTTTTTAAAGTTTTATAAATATGATCCTTTTCGTTTAAAAGAAGGGTCGAGGTAATATCAACGCCGTCATGAAAAATAGCCTTGCCGTTGACCTCATACACTTTCCCTTTGCTAATAACTTGTTGAGCATTAATACTAACACATAAACCTAAAAAGAATATTATCATCCAATTTCTCATAATGCAATGTTTTTGTGTTTCTGGGAGATATAACCAGTTCTGGGTCACGAAGCCACCTGATTGTTCACCTACAAAAGTAAAGGTTTTTTTATTTAAACATACATATTTTGCTACCTCAACTATTTATAAAATAAAGTGGATTTTTGATTAGATACGATTCAAAATTGCAGCTGCTTCTTTTAATGTTTCATCTGTTTTTGCAAAGCAGAATCGCAATACCTTATTATCTATATGATCTGTATTGAATACTGAAAGTGGGATGGATGCAATTTTATGATCAATGGTCAGACGTTTGGCAAAGTCAACGTCATTTTCTGTTGTGATCTTAGAATAATCCAATATTTGAAAATAAGTGCCTTGTGCAGGAATAAATTTGAATCGCGAATCTTGTATCAGATTTAAAAATAAATCGCGTTTGCGTTGGTAAAAGGTCGATAGTTCAAGATAATGTTCAGGCTCTTCTAAATAATCTGCCACAGCTTTTTGCATCGGATGGTTAGCGCAAAACACATTGAATTGATGTACTTTTTGGAATTCTTCCATCAACGCTTTGGGCGCACAGCAGTAGCCCAATTTCCAACCCGTATTATGAAAAGTTTTTCCGAAGGAAGCCACAATGAAACTTCTCGATTTAAGATCTGGAAATAAACACGCACTGTAATGTTCATTACCGTCAAAAATAATATGCTCATAAACTTCATCACTCAACAAAATGATGTTAGTGCCTTTCAAAAGATCTTGCAATTGCAGCATATCCTCTTTAGAAAATATGGTGCCACTTGGGTTTTGTGGTGTGTTGATGATGACCATCTTCGTCTTGGGAGTGATTTTATTTGACACTTCTGTCCAATCCACATTATAATGAGGTGCTTCCAACTGTATAGAAATTGTTTTTCCTCCATTAAGTTCTATTGCAGGTTCATAGCAATCATAGGCAGGCTTGAAGATAATGACTTCATCATCAGCTTTGACGAATGCAGAAATGATGGTAAAGATGGCCTGGGTTGCGCCTGCAGTGACGGTTATTTCTGAATCCGGATTGTAGGAGATATTATAAAGTTGCTCAAATTTATTGGTAATTGCCACGCGCAATTCTAAGTTGCCTGCCATGGGCGCATATTGATTGTAGCCGGAATTCATCGCATTGGTAACCAAGTCAATCAATTTTTGATCACTTTTAAAATTTGGAAATCCCTGCGATAAATTAAGCGCTTTATGTTCATTAGCCAAACCACTCATTACCGTAAAGATGTTGGTGCTTACATTGGGAAGCTTTGAATCGAAATGCATTGTTTTGTTTTTAGTTGTATTAAAGATAATATACAAAAATTAAACTTGTTTTTTTGATGGTTTTTAAATCTATAAGATCAATTCAATTGCTACCTAAAAAGTCGGTATAATCGCATTTCAATCTAATTCATTTAAATCAACCTTATTCCTTCTTTATCTGATACCAGTCATATTCTTGATTGTTGCCAATTTTTATACAAATTAAATTTCTTTCAAATTTTTTACCACGCTAATTTTCGTTCCTGGTCTGCCGACGAACTGGTCAATTCTAATAATGAAGTCGCGATTACTGAGCTTGTCGAAATGCATTCAATATTTTAACCGACTTACCTCAACAAATAGTTTAATTTCATTAGTGGCTTTCTTATCTTTGAGTTCTTAAAAAAACAATTTTAGATATGAGAATTTTCAAAATTTTATTTCTTTTTATTGCATTCCAAGTTTCTGCCCAACAAGGCGGGATGTGGATTCCATCGTTGCTTCAAGGAATGAATGAAGACGAAATGCAAAGTCTTGGTAGTAAACTTTCGGCTAAAGACATTTATGATGTTAATAATTCGAGTTTAAAGGATGCTATTGGTCATTTCAACGGCGGGTGTACTTCTGAAGTTATTTCAGCAAGTGGTTTGGTACTCACCAATCATCATTGTGGATTTAGCCAAATTCAATCGCACTCTTCTTTAGAAAATGATTACTTGCAACATGGTTTTTGGGCCATGAACCTAAGTGAAGAACTGCCTAATGATAATCTTTATATTGAGTTTATTGTCCGAATAGAAGATGTTACCAAACAGGTTTTAGAAGGGGTAACTGACGATATGAACGACCGAGCGCAGCAATCAAAAAGAGGAAGTAATAGTAATGCTATCGAAAAAGCGGCCAAAAAAGAAGCATGGCAAGACACTAAAATTAAAGCATTTTATAAAGGCAACCAGTATTTTCTTTTCGTTACAGAGCGCTATACGGATATTCGATTGGTCGGCGCACCACCTTCAAGCATAGGGAAGTTTGGTAGTGATACTGATAATTGGGTATGGCCACGTCATACGGGCGATTTTTCATTGTTTAGAATTTACGCCGATAAAAATAACCGTCCGGCGGCCTATTCAAAGGATAACGTCCCTTTTAAACCAAGACACTTTTTGCCAGTATCGTTAGATGGTGTCAGTGAAGACGATTTTACCATGGTTTTTGGTTTTCCAGGAACCACGGATGAGTATTTACCTGCAGTTGCCATTGCGCAAACTGTAGAAAAAATCAATCCAACCGCTATTGTCATTAGAGAAGCAGCGCTAAAAGTGATTGACGCCAATATGAAGACTGATGATCAAATTAGAATTCAATATGCTTCAAAACAAGCACGAATTGCCAACGCCTGGAAAAAATGGCAAGGTGAAAATTTAGGGATTGAAAAAAGTGGTGCTATTGCCATAAAAAAAGCACAGGAAGCTGAATTTACAACGCAATTGAAGGCTAAAGGTTTAGAGGCTAAATACGGAAAGGTGTTGCCAGAACTTGAACGTTTATATCGTGAGATTGAAGATGTCAATGTGAAGCGAACGGCATTTATGGAAGTCTTTTTAAGAACCAACGAACTTACTCCGATGCTGTTTGGACTGGCGCAACTTGAGGGTGCGGCTGCTGATAGCGAGGAGAATTTTGAGAAACAAAGAGATGCCAATGTCGGCCGTATGAAAGGGGTTTATAAAAACTATAATGCCACTGTAGATAAAGGTGTTTTTGAAGCTGTAATGCCAATGTACACGGATAATGTTGATAGTTCTATTTATGATAAGACAGCTTTTACCAATCAGGAAAGCGCTTTAAAAGTTTTAGAAGGCAATTCTAAAGAAGTCCTTGAAAAGTTGAATAATGATGCAGCGTATCAGTACATTAAACCATTCATTATAGATTTTTATACCAACATAGAGTCTGAATTTCAAGAGTTGAATCCGCAAATAAACACACTTGAGCAGAAATATATGACGGCTTTAATGGAGGTGTTACCAGAGCAACGTTATTTCCCTGATGCCAACGGTACTTTGCGTGTTACTTATGGAAAAGTAAAAGGCTACGAGCCAAGGGATGCGGTATATTATGAGCCTTTGACTTATTTAGACGGTGTAATCGAAAAATATATTCCTGGAGATTATGAGTTTGACGTGCCTGAGAAATTACAGGAGTTATACGCGAAAAAAGATTATGGACAATACACGGATATTACTGGGAAAGTGCCAGTTTGTTTTTTAGGAACTAACCATACTACAGGAGGAAACTCAGGAAGTCCAGCTATTGATGCTTACGGTAACTTAGTAGGCTTGAATTTTGATCGCGTTTGGGAAGGAACGATGAGTGATATTTATTACGACCCTGAAATTTGTAGAAACATTATGGTCGATATGCGCTACGTGCTTTTTATCGTCGATAAATATGCAGGTGCAAAACATTTGATTGATGAAATGACTTTGGTGCGTCCGAAAACAGATGCTAGATCGAGTAAGAAAACTAAAAAATTAAAGAAACAGAAATCATAAATTTTATAATAAGAACGAAGCCCTTTCAAATTTAGAAAGGGCTTTTTTTATGCCTAAATTTTGATTTAGGTGTTTTCTCCAGTGGCAATAAACATCAGGACATCGTTGATGCACTTGTCCAAATCATTCAGAATCTCTTTTGACCAAAATCTAAAAACGGTATAACCCTTTTCAAAAAGTTCTTGGTTGACCTGTCGATCGCGTTGCATATTGCGCTCAATTTTAGGAATCCAAAACTGCTGATTACTTTTTATGGTATCTTTTCGTTCGTCCCAATGGTAGCCATGCCAAAATTCGCCATCTATAAAAATAGCAAGATTGTATTTTTTGATGGAGATGTCTGGTTTTCCTGGTAATTGCTTGCTGTCAATTCTATAACGCACGTTTTTCTTCCATAGAGCTTTTCTGAAGATGAGCTCAGGCTTGGTATTTTTTCCGCGGATTTTACTCATGATTTTTGAGCGTTTTGAAGTAGTATAAAACCCAGATGCCTCATTAAATCTTGGGACGATTATGTCGGGTTCATCGTAGTGCATCAATCTCTAAAGTAGAAATAATTAAAATTGAAAAGAAGAGAATTTATATGTTTAACAAAACTTTGTTGAGAATAATCTAGCTGCAATAGCGATTACTTATACATTCTATTTTTGTATTGGAAATCGTGAATGCTTTGCATTGGAAGCGGCATCCTTTTCTTTTTTCCTTCAAAAAGAAAAGATATAGTGTAAATATTTATATTCACGAGTCCATAATTATCAAATAGAATGCAACGAGTAAAGCCTGGTGCTTTAGCAATTTCCCAAAAAACAAAAAATCCCAAACAGTAATGGCTTGGGATTTTGTCTAATATCTAAAAGCGAAGCGGTCTAGTATCTAGAAGCGCTAGCTCTCTTTTTTTAGTATCTGTAGTATTCCGGTTTGTAAGGCCCTTCCACAGCAACACCAATATATTCTGCTTGATCATCCTTTAATTCAGTCAATTCTACACCGATTTTTGCCAAGTGTAAAAATGCTACTTTTTCGTCTAAATGTTTAGGTAACATATACACTTCATTTTTGTAAGCGTCTCTGTTGGTCCATAACTCTAACTGGGCTAAAACTTGGTTTGTAAATGAGTTACTCATTACAAAACTTGGATGGCCCGTAGCACAACCTAAGTTTACCAAACGACCTTCAGCTAAGATGATAATATCCTTGCCATCAATTGTGTATTTGTCCACTTGAGGTTTGATTTCAACTTTTGAACCACCGTGAGTATTATTCAACCAGTCCATTTGAATTTCGTTATCAAAGTGACCGATGTTACAAACGACAGTTTTATCTTTCATAGTTTCGAAATGTTCAGCACGCACAATATCTTTATTTCCCGTTGTTGTAATTATGATATCCGCATTGCCAACCACAGTTTCAAGACGTTTCACTTCAAAACCGTCCATTGCTGCCTGTAAAGCACAGATTGGATCGATTTCAGTAATAGTTACAATACTTCCAGCACCTTTAAATGAAGCAGCAGTACCTTTACCAACATCTCCGTAGCCACAAACAACCACACGTTTTCCAGCTAACATTAAGTCTGTAGCACGACGCACAGCATCTACTGCACTTTCTTTACATCCGTATTTATTGTCGAATTTAGACTTGGTTACCGAGTCATTCACGTTGATTGCTGGCATAGATAAAGTGCCATTTTTCATACGCTCATAAAGTCTGTGAACACCTGTAGTAGTTTCTTCAGAAAGGCCATTGATTCCAGCCATCAATTCAGGGTATTTATCGAAAACCATGTTGGTCAAATCGCCACCATCATCCAAAATCATGTTCAATGGTTTTCTATCTTCTCCAAAAAACAAAGTTTGCTCAATACACCAATTAAATTCTTCCTCATTCATCCCTTTCCAAGCATACACTGGAAACCCAGCTTCAGCAATAGCTGCGGCAGCTTGGTCTTGAGTTGAAAATATATTACAAGAACTCCAAGTGACTTCTGCACCAAGAGCTTTTAACGTTTCAATTAAAACTGCTGTTTGGATGGTCATATGCAAACAACCTGCAATACGTGCACCTTTAAGAGGTTGTGAATTACCATATTCTTCGCGAAGACTCATAAGTCCTGGCATTTCAGCTTCGGCCAATTCTATTTCTTTTCTACCCCAAGCCGCAAGTGACATGTCTTTGACTTTATAAGGTACGTAAGGCATTGTTTCTGTGTTCATAATTGTATATTTGTTTCTATAATTCGTTTAGCGTCTGCAAAGATAATTAATAACTTCGAGAACTTAAATGCCTTTATTTAAAACCATTACTGCAAATTCACAAACTACTGTTAAAATCTGGAAAATAACCGAGTCCTATGAGGAGTTGATGCAACCTATTTCCCTAACAGAAGGGTGTTTGCAACGTGTTTTGAAGATGAAAAGTGAGCTGCACCAACGCGGCTTTTTAAGTGTTCGCCATCTCTTAGCTGAATTTGGATATACGGATTCCGACGTGTTTTATGATGAAAACGGCAAGCCACACTTAAAGGATGGAAAGCACATTTCCATTACCCATTCATTTATTTTTTCAGGTGTCATTGTCAGTGATCATCAAGTAGGCATTGATATTGAAAAACAACGTGAGAAAATCGCGGTAATCGCTCATAAATTTATAGGATATGAGTTTAATTATCTAGACAGTACGGCTGCTGATTATATCAATAAACTGACCGTTATTTGGTGCATCAAGGAATCTTTATACAAGCTGTTTGCAACGCCAGGAATGTTATTTAGAAAGCATTTTTTAGTCATTCCTTTTATGATTAGGGACGAAGAAACTGTAGCATGGATCGATTATGAAGATATCAAGTACAGATACCAAACTCGGTTTTTTGAGTTTGAGGGATTCACTTGTGCTTATGTTTGTTGAATAGAGGGTAGAGGTTAAATAATAGAGGATCAACAAAATATGAGAAAAAAACGTTCGTGCATTCGTGGCTAAGAAAAAAGATTTATATCAAGACATATTAAACTCCATATCCAGAGAAGAAAAGCTTTTGGCGGTCTTGATTGATCCTGAGAAAATGAAACTTGAGAATTTGTCGTCTTTTATGTCGAAATTAAATCAATCGAAGACGACGCATATTTTCGTTGGAGGCAGTACCGATAAAGATCAGAAGACAGATAAACTTCTTCTAGAATTAAAGCAATTGACTTCATTGCCCATTTTAATTTTTCCTGGCGATGTTTCGCAAGTGTCGTCTCATGCGGATGCATTGCTTTTTTTATCCTTGGTCTCGGGGCGGAATCCGGACTATTTGATTGGTAAGCAGATTGAGGCGGTTTCGGTTTTAAGAACCATGCAACTCGAGATTATTCCAACGGCATATTTATTACTTGAAAACGGCAAAGAAACGGCGGTTGAACGTGTGACTCAGACGCCGCCTTTAAAAAGAGGCGAGATTCAGAAGATTGTTGATACCGCCAAAGCCTCTGAACTTATGGGCATGAAATGCGTGTATCTTGAAGCGGGAAGTGGAGCCATTACACCTATAAATCCCGAAATTATTCGAGCCGTAAAAAACGATTTGCAGATTCCCTTAATTATTGGCGGGGGGATTAGAACTATAAACCAACTTGATGATGCGTATAAGTCTGGAGCCGATTTAGTAGTTATTGGGACGGCATTTGAAGAGGATGAGGCATTTTTTGAACAGATAAGAGCCCCATTGTCCTCCGGACATTTCCCCGAAGGTGAAAACAAAGGGAGATTCGGGATTGAAGATTAAATATTTAATGAAGATTAATTTCTTTCTAAGTCTGTCCTGAAACAGACGAATTAGAAAAATAAAATTGATTTTTACCTTAGAGGAAATGAAAAAATAAAATTAAAATAAAATATCCCGAAATTTCGGGACTGCCTTAGCTGAAAGTATTATGAAAATATCAGTAGAATTAACATTTACACCTTTGCATGATGATTATGAACCAAGCATCATTCATTTTATAAAAAAATTAAGAGCTTCTGGTTTAACAGTTTTAGAAAATCCGTTAAGCACGCAAGTTTATGGCGATTACGATGAGGTCATGCAACTTTTGACTACGGAAATTAAGGAAGCATTTACACTTATCGAACGCGGGTTGCTGTATATGAAAATCGTAAAATCTGATAGACACGACTATGAGCCACATTTTTGATTTTTTTATTGACGCCTATCGTAATGCGCCAACGTCTCAAATTGTCTTAGAAATCATCGTTTTTGTGTTTGGGATTTTAAGTGTTTGGTATGCCAAGAATGAAAATATTTTAGTGTATCCCACAGGTTTAATTTGTACGGTCATTACGGTGTATCTATTATACATCAATCAGTATTTTGGCGATATGATGATGAACTTTTATTATTCAATTATGAGCATTTATGGGTGGTGGAACTGGTCTCGAAAAAAAGGAGATACACTTATAGTCCCAATTTCCAGAACTACAAGTAAAGAGAAATTAATTGGAATATTAATGTTTGTAATAACGATGGTATTTACTTACTTCGTTTATGTGGGAGCCGATTATCAACTTGAAATCCCTAATTACGTTGACATTCTGACCTCGGGTATTTTCTTTACAGCCATGTGGTATATGGCTAATAAAAAGTTAGAAAACTGGACGTTATGGATCATCGCCGATTTGATTACTATTCCGCTTTATGCCTATAGAGGATTAGGTATCTTGTCTTTACAATATGTCATATTTACAATTTTAGCTATTCAAGGCTACATCGAATGGAAGAAAAGCTTAAACAAAAGGCTACAGACTGCATAAAAGTAGTCTTATTTGGCCCAGAATCGACAGGTAAAAGTACGTTGGCACAACAATTAGCCGACCATTATAATACAATTTTCGTACCTGAATTTTCACGAATTTATGCCGAAGCGCAACTCCTGAATCAAAAGCTACTGACTAAGGATGACGTGTTGCCTATTGCTGAAGGTCAAATGCGATTGGAAAATGACTTAACGCCAAAAGCAAATACTCTTCTTATTTGTGATACTGATTTGTTGGAAACTAAGGTCTATTCGGAATCCTATTATGACGGGTTTTGCGACCCTGATTTAGAGAAATATGCCATTGAAAACTTTTACGATTTGTATTTTTTGACTTATATTGACATTCCATGGGAAGCCGACACTTTAAGAGATAAGCCTCATGAACGGGAAGCTATGTTTTTGGCTTTTAAAAACGCTTTAAAAACCTACAATAAACCTTATATTTTGCTGAAGGGAACTATGAAGGAGCGTTTCAAACTTGCCACAAACCAGATTAATGAACTTATAAAAAATAAGACGTGATATTTACAGAAAACGATATAAAACAAATTGAAGATAAAGGATTAACGGTAGAAAAGGTTCAATCGCAGATTGAACTTTTTAAAACAGGCGTTCCGTTTGTAAACCTTAGTTCGGCAGCAACCAT
The DNA here is from genome assembly GCA_038243395.1 of Flavobacteriales bacterium. Taxonomy (GTDB): domain Bacteria; phylum Bacteroidota; class Bacteroidia; order Flavobacteriales; family Flavobacteriaceae; genus Gelidibacter. The sequence continues at coordinate 2,250 of JBBSRC010000103.1, read as the reverse complement.
CAACAATGGTATTGTGAAATGTTCAGAGGACGAAAAAGCACATTACATCAATTATTTTGAAACGAAACAAAATGATGTTTCCATATCAAAATTTGTTCCTGCTTCTGGAGCGGCCACACGCATGTTCAAAACACTGTTTAAGTTTATTGAAGATTATAATCCAGAGACTGAATCTATAAACTCATTTATCAATAGAAATAAAGATACCGATTTGTCCTTGTTTTTTATGGGGATCGAAAAGTTGCCATTTTATAAATTAGTCTTCGAAGAATTAAAGGTTTTTTATCCAGAATATGAAGCCTTTTCCGACGATAAACAAAAGTTGTTATTTGTCAAAACGATGTTGGACGAGGAGAAAATGAACTATGGTTTTTATCCGAAAGGTTTATTGCCATTCCATGAGTATAAAGACCATTCAGCGACGGCCTTTGTAGAACATTTATTTGAAGCGTCGCTTTATGCTTCTACTAATAACTCGTCAGTTTTGCATTTCACAATTTCCGAAAGACACGAAAGTATTTTTGTTGCCGAATTTGAACGGATTCAGGATATTGTAGAGCGTAAAACCAATACCAAGTTTGATATTTCCTTTTCATATCAGAAGGAATCAACAGATACGATTGCAGTCACTCCAGATAACGAGTTATTCAGAGAAGATGATGGGCAGTTGATGTTTAGGCCTTCCGGACATGGCGCACTCTTAGAGAATTTGAGTCAATTGGATGCCGATGTCGTTTTTATAAAAAACATTGATAATGTGGTGGTTTATAAGTATGAAGATGAAGTTGCTGAGTACAAAAAAATGTTGGCCGGCATGTTGCTTGAAATCCAGCATCAGGTTTTTGAATATTTAAATCTCCTAGAAAACCAAGACGTCTCAGAAAAGGATATTAGTGATATTGCGGAATTTATAGTGAATAAACTCAATGTGGTCATTAATGTTGAATTCGAAAAATATGCAACCAAATATCAAATTGAATATTTGGTTAATAAATTAAACAAGCCGATCCGTATTTGTGGAATGGTAAAAAATGAAGGGGAACCTGGTGGAGGTCCTTTTTGGGTAAAGGGAGAAAGTGGTCAAATTTCGCTTCAAATCGTAGAATCTGCACAGATTGATAAAGAGAGTAAAGTGCAAATGCAAATCCTCAAAAATGCCACCCATTTTAATCCTGTGGACTTGGTTTGTGGGATCAAAAATTATAAAGGAGAGGTTTTTGCTTTACAGAATTTTGTCGATCCGAAAACAGCTTTTATTACCATGAAAACCAGCGCTGGGAAAGATTTAAAAGCTTTGGAATTACCCGGACTTTGGAACGGTAGTATGGCCAGTTGGAATACCATTTTTGTTGAAGTCCCGCTGATTACTTTTAATCCTGTTAAAACCGTAGCCGATTTATTGAAAACGACGCATCAGATAAAATAGTATGCAGTTGGCAGTCAGCAGTTCTCAGTCAGCAGTTCGCAGTGAATTTAGATCTGGAGAATATAATTTGTGTGCTGTTAAAAAAATCTGTCCTGATCTGTAAAATCTGTGTTTAAAAAGAATTATGAACAAAGACATTCTACAATCAGAGTTACAATTTAAGGCTGTTAGAAGCTCAGGCGCTGGCGGCCAGAATGTCAATAAAGTGGCCTCAAAAGTTGAGCTAATTTTTGATTTAGAATCCTCTCTTGGAATTACGGAAGATGAAAAAGAGCGGTTAAAGAAAACCATTAGCAATCGTCTTACTAAAGAAAATGTCCTCTTGGTGCAATGTGAAGAAAGCAGAAGCCAACACAAAAATAAAACATTGGTCGTTGAACGTTTTTTTGATCTTTTGAAAAAGGGATTAATCATCCCTAAAAAACGTGTGCCAACCAGAAAACCGCGATCAGTAGTTAGAAAACGATTGAAAGCAAAGCGGAAAGTCTCGGATAAGAAAGCGAATCGTAAGCCGCCGGGCTTGGAGTGAAGGGTTCTGTTTTCAGTGGGCATTCAGCAATCACAGTCACAGTTGCGGTTTCAGTCGTAATTTGTAGCTTGAAATCACATTTCCAGATTAATAGTCAAAAACGTAATGTCAATATTGCGAATTTTTCCTCTGCGTCTTTGCGGCTTGCGTATCAGAGTAATTTCCACCTCCAATTAGGTCCATTAAAAAATTATTCATTCTTTCTTTTTAATTCTCAATTCATCCTTATCTTTGCACTGTTCTCAAAAAAGGGGTGCTCGATTGATTGTAGATTGATGAGCGACGATTGACGATT
>JBBSRC010000102.1:0-12821 GCA_038243395.1 Flavobacteriales bacterium | reverse complement strand
TGCCAAAATAAAAGCTTTCAGAGCGCAGTTCAGAGGGGTTAGAAACGTAGAGTTCTTCCTATATAGACTTACAACAATTTATGCTTAATATTAAAATCCCACAACTTTTTGACTTGATCCCAAACCTTCAAGTCTACGACTTGGGTTTTCCGGAAACAAAAATCCCAATGTCTTCAACATTGGGATTCTGCTTGATGTGGTCCATACTGGATTCGAACCAGTGACTTCCACGTTGTCGACGTGACACTCTGAACCAACTGAGTTAATGGACCTGTTTATTAAAAAAAAAGTCCATACAAGATGTATGAACTTTAGTGGGCGATGAGGGGTTCGAACCCCCGACCCCCTCGGTGTAAACGAGGTGCTCTGAACCAGCTGAGCTAATCGCCCTGTTATGGGTCTGCAAATATAGATTAGTTTTTGATATCTCAAAAGCTTTTTTATAAAAAAATTAAATTATTTCTGCCACTACAAAAGTACTGCCGCCGACATAAATAACATCCGATTTCGTAGCATGTTGTTTCGCAGCACTTAAAGCTTCTTCAACACTACCATAGGCCTCTCCAATATATCCGTTCGACCTAAAAATATTTCTTAATTCGTTTGCATCAAAACCTCTTGGAATATTAGGCTTGCAAAAATAATAAGTGGCTTGTTTAGGCAATAAAGGTAAAATAGTAGAAACGTCCTTATCATTTACCACACCAAAGACCATATGGAGGTTCTCATAGTGTTCCTTTAACAATTGCCCCATGGCATAATGAAGGCCTTCCTTGTTGTGGGCCGTATCACAAATAATTTTTGGCTGCTCTTGAAGGACTTCCCACCGGCCATGTAAACCAGTGTTTTTAATCACATTTTTAAACCCTTCCTCTAGTGCCGTCTCTGGAATGTCGAATCCTTTTTTTCTAAGGACATCGATTCCAGCAAGGACTGTCTTCCTGTTTTTTATCTGATAGTTACCTTTCAAATCATTTTCATAATCTATTGTGACCTCTCGCTGATCTGCAAACTGAAGCTCAGCCTGACGATCTTCGGCAATTTTATGAAAAACAGCCTCAGTTTCGAATTGAGTTTCTCCGATGACCACGGGAATGCTCGTTTTAATAATGCCCCCTTTTTCAAAAGCAATGGCTTCTAAAGTAGTACCTAAAAATTGTGTGTGGTCTAATCCTATGTTGGTAATGATGGATACTTCTGGAGTAATAATATTAGTAGAATCCAAGCGCCCTCCCATACCAACTTCAATAACAGCAATATCTACTTTTTCCTTGGAGAAGTAATCAAATGCCATACCTACTGACATCTCGAAAAAGGATAGCGAATGGGTTTCGAAGAATGATCGGTGCTTGTTTATAAATGAAACAACAAAGGCTTCACCTATCTCCTTCCCGTCGATTTTAATGCGCTCTCTGAAATCTTTTAGATGTGGGGATGTATAAAGTCCCACCTTAAAGCCAGCCTCCTGTAAAATGGACGCCAACATATGACTCGTGGAACCTTTTCCGTTGGTACCAGCAACGTGAATACTTTTAAACTTAGTTTCGGGATGATCCAGATGTTCTACTAACTGCAATGTATTATCCAAGTCCGCTTTATATGCCGTTTTACCTTGGTTTTGATACATTGGTAACTGTTGAAACATCCAGTTGACAGTATCTTGATAATTCATTTTATTGGGTAACGCTAAAATCGATTTTCACAAAACCTATTTGGGTATTTGGAGCTTTAGGATCTGCCGGCCATTTGTAAGTTAAAGCTGTTTTTCGGGCAGCTTCATATAAACAAATATTTCCTGTGGTTCCTTTTTTACCAGGGATCGCATTTACAACATGACCATCTCTATTAACGTGGATTTCAACTACCACACGGCCTTCTTCATAACAATCAGGAACTACTTTGCCATTAGAAGGTTTTCCTCTTCCTTTCAAACCATATCCACTTCCGCTACCACCGCTTCCCGTACCAGGTTGTCCAAAATAACTTGGCGCATAAGGATCGCCATCCAGTTGTCCCTTATCTCCTGGCTTATTATCATCACCTTCCCCTCCAGATGTTTTTCCTTCTGATTTTTTAACCCCACCAATTAAGGCATCCAATTTTGCTTTTTTATCCGCTTCTTCTTGACGTTTTTTAGCCTCAGCTGCTTCTTTTGCTTTTTCGGCGCGCTCCACCTCTGCTTTTGCGTTCGCTTCAGCCTTAGCCTTAGCATCTGCAGCTTCCTTTTGCTTTTTCATAGCAATAGATTCCGAATTGTCATCTGTCAATACTTTCTCTGCAGGTTGCTCTGATTTTTTAGGCTCTGCTTTTGTTTCTTCAACTTTTGTTTCCTTAACAACAGGCTCTGTAATCACTTCTTTAGGTTCAGACTTAATAGGCTCTAAAGGTTGCACCTCGCCACTTCCGAAATCTGAAGTTCCAAAATTAACCGCAACTCCATATTCTAACGGTGGATCCATATACGGAGGACCAACCACAAAAAGCAATAATAGAAAAATAACCACAATGAGTGTGGTAATTTTTGCTGAATTCCGTTCGTGTTTGGTTTCTAAAAACTTCATCTTAGTTAGGCTTTACGGCCAAAATTACTTTAAATTTATTTCTATTGGCGATGTCCATCACTTTGACAACATTCTCAACTGCTACTGATTTTTCAGCTCTTAAAACGATGGTCGGTTCTTCTTGATTGGCAAGTAGGTTCTTCAATTCTAACTCTAAAACACTTTCTCCAACCAGTTTTTGATCGATGTAAAAGTTCAAATCCTTAGTAATACTTACGGCAACAGATTGTTTGTTTTCTGTTTTTCCATCGGCTTTTGGCAATAGAATGTCGATGGCGTTCGTAGTTACCAATGTTGATGCCAACATAAAAAATATCAATAACAAAAAGACAATATCTGTCATAGATGACATATTGAACTCTGGTGTTACTTTATTTCTTCCTCTTATATTCATAGATACAACTTACTCAAAATTATCATTGTTATTTTTTAGATAAGCCCTAGATGCAGAAAGCTGCATTCACAACTTGTCTATAATTCTTATTTCTAATTATCAACCGACTGAAGACTGATTTAAATCGGTTCGTTCAAGTGATCTAAAAATTCTAAAGAATTGGCTTCCATTTGATAGACGACTTTATCCGTCTTAACTACTAAATGATTATAGAACATAAAGGCCACAATCCCCACGATCAATCCACCAACGGTTGTGGTCATTGCCGTATAGAGGCCGTCCGCCAATAATTTAATATCAATTTGGCCACCAGCGTTCGCAATTTCGAAGATGGATAAGATCATCCCGATAACGGTCCCTAAAAACCCAATCATTGGTCCCACTCCCGAAATAGTAGCGAGAACGCTAACGTTGCGCTCTAATTCATAAACCTCTAAGCGTCCTGCACTTTCAAGGGCTGTACCAATATCATCAAGAGGTTTCCCGATACGACTGATTCCTTTATTGATCAATCGCGATACAGGAGTATTGACTTGGGCACAAAGTATTTGCGCCGAGTCTATTTTACCATTGGTCACGTGATCCTTTATTTGATTCATGAAATTTGAATCTATTTTAGAAGCTGCCTTTATAGCGAAAAGCCTTTCGAAATAAATGTAAATTGCAAATACTAATAACACAAACAAGACGGCAATAATTACCATCCCGGCCGTTCCTCCGCTTGCGATCAGTTCAATAACGGACAATGTTTTCTCTACTGATTTACCATCAGGAACAAGTTCTGTTCCATCTTGAATAGCACTCTGTAATATCATATTTATAATCATTAAAATTTATATAACTAGTGTATAACGTCTCATACTAGACTTAAGTATGTTTTTAAAAAGTAATTTGTTTGGTAAACATAAAAATTACATCTCAGGTTTGATCCTTATGTTCCATAAACTATCTGAATACTATTGCCAAAATAAATTTACACCCATCGGATTTGGCAAATACAACAATACACTTAAAGTTAAACCGTCATTTCTAGGGGTATGTGTCATTTTGATACGCAACTATGAGAAGCATGAACAACCGTTAGACTTGCAAATTTCGGTTTCTCGAAGTTCAAATTTAGTACTATTTCAGATTGCTTTTCTTAGTAAATATGAAATAATCCTTTCATCTTCTGATGTTCATTCTAATTGGTTGAGTTAGATAACACGCTAAAATTTTTATCTTTTATCTTATATTCCGTAACAAATATAAAAAACAATAAATCCCTTTAAATTAAAATCACACATATTTTACGAATAATAAATATTACCAGAGCCGTGATCATACAAAGCACCAGTAACACTGCTTAAACAATTGATTTCATTACGCAATTTTAACACGCCCAAAAACGCAAATATGAGTGCCTCCTTATACTCTATGATCAATTTTTCAGGAATGACCACGACACTCTCAGTATTATCAGCCAAGCGCTCCATCAAAAACTTGTTAAATGCACCTCCTCCAGTTATCAGTACTGAAGTTTTGCGTTGAGGATGGATCTCATTAGAAATCTGAATGGCACAATGTTCAACAAATGTTCTTAAAACATCTTGGGTACTTAATTGAAACGAATCAATTAATGGAAAAATTTCGGTTTTAACCCATTCTAATCCCAGCGATTTTGGATATGACTCTCTATAATACTTTAATCCATTCATTTGCTGTAATAAATCTTCATTTACAACTCCAGAAGCGGCAATTTTCCCGCCGTCATCATAATCAAACCCTAAAGTGGCGACATAATGATTGAGAACTATATTAACTGGACAAATATCATACGCAATCCTTTGCCCGTTAATTTCGGAAGAGATATTTGCAAAACCACCCAAATTCAAACAATAATCATATTCAGCAAATAAGAGTTTGTCGCCAATCGGAACCAATGGTGCTCCCTGTCCCCCTAAAGCAACATCAGCGACCCTAAAGTCACAGACCACTATTTCTTTCAAAAGAGTCGCTAATTTTGGCAAATTTCCGATTTGATAAGTCAGACCATTTTGCGGTTGATGCAATGCTGTATGACCATGGGAACAAACAGCATCCAAATTGGTAAGCTTGTATTTAATTATAAACTGTTTAATCGCATCTCCTAAAAAACTGGTATAATCTTCATCCAATTCGAGTAATTCTGCTTTCGAGATTGTCAATAGATTTTTAAGTTTTTTAACCCAGACAGGCGGATATGAGAAAGTTTCAGCCTCTAAAATCTCAAATTCCCATCCATCTCCATGAGTGAAGGTACAATGCGCCAAGTCTATCCCATCCAAGGATGTACCCGACATAACGCCTATAACGTTGTAGTGGTTTTTAATCATGAATGTAAAAATAGCCATTCAAATTGATAAAATACTAGTAAAGCCTTATCTTTGCAATCGTTTATAATAATTCAATAATTACGTTTATAACATGGATTTTACCCTAACTGAAGAACATAAATTAATACGTGACGCCGCGCGTGATTTTGCCATAACTGAACTGCTTCCTGGTGTTATCGAACGTGACAACAAGCAAGAATTCCCACAGGAACTCGTCAGAAAAATGGGAGAAGTGGGCTTTCTTGGCATCATGGTAGATCCTAAATACGGCGGAAGCGGTATGGATGCGATCTCTTATGTACTTATTATGGAAGAATTGTCCAAAATCGACGCATCAGCCTCAGTAATTGTGTCCGTAAATAACTCTTTGGTGTGTTACGGTTTAGAAACTTTTGCTAACGAAGAACAAAAACAAAAATACCTTACCAAGCTTGCCACCGGTGAGTTTGTAGGTGCATTTTGTTTGAGTGAACCTGAAGCGGGAAGTGATGCAACTTCTCAAACGACCACAGCCATAGATAAAGGCGATCATTATGTTATTAACGGCACCAAAAATTGGATTACGAGTGGTGGACGTGCAGATGTGTATTTGGTAATTGCTCAAACTGACAAGCATAAAGGGTCTCATGGTATCAACGCTTTTATTCTCGAAAAAGGGATGCCAGGTTTTGACATTGGACCGAAAGAAGATAAACTAGGAATACGAGGGAGTGACACGCATACTCTGCAATTTAATGATGTAAAAGTTCCAAAGGAAAACAGGATTGGCGACGACGGATCTGGTTTCCGTTTTGCCATGAAAACACTTTCTGGCGGACGTATTGGTATTGCCGCGCAAGCTTTAGGAATTGCAGCTGGCGCTTATGAATTGTCTTTAAAATATTCGAAAGTTCGTAAAGCATTTGGCACTGAAATTTGCAATCATCAAGCGATCGCATTTAAATTGGCCGATATGTATGTGGATATCGAAGCAGCCCGTCATTTAGTGATGAAAGCTGCTTGGGATAAAGATCAAGGGAATAACTATGATGTTTCCAGTGCTGTGGCGAAATTATTCGCATCGAAAGTGGCTATGGAACATTCCGTTGAAGCGGTTCAGATCCATGGTGGGAACGGCTTTGTAAAAGAATATCATGTAGAACGTCTGATGCGCGACGCGAAGATTACCCAGATATATGAAGGCACTTCAGAGATTCAGAAAATTGTAATTTCTAGAAATCTTATTAAGGAATAGTAAATCAAATAAGTATAAACAAAAAAGCTATTGGTAGATATCAATAGCTTCTTTGTTATTATGAACTATTGCATTTCTTTATATTCATTTGTTTTATAAGCTTTTAAAACAGTTATTCCATTTTTTATAATGGATTTTTTTATATCTTAAAGTAAGTTTAATTCTTGCTAAAATGCTTACTACTTACAAACCATCTCAAACGTTAAGTAATTATGTTTTGCATTATTTTGTTCTAGACTGGCAAAATACAGCAGAAGGCACATCAATCCGACAACTTTCTTTACCAACGGGTTGTAGTTTTATGGGATTCCATCTCCAAGGCCGCCTGAAGATTGAAATAGATAATCATTACGTCGAATCTAAAAAATTCTATGTCAATGCGCAGGCCACAAAACCTTATTTTTTGATTGCTGAAAGGAATCTCTTCATAATTGTGGCATGTTTAAAACCTACAGCGCTCTACCATTTTTTCGGTATAGACCTCCAACCTCTGGTCAATAGGGACGGCGATATCTATTCTCTTTTGGGAGAAAAGCTTAACGAACTAGAAATTAAATTAGCCAAAACCACTGATATAAATCAACGTGTACAACTCTTGGAATCAGTCCTGCTTGCACAATTATCCGAAAGTACTTCTCAATTAAATTTTATAGATATGGCTGTTGATATAATTATAGAGAACAAAGGCTGTATTTCCGTTACAAAACTTACAGATAGGTTAAGAGTCAGTCAACGCTACTTTCAAAGGATATTTAAAAAAATGGTAGGAATCTGTCCGTCCATATATATCAACATTATCCGTTACAATTTTATATTTGCCTATTTAAAAAATAATCGCATTGGCGACTGCAAAACTGTTTCGGCGCTTTTTAATTTTTATGATGTCCCACATTTTTCAAAACATTTCAAAAGCTTATTCGGTAGATCACCTTCTAAATTTGACATTAACGCGCATCCTTTACTAAAATTATCTGCAGTAGAAAATTCGCTTTGGCTTTTTTCATTTAAAAATAGTCCAAAGTAAACTTCATAGTTCTTCATTTTATCATAAAGGTCGGATTTTTACAACGTTCACATTATAACTATCAATAACTTGTAGTGCCTCATCATTAGCTATATTGAGTGATGCCGAATATTGTTTTTAAAAACTGTATGTTTAATAACTCCGCTGTTAGAAAAAACGCCTATAAAATTGCAATTAAATTTTACAACCAAATAAAGTTTAATTGTATTAAAATTTTAAACACCAAATATGACATATAAAACAATAGAGAATTTCGATTGTTAAAACATATTTGACCCTGAAGCCTATTTTAGGACTAGAGACTACACAAAATCAGTATAAAGTTCGTGAAACCTCTAAAATCGAACTAATGAAAACAAAAGACACCTCCAAAAAAAAACGCACTTGGAAATTTTGGGTTTCAAGAACTCTATTAGTCATTTTAATACTCGGCGGCTTATGGCTTACTAATCTTATCTGGTTCAAGCCATTTAGCATCAGACATTTTTATGACAAAGTATTTATTGAATTGGCTTTGGACAGCCCCGAGCTCACTACCTCCTTAGGAATTCCTATCATTTATGATTGGTATAAGGGGGATTTAGATGATATTTCAGACTCTAAATACTGGGAGTCTTTTAACAAGTCGAAAGATGACTATGCTACCCTATTAAGTTATGATTTTGAAAATCAATCTCCCGAAAACCAACTCAACACCAAAATTCTTTCTTTTTATATGAAAGGCATCATTGACGGTGAACCATTTTCTGACTATGGCTATCCGGTCAATCAAATGTTCGGTATTCAAAGTGGATTGCCTAGCCTGATGGAAAGTGCCCATAAACTTGAAGATAAAAGTGATATTAAAGCCTATATTTCACGTCTTTCAAAATTTGATATTAAGTTTGACCAACTTATTGAAGATCATCTAAAAATAAGTGAATCGAAAGGTATCATTCCGCCAAAAATTATCATCAAACAAGTTTTGGACGAAATGAAAGGATTTGTTGGAGCCAAATCTGAGAGCACATCAATTTCTGATAAAAAAAAATCCCCAGTGACCACAAATATTCTCTACGTTAATTTTGAGACAAAAGTTGACAAACTGACCGAAATATCAAAAGAAGATAAAAATGATTTCAAAAAGCAAGTCGCCCACGAAATTAAAACAACCGTTTTTCCCGCTTATAATAAGTTGATTGCTTATTTTGAAAAGTTGAATGAAAAAGCCACTAATGATGCGGGAGTTTGGAAGTTTCCAAATGGCGATGCTTTTTATCGTTATATGCTTAAAGAATATACGACATTGAATCTGGACCCAGAAGAAGTACATCAAATTGGTCTATCTGAAGTAGAGCGGATAAAAAAAGAGATGCATGTTATCCTCGTATGTGAAGGCTATGCAGACTCCACTAAAACGCTAGGGGATATTATTCAAAAGATGAATACCGAAGAACGATTCCTATATCCAAACACTGATGAAGGACGGGCGATGGTCATTAAAGAATTTGAACGGATTTTATCTGAAGCAAGCGCAAATTTGGACAATGCCTTCAATACGCGTCCGAAAGCTAAACTAGAAGTAAAACGCATTCCAAAATTCAATGAAGATGGTCAGGTCGCTGCGTTTTACAGAAGACCGTCCATGGATGAGTCTCGAGGGGGGGTGTTTTACGTGAATCTGAGAAACGTTAATGAGATTGTAAAGTTTGGGATGAAAACCTTGGCTTATCACGAAGGTATTCCTGGTCATCATTTTCAAAAGGCAATAGAAGCAGAACTGAAAGGCCTCCCTATGTTTAGAACAGTTATTCCGTTTACCGCCTATTCCGAAGGTTGGGCTCTATATGCAGAACAATTGGCGTGGGAAGAGGGCTTTTATGAAAGCGACACATTTGGCAATCTTGGGAGATTACAAGCAGAAATGTTTAGAGCGGTTCGATTAGTGGTCGATACTGGCATTCATCATAAAAAATGGACACGTGAGGAAGCTATAGATTATATGTTAGAAAATACCGGGATGACCACATCTGAGATCACTACAGAAATTGAACGCTACATCGTTATGCCAGGTCAGGCTTGCGCCTACAAATTAGGAATGATGAAAATTCTAGAATTGCGAGAATTGGCTAAAACGCAGTTGGGAAATCGTTTTGATCTAAAGGAATTTCATGATGTGGTTTTAAAAAACGGTTCGGTGCCTTTAAGTATTTTAGAAGAGATTGTCCAAAATTATGTTGATGACACTAAAGAAAGTGGTAAGAGTGAAAGAGAGACATCTTAATAAATATGAAACTATAATTCAAGAGTCCCATTCTGCAGAAGCTCCCTTTTCTTATTTATCAATGGAATTAAGAACCAATCTGATATCACTGTAACTATATTTATCATTAAGCTGACGTTTTAAATCGGAAATGTTTTCAAACTTTTGCTTTGGTATCAATTCTGACAGCTCTTTAAAATGCTCTTCTGAAATTAAATCGGTAACTTTGACTTCTCCAGAAGCCACAAATTTGGATAAATGACCAAAGATTGTTGTTTCAGCTAATTCTCTCTCTATCGCAATTTCTGATATCGCTTTACCTGTTTGATATAACTCCAAGGACATTTTATCAGATTCACCTTTTCCCGTTTTTTTCTTAGGTTCCGGACGCTTATCAAACTCCATAGACTCATCGGTTTCTATATCATTTTCATCACAATATGCTCGGATGACTTCCAAAATTTGATTTCCATATTTCTCTACGCGTACTTTTCCAAACCCTTCGATTTCTAACAATTGCTTTTTAGTGATAGGCAGCAACTCACAAATCTCATACAATCCTTTTTGAGTGAAAACTTGATAATGAATAAGGTCGTTTTCATTTGCTATCTCATTACGCAATTCTCTCAGTAATTCAAATAGTTCAATATTGATCGTGCCATCAATCACTGATGACCGGGTCTTTTTAGGCTTCTCTTTAGTCAAGAACACTGATTTAGCTCTTAACTCCAAGAAAGTCTCAGTAGAAAACCCTTCTGACAATCCTCTAAAATAAGACAATTTCGCAGCCAGTAATTCCTCTAGTACGTCAAGATTTTTAATAAGATCTGTTTCAATAGCTTTATTGTCTGTGGAATAATTGAAGGACTTTAAGATGTCCACAATATTTTTCTCTGTTTCGCCTTTGAAATACGCAATAGCTTTTTTAAATCGCCCTTGAATAGAAGTATTGGCTTCAGGCAGATCTTCAGCATCGGAGATTTGTTTTAATTGCACATTAAAACTATTACTGACTTTCAAAAGATTGGTAATTCCATCTTTCATGCTAATTAAAGGCAATTCAAGATTCCCTTTAATACTCCCTCTATTTTTATAAAAAATGTCCAACAATCGATTAGCAGGATATAAGAACCCATAAAAATCGAAGATTTCATGAATAGAATCCAACTGAAATGATTTTCGAGCTAAGTTTAATGCTTCCTCATCAGGCTGGTTCTCTGCCGACGCTTGAGTAAATGAACTGACTTGATGATCATTAATAATTTGACTGGAATCAATTTTACTTTTTAGCACAAGTCCTTCCAAAGATTTGCATCTGCTTAAGGCCACATAGGTTTGACCATGGGCAAAGGCACCTTGCGCATCAACAATAGCCTTTTCAAAAGTCAGACCTTGACTTTTGTGAATAGTAATTGCCCAAGCCAAACGCAATGGCATTTGGGAAAATGACCCAATTCTATCTTCTGTAATTGCTTTTGTTTCGGGATGGACAGCATAATTGATATTTTCCCATTCTTCAGGGGTTGTAACAATGTTAAATTCATCATTAGGACATTTAACGACCACTTCATCTTTATCCAACAAAATAATTTTACCTATTTTACCATTAAAATAACGTTTATCAGGAGAACTATCATTCTTGATAAACATGACTTGAGCCCCTACCTTTAATTTCAGTTCCTCACTATTTGGATAGGCATGATCAGGAAACTTTCCAGATACTTTCGCTCTATAAATCTGTTCCTTTGAGGACAGTGCTATTAATTCTGCACTATTAACCTGTTCTGCGCGATTGTTGTGGGTAGTTAATGCAATATAACCTTCCTTGGGATTCGGTCTGAAATCCTTGATATAACGTTTGTTGAGTTCATTCGCAGAAGCTTCTGAAAGGGTATTGTTTCTGATTTCGTTGAGAATTTCAATGAACTTAGGATTTTCCTGTCTATAAATATGTCGAAGTTCAATAGTAATGGCATTACAACTTTGGTAGGCATGGCTGCTGAAAAAGTATCCCGTTTGATAGTAGGGTTTAAGGATTTGCCATTCATTATCTCGAATGACTGGGGAAAGCTGTTGCAAATCGCCAATCATGAGCACTTGAACCCCACCAAAAGGTTTATTCCGATTTCTGAAGCGTTTCAAGGTTTTATCAATCCCATCTAAAACGTCCGCACGTACCATACTGATTTCATCAATAATTAATAAATCCATGGATTTAATAATATTGATTTTGGTTTTACTGAATTTTTTATTGAACCCTGAAGATTGATTAGTATCAGAATTGGGTAAAATGGGTCCAAAAGGCAGCTGAAAAAAAGAATGAATGGTAACACCTTTAGCATTTATTGCAGCGACGCCGGTTGGAGCGACGACTACAATTCGTTTAAGTGATTTATGTTTTAAGTTATGAAGAAATGTGGTCTTCCCAGTACCCGCCTTACCCGTAAGGAAAACGCTCTGATTGGTATTGTTTACAAAATCCCGAGCTAATTCAATGTCTTTGTTTACTTCCATGATTCGCTACTTCTAACAGCGATTGAAAATACATAATATAGTGATGTCAATCAATATCTTTTTGATGAAAAAAGAGTAAATAATATTAGGAAAGTTTTGATTCCGATGAAGTTACGAATTAATACAAAACAAAAAAGTCCCCAACATTTCTGTTGGGGACTCTCTAAAAAGGCGACGACCTACTCTCCCACGAGATGCAGTACCATCGGCGCAAACGGGCTTAACTTCTCTGTTCGGAATGGTAAGAGGTGAGCCCCGTCGCTATAACCACCTTAAGTCATAGCTGCGGCGCAACGCTAGTGCGTTGCCTACAGCGTCACAAATACATGTGACAAATATCGTGACATATTGAAAAAAGCACACTGAAGTGTGGACATACATAAAAAAGTATCGTAATCTTAATAAAAAACAGGCGTACAATAAGCCTATGGGCTATTAGTACCACTCGGCTATGACATTGCTGCCCTTACACCTATGGCCTATCAACGTGGTAATCTC
>JBBSRC010000101.1:0-13295 GCA_038243395.1 Flavobacteriales bacterium | reverse complement strand
AGCTGAAGTTAAAACAAATCATTAATTCTTATAGAAAGCGGAATTAAAATAAAAAACTCCCAACTGTTCTGTTGGAAGTTTTCATTATTAAACATACTTTAAATTGTGGTATGGAAAATGAATTAATCCATTTCACTTCCAGAACAATTTCACAATTATATTACTTGCTCTGCTCTATCTGAGAACATAAAACGTCTTGATTTATCAACAAGTTCGTCTGATGTTTTCGAACTCAAAATATATTTCTTGTTTTTTGTCTTATTGCTCAACATTGGGCTTCTAACTTTAACCAGACTCACAACATCATCCATCGTATTTCCAATGAATTCAAAACATTCTTACTTCGACGAATAACATTTGATCTTGAAACTATCCAGGTTTTGACCTGTCACATTTAGGATTGAAAAACATTACGTATTAAATAAATTTTTCTAACTCCAAACTATTGATAGCACTATGACTATCGTGAGCCACCACTGCCCCGTTTTTGATGACTAATAATTGTGGCGATTCGTGGGTAACTTTAAATTTCTCGGCAATTGTAGCTGAAATGGTTCTATAATTTAATAAATCTAAATAGTAAAGATCGGCTTGACTTTCGGCAACCTTATAGTCTTTCTTAAATTGACTTATAACCATTCTGCTAACCCCACAACGTGTAGAATGCTTAAAAATGAACTGTGGCTTGGTTTTCGAACGCTCCTTAATATCATCCAACTGTTCAATTGAAGTCAAATTAATCCACGGTGTTGTATCTTCTTTTTTAGATTCGACTGAATCCTTCCCGGAATCTCCCGAAGTCCCAAATAATTTATTTATTATTCCCATTATGATTTGTTTTTTAATTTCCGCGATTTCACTTTATGTAGAAACGGAAATATTTATTATAAATTAATTTTTACCATTCCGTTAACGGACTAGCCTTGCGTTTTTAATTATCTTTAGAATATAAGTCGTAAACCGCATTATATCTTACAGGCTGACAAAACGTCACGGTGTTATTTGTGTTTTTGTGACTTTTTGTCTTACTCTTTAAGATGGTAAGGTAATTGAAATATTGATTCTAAATAATAACAAATTTAATCAAATTTTTTCGCAATTAAGTTAATAGATAGAGACGTCATACTGACCTAAGAAAAATTCTTACCGTCTTCGCAACAAAAATAGAACTATTATGAATTTCAACAATTACACTATAAAATCACAAGAAGCTATACAGCTTGCGCAACAGCTTGCCCAGAGTTATGGTCATCAGCAAATTGAAAACGAACATATTTTCAAAGCTATTTTTGAAATCGATGAAAACGTTTTGCCATTCCTGCTTAAAAAACTCAATGTCAACATAAATTTATTACAACAAACATTGGAAAGACAATTGGAAAGCTTTCCAAAAGTTACCGGTGGCGAAATAATGCTTTCACGGGAAGCGAATAAAACGCTTAATGAAGCAGCCATCATCGCCAAAAAAATAAAAGACGATTTCGTTTCCATCGAAAACTTGATCTTGGCGGTTTTTAAATCGAACAGTAAGATCGCACAAATGTTAAAAGATCAAGGCGTGACTGAGAAAGCTTTGACGGCGGGCATTGAAGAACTTCGACAAGGCGATAGTGTGACCTCACAAAGTCAGGAGGATACTTACAATTCCTTAAACAAATACGCAAAAAATCTTAACCAAATGGCCAAAGACGGTAAGTTAGATCCTGTTATTGGCCGTGATGAAGAAATAAGGAGAATACTCCAAATCCTTTCAAGACGTACTAAAAACAACCCAATTTTAGTTGGAGAACCAGGTACCGGTAAAACAGCAATTGCAGAAGGCCTAGCACATCGCATTATAGACGGCGACGTTCCTGAAAATTTACAAAATAAACAAGTTTTTGCTTTGGATATGGGCGCTCTTATTGCCGGTGCCAAATATAAAGGAGAATTTGAAGAACGTTTAAAAGCTGTCATCAAGGAAGTGACCTCAAGTGAAGGTGATATCGTTTTATTTATTGATGAAATACATACACTTGTAGGTGCCGGCGGCGGTCAAGGTGCCATGGATGCAGCCAATATTTTAAAACCAGCTTTAGCGAGAGGCGAATTGCGCGCTATTGGAGCCACCACACTTGACGAATATCAAAAGTATTTTGAAAAAGATAAAGCTTTAGAGCGTCGTTTTCAAAAAGTGATGGTTAACGAGCCTGATACAGAAAGTGCGATTTCTATCCTTCGTGGAATTAAAGAGAAATATGAGACGCATCATAAAGTTCGTATTAAAGACGAAGCGATTATTGGTGCCGTAGAATTATCACAGCGTTACATTACCAACAGATTTCTTCCAGACAAAGCAATTGACTTAATGGATGAAGCGGCGGCCAAACTGCGCATGGAAATTAATTCCAAACCAGAAGAGCTGGATGTATTGGATAGAAAAGTCATGCAATTGGAAATCGAAATCGAGGCGATCAAGCGTGAAAAAGATGAGGGTAAATTAAAAACACTACGTTCTGATCTTGCGAATCTTAAAGAAGAACGCAATGAAATGAATGCCAAATGGATGAGCGAAAAAGAAGTTGTAGACAATATTCAGACCGCTAAATCCAACATTGAAGATTTCAAATTGGAAGCTGAACGGGCTGAACGCGACGGAGACTATGGTAAGGTAGCCGAAATTCGCTACGGAAAAATCAAGGAAGCCCAAGCAGAACTTGAAAAACTTCAAAAAGAATTACAGGAGAATCAATCTGGCAACTCCTTAATTAAAGAAGAAGTAACCTATGAGGACATTGCAGAAGTTGTAGCTAAATGGACAGGAATTCCTGTAACCAAAATGCTGCAAACCGATAAAGAAAAACTTTTAAAACTAGAAGATCAATTGCACAAACGTGTGGTTGGACAGTATGAAGCTATTACTGCGGTGAGTGATGCCGTAAGGAGAAGTCGGGCGGGATTGCAAAATGCCCAAAAACCTATCGGTACGTTTTTGTTTTTAGGAACTACAGGTGTAGGAAAGACCGAATTAGCAAAAGCTTTGGCCGAATATCTTTTTGATGATGAAAATGCCATGACCCGTATTGATATGAGCGAATACCAAGAACGCCACAGTGTGAGTCGATTGATTGGTGCACCTCCAGGATATGTTGGATATGATGAAGGGGGTCAGTTAACTGAAGCGGTTAGAAGAAAACCCTATTCAGTAGTATTATTAGATGAAATAGAGAAAGCACATCCTGATACCTTCAATATTTTATTGCAAGTATTAGACGAAGGCAGGTTGACAGACAATAAGGGCCGCGTTGCCGATTTTAAAAACACCATTATAATTATGACTTCCAATTTGGGAAGTGATATTATCCAGCAACGTTTTGAAACCATTAAGGATGTCGATACTGCAATAGAATCAGCAAAAGTAGAGGTTTTGGGTTTGCTGAAGCAAAGTGTACGTCCTGAATTCTTAAACAGGATTGATGACATCATCATGTTTACGCTTTTATCCAAAGAAAATATTTTCGAAATAGTTGGCTTGCAATTAAAAGGCTTAACAAAAATGCTGGGAAATCAAGGGATTACCTTTGATGCTACCGATGAAGCTACAACTTATTTAGCTGAAAAAGGTTATAACCCTGAATATGGTGCACGACCAGTAAAACGTGTGATACAGAAAGAAGTGTTGAATGAGTTAAGCAAGGAATTACTTTCTGGAACGATCACTACAGATAGCATCATTCTGTTGGATTCATTCAATGATAAACTGGTCTTTAGAAACCAAGGAGAATTGGTAAAAGAAGCCCAGGAATAGCAAACGTTGACGTGAACAATGTCGGCGTTTAAAAGTCCGAGAGGATTTTTTCATAATTGGTTGGTTAGGAACAGCATGAATCTCAAAAGGGTGAGTGCTGTTTTTTTTTGATTGAGTTAATAAACTGGCCGTCCGTGTTGTAAATTCATATTAAGATCAAAAAGACGGAGCTATGGGGATCATAAAATATTATAATTTTGAAGATGGGGAATTTTTCGTTTTCGACGAATTTATTATAAATCAAATTAAGGAAGGCGTTGTAATTCAGCCGGAACATAATGATATTTTAAATGAGGTCGTGCAACGACATTTTAGTGGAAAGAGCATGATTTACATTTCAAATAGGGTTAAATCATATTCAGTTAACCCCTTAATTTATCCTGAAGCTGAAAAAATTCCAAATTTAGTTGGGATTGCTCTTATTCCGAAAACAAAATTAATGAGAAGAAATGCAGAGTATGAAAAGGAGTTCTTCGATAAGCCTTACGAGATATTTGAAAATTTAAGCAGTGCCCTTGAATGGGCACATAAACTTTTACACGAATTAAAAGATCCTGTTAAGTCGAAATCTTCATAATTAAAAAAAATTAAAATGACGATTAATCGTTTTATAAATACCATAATAACGTTTATCAAGAATGGCATGATTTCGAACGAAATCATTTCAAGGAAAGAGAATGTTAAACATTACATAAATGATGAGAAACTCCTCATTAAAATCAATCTATTTACGCCGTGGAAACGTAGATTATCTATATAGCAACTGCATTTGATGATAATGAAAAATAGAAGAGCCTGATATAACGATTGTTAATGTTTTCCAGTCTTTTCTCTCCTAACTTTTTATCTAACCGGCACTAAAAAGCTTAACTAAATTAACCGTTTAACGTATTATTACGCACTTAACTTATAGTCTACTTATGAATATTAACACTTATATTGACCATACGCTTTTAACATCAACCGCTACCGAAAGACAGATAATTGATCTATGCAATGAAGCCAAGAAATATGAATTCTTTTCAGTTTGTGTAAATAGTTGTTATGTTCCTTTAGCCAAACAACTGCTTTCAAAAACAACTGTTAAAATAGTATCGGTCATTGGTTTTCCTTTGGGAGCAACTGCCACTGAAGCTAAGGTTTTTGAGGCTAAGAACGCCGTAAATGATGGTGCCGATGAAATAGACATGGTCATTAACATGGGATTTCTTAGAAGTAAAAATTTTCTCGCAGTATTTAAGGATATATCCGATGTCAAAGAAGCAATTGGTAAAATTCCGCTTAAAGTAATTCTTGAAATTAGTGAACTTTCCAAAAACGAAATCGTTAAAGCCTGCGAAATTTGCGTAGATGGTAACGCGGATTTTATTAAAACCTCAACTGGGTTCTCAAAAAGCGGCGCAACTTTAACGGCCGTGAAGATCATTAAAAAAACGATCAAAGACCAGGCGAAAATTAAAGCTTCTGGAGGTATCCGAGATTTAGAGACTGCCCAAAAGTACATTGATGCAGGCGCGGACCGGATTGGAACTTCATCTGGCGTCGCAATGATGACCAACAAAACCACCACTGCTAAGTATTAATTTTTATCTTTAGGGTTTATCCCTACCCTATGAGTTTACATATTGAAGCAAAAAAAGGAGAAATTGCCGAAACAATTCTTCTTCCAGGAGATCCATTAAGAGCTAAATGGATAGCAAACACATTTTTTGAAAATCCAAAACGTTTTAACAACGTAAGAGGAATGCTTGGTTATACCGGCACTTACAAAGGTAAACCCATTTCTACTATGGGGACCGGGATGGGAGTACCTAGCATTTCTATATATGCACATGAACTAATTACAGAATACGATGTTAAAAACCTGATCAGGGTTGGGAGCGCTGGTTCTTATCAAGAAGAAATTAAGCTGCGGGATATTGTTTTGGCAATGGCTGCGTCGTCTACTTCTGGAATTAATATACTTCGTTTTGGGGGTGCAGATTTTGCTCCGACAGCCGATTTTGGTCTTTTTCAAAAAGCAATTGAAACGGCGAAGGCAAAGAATATCTCCCTAAAGGCAGGAAACGTATTAACAAGTGATGAGTTTTATGGCGATGATTTTGAATCCTATAAAAAATGGTCCAAATTCGGAGTTCTATGTGTCGAAATGGAAACCGCAGGCCTTTATACTATTGCGGCCAAACATGACGTAAATGCTTTAAGTATCTTAACTATTTCTGATTCTTTGGTTACAGGAGAGCGTACTACAACTAATGAACGAGAAACAACTTTCAAGGAGATGATTGAAATTGCATTGGAATTGGCTTAATACAACTTATTAATATACATGGTATGAGAGGCTATTTAATAATTATCTGTTTTATTTTATTCTCAAATATTTCTTTTGGACAAAAAGAACAATCTTCTGAAATAACGACCTATTATTTTATTCGTCATGCTGAAAAAGATCGTAGTAATTCTTCAGAAAAAGATCCTCATTTAACAGCTGAAGGCCATAAAAGAGCTCAGAATTGGAGTTCCATTTTACAGCATATTCCTTTTGATGCCGTATATTCCACCGACTATAAAAGAACCAAAGAAACTGGACAACCGATTGCCACAGAAAACGGGCTGGAAATAAATACTTATATGGTAAGCACAGCGTATGAAGATACTTTTAAAACAGCAACCAAGGGAAAAACCGTTCTAATAATAGGCCATAGTAATACTATTCCTGATTTTGTGAATGCCGTGATTGGAAATAAGAAATATGATGAAATGGATGATGCCATCAGTGGTAATCTTTATATTATTACCCTAGCAGGTGACCTCATTACAGACGTGGTGCTTACTGTCAATTAAGTACTTCCACCCTAATGTTTTTGAGT
This sequence comes from Flavobacteriales bacterium, assembly GCA_038243395.1. Classification (GTDB taxonomy): domain Bacteria; phylum Bacteroidota; class Bacteroidia; order Flavobacteriales; family Flavobacteriaceae; genus Gelidibacter. The sequence continues at coordinate 6,638 of JBBSRC010000101.1, read as the reverse complement.
TCTATTTTAGAAAGTAATTGCAACTTGTTTGTGCTAAACAACTCATCCATTTCTTCAAAATCGATTTTTGAATTCTCCGGTTTGTAATTATCATAATCTGCAAAACGCAATCCATTGACCATTCTTGTATTATAGGCATCTCTAAAACGAAATCCCTGACTTCCATCCATTTCTTTATAAGTATAGGCTAAATAATCTACGGTATATGACGCTTTATCTATCCAGTAGATAAATTCATCTTCAAAATCCTCTCCTCCCCCATCTTCAGAAAAAGTAACCTTGATTTTATGATAGCTTTTTCCTTTGATTTCCTTGGACCCCAAATCTTCTTTATGCACAGCTTTTCCATTTAATCCATAAGGCAAAACCGCAAAATAATGTACTGAATTAACCGAATTACTGTATTTGGAAACTGTGGAATCTGCGAGTTGAACTTTTTCGCCATTGGTAAAACGGTCAAATCCGGAATTACTCAAAACATCCCTAATTGCAGAAAGGGAATCTTTAAAATGACGTTCCAATTCAAATTTACCGTTGTTACGAATGGCTGTATAATGAATATCTCTAAAGTCAAAAGTAATTTTGGAATGATCAAACAATTTACCTCCCGCAACTTCTATGGACTTTTCAATAATATCACCGGCAGACTTCGGAGTAGCATTTTGACTATCCTTTTCCTTACAATTAAAAAAAGATAGCAACACAAACATAATTAGGACCTTTCGTAACATAATACTGGTTTTAAATGTAATTGCAAACTTAAAGATTCCTCATGCGTCTTCTTTAAAAGTTATCTTAAATGTTTTACCTTTGGCTTCCTATGCAGAAATATATCAACATCAAAAACAGAAAGGCACGGTTCAATTATGAAATAATGGACAAATATACGGCTGGCATTGTTTTAACCGGTACCGAAATAAAATCCATCAGAAGTGGTAAAGCCTCTATTGCTGAAAGTTTTTGTGAGTTTAATGAAAAAGGCGAACTTTTTGTCATCAACATGAACGTTGAAGAATATGCATTTGGAACCCACTACAACCACAGACCAAAAGCAGAACGGAAGCTGTTATTGAACAAAAGAGAGTTAAAATCGTTGAATAAGGATGTTCAGACCAAGGGATTTTCTATTGTACCGCTTCGTTTGTTCATCAATGACAGAGGTTTTGCAAAGATGGAAATAGCCTTGGCTAAAGGTAAAAAACTCTATGACAAGCGCGATACTATTAGAGATCGTGAAAATAAGCGGAACTTAGATCGCATTAAGAAAATCTATAGTTAAACTCTTAAACAGCTGTTCAAAATTCCCAAATTAAATTCTCATCTGCCTACAGGCAAATAAATTCTAAAAAGTCCGAATTTGAAGAAATTCTTAATGTTCAAAAGATATTCTGAAAATATTAATTTAAGATTGTTATAACAATCACAAGCCTTTTTTATAGATATGTTTGAATTACTTATAGGCAACCAATTATAGTTATAATGCGTCTATGGTATTACAAAACTAACCATATGACGAAAAATCTACTCACTCTTTTTTTTACTTTACTCAGCTTTCAAACCTTTTCTCAAATTGAAGGTCGCATCACGGATCAGAAAAACGAGGCTCTCCCTTTTGTCAATATTTACATAGAAAACACTTTTACTGGAACCACCAGTAATGATGCAGGTTATTATGAACTCAATTTAAATAAGCCGGACACCTATACGATTGTATTTCAGTTTTTAGGTTATAAAACGGTAAAGAAAGAAGTCGAGATAAAACAATTCCCATATCTTTTAGATGTTACCCTTGTCGAAGAACAAATTTCTTTAAATGAAGTAGTCATTAATTCTAATGAGAATCCTGCCGACATTATCATGAGAAGTGCCATTGCAGCTAGAAAAGTAAATATAGAGAAGATTAAATCTTTTAAAGCCGATTTCTATTCTCGAGGTTTAATCAGAATAAAAAATGCACCTGAAAAATTTTTTGGTCAAGAACTCGACGATTTTATGGTAGGTTTGGATTCAACGCGAAGTGGCATTTTATATCTCTCAGAAACCATTTCAGAAATTGAATATATGCGTCCCGATAAGCTGAAGGAAGAAATCATCGCTTCTAAAGTGAGTGGCGATAATAAGGGCTTCAGTTTTAATACGGCAAGCGACATCGATTTTAATTTTTATAATAATACCATTGAGTTGGGCAATCAGATCATCTCTCCAATTGCCGATTATGCTTTTAACTACTACAAATATAAATTGGAAGGTATTTTTTATGATGATAAGGGCAATCTCATTAACAAAATTAAGGTAATTCCTAAACGTGAAAATGATCGGATCTTTTCTGGCTTCATTTATATCGTCGAAAACCAATGGACTATATACGCTTTAGAATTAGGCATTACCGGTATTCAGGCACAAATCCCACCCGCAGAAGTCATAACTATCAAACAAAATTTTTCCTTTTCAGAAAGTGATCAAATTTGGGTCATGATTTCTCAAAGCATGGATTTTAGTTATTCGCTCTTCGGCTTTAAGGGCGATGGACGTTATACTGCCGTGTATAGCAATTATAATTTCAAAACAGAATTGACGAAAAAGTCCTTTGGAAAAGAAATTTTGTCCTTTGTAAATGAAGCGAATAAAAAAGATTCAACCTATTGGAAAAGCGTAAGGCCAGTGCCCTTGACCGATGAGGAGATAAGCGATTATTTATTAAAAGACAGTGTCCAAACCGTTAGAGAATCAAAACCTTATCTCGATTCTATTGATGCGAAAAACAATAAGTTCAAAATCAAAAATGTTCTTTTTGGATATAGTCATCGTAATTCCTTTGAGGATTGGTCTGTTGGCTACAGCTCACCTCTCTCTGATCTTCAATTTAATACTGTTCAAGGCTACAACTCGAAGTTGAGTTTTTATTATCGGAAAAGTCAGGATAAATACCGTCGTTTTTTCTCAGCAAATGCATCATTGCAATATGGAATTTCAGATGAACGCTTGCGAGGAACGACTTCTTTTACTTATAAATTCAACAATATAACAAAACCATTCTTAACGGTTTCTGGGGGAATTGAAACGCAACAATTTAATGAAACGCAGCCCATTTCGCCTTTGGTCAATTCCATAAGTTCTTTGTTTTTTGAAAATAATTTTATGAAGATTTATGATCGAAGTTTTGGTCAAGTTGGCTACACCCAAGAACTTACCAACGGCATTAACATTTATAGCACAGTAGCTTATGAACGTCGGAAAGCTTTGATAAACACTACCGATCAAGTAGTTTTTAATGACAAAAACGATATTTACTCGAGTAATGATCCACGCCAACCGCTCGCTTATGGAATACCTGCTTTTGACACTCACAATCTTTTAAAATTCAATTTGAATGCGCGTTTTAATTTTGGTCAGGAGTATCTGAGATATCCAGACCGCAAGATAGTCATCCCAAACAGCAAATACCCTACGCTTTATTTGGGTTATGAAACCGGGTTTGCCGCCTCGGATAATCAATACAATTTCGATCAACTCAAGGCGCGGTTAACCCAAGATTTTAACTTGGGCAATAAAGGTGATTTTAAATATAATCTTAAGGCAGGAACATTCTTTAGTGGCGATGGCATTGGCTTTATGGATTATTACCATCCAAATGGGAATCAAACACATATTGGCACCTCTAGTAATTATCTAAATGTATTCAACAATTTGCCTTATTACGCTTTAAGTACAAATTCGTCTTACTTGGAAATGCATGCCGAACATGACTTTAAGGGTTTTCTTTTAAGTCGCGTACCTTTATTGAACAAGCTCAATTATAATCTGGTCATAGGTGCCCACGCTTTTACCACAGAAAACCAAAAACCTTATCAAGAGTTTTCTATTGGAATTGATAATATTGGATTTAAGAAATTTAGATTCCTTCGTGTGGATTATGTACGCTCTTATCAAAACGGATATCAAGGAGATGCTGTAATCTTTGGATTGAAGTTTTTGAATATTCTCGAATGACCGTAATTATTGTCTGATAACATGGTTTTAAATATCAAAAATCAGGGCAAACGAAAAACAATCGCAGCCAGCAACTCGCCCTTGCGTTCATGTAAGGTACTCAGATATTAATGTGTTTCTGTAAACAATAAATAGCGTTATCATTTGTGGAATTAACTAGCAAATTTCAAAATGAACTCGACTCGCCTATTCGTGATAATTCGTGGAATTAGTGTCTAAAAAAAATGTTGATTAGTTTTTATCCTCCAGAAGTGGGACAAAACGAAACTCGCCATACTCATGCTTTTCAAAGTCCTTTGGCCCTTTTCTAATGAATAAAGTCATGGTCTGCACACTTTCCCCAACAGGGATTACCAGCCTACCGCCTATTTTAAGTTGGCTCATTAAGGGTTTCGGCACAAAAGGCGCGCCAGCCGTTACAATGATACTGTCAAAAGGTGCTTCTTCCTTTAAACCTTTGTAACCATCACCAAAAATGAGCTTTTTAGGACGATATCCCAACTTGGGTAAAAACTTAGATGTAATTTTAAAGAGCTCCAACTGACGCTCAATACTAAATACTTTCGCTCCCAGTTCACATAAAACAGCGGTTTGGTACCCGCTACCGGTACCAATTTCCAAAACGGTATCTCCACGTTTAATCTGCATGAGTTCCGTTTGAAATGCAACAGTGTAAGGTTGTGAAATAGTTTGATCGGCAGCGATTGGAAAAGCCTTGTCTTGATACGCATGATCCAAAAAACTTGAATCCATAAATAAATGTCTAGGAATTTTGCCGATAGCATTTAATACTTTTCCATCAGTAATTCCTTTATCCTTGATGATGTCAACAAGTTGCAGTCGCAAACCCTTATGTTTAAACGTGTCTTTCAAAGCGGTAGTTAAGTTTGAAGGCTAAATTAACCCAAACAATAGAAAGCTACAAGAAATATGTCGAGATGTTTAGAGCTTCAACCGCATCCTGAACTTTGCTATTTCGCTTAGCACACTTTCATCCTTTATCTAAACTTCGTAAAATTACAGTCACCGACCGACAATCAATAATAATTCCTACTTCTCACTTCCAGCTTCATGCTTCACGCTCCCAACTCCGAGGCTTACACTTCCATCCAATATTTCTTTTTTCTGCCTTAAAAAAAAGCTATTTTTGTATAAAACGTACAGTTTATGTTAAAAGCAGGAGTTCTGGGTGCTGGCCATCTTGGAAAAATTCACTTAAAACTTCTTAAGCAATCTGAAAAATTCGAGTTGGTCGGATTTTATGATGCCGATGAAGTCAATGCTAAAAAAATTGAAGCCGAATTCGGTTATAAATATTTTGACACCATCGAAGCTCTTATCAATGCTGTAGATGTTGTGAATATTGTAACCCCTACTTTGTCTCACTTTGAATGCGCGAAATTAGCGATTGCTAAGGGCAAACATATTTTTATAGAAAAACCGATTGCCAATACCGTTCAAGAAGCAGAAACCATTAGGGCTTTGGTGGAAGAGAATCACGTGAGAGGTCAGGTTGGACATGTTGAGCGCTTCAACCCAGCATTCAAGGCAGTAAAAGACCAAATACAAAACCCGATGTTTATTGAGTGCCATCGATTAGCAGAGTTTAATCCACGGGGTACTGATGTACCTGTTGTTTTAGATTTGATGATCCATGATATTGATATCATATTAAGCGTCGTTAATTCTAAAATAAAAAATATTTCGGCAAGTGGGGTTTCTGTCATTAGCGATACACCAGACATTGCCAACGCACGTATCGAATTTGTGAATGGCTGTGTAGCGAATTTAACCGCAAGTAGAATTTCCCTAAAAAATATGCGCAAAACACGGTTTTTTCAAAAGGACGCCTATATCTCTGTAGATTTCTTGGAAAAAAGGTGCGAAGTAGTCAAAATGAAAGATGCACCAATAAGCCCAGGAGATTTTGATATGATTCTTCAAAATGCGGAAGGTGTAAAGAAACAGATCTATTTTGATAATCCCGATGTTCCAGCTAACAACGCTATTTTAGAGGAGCTAGAGTCTTTTGCTGACGCTATCAACAACAATACGAAACCAGTAGTCACACTACATGACGGCACAGAAGCTTTGCGAGTGGCCACGATGATCATTGATCAGTTTTGAGAGTTCATCCTAAATCCTTCCCAAAGGGAAGGAAACAGTTAAGGATAGATATTAAATAAATAGAATAAAATCAACACCCTTGCTTTTCCTTTTGGGAAATCGAAGATTCGACGAAATCAAATGACTGAAGGACAAAGGGGCTATAACTTTATAAGAATAAGATTCCCTCGTTCGAGGGAATGAAAAAATAAATTTTTGATGAAAAACATCGCAGTTATTGGAGCAGGAACAATGGGGAATGGCATTGCACATACGTTTGCCCAAAGTGGTTTTAAAGTACAACTAATTGATACCAGTGAAGTTTCAATCCAAAAAGGTTTGGATACCATCACGAAAAATCTTGATCGGATGGTGGCAAAAGAACATATCACCGAAACTCAAAAACAGGAAACGTTAAGTAATCTTACTACGTTTACGGATATGAACAAAGGTGTTAAGTCAGCAGACTTGGTGGTAGAAGCGGCTACAGAAAACAGCGATTTGAAACTCAAAATATTCAAGCAATTGGACGAGATGTGTTT
>JBBSRC010000100.1:0-13641 GCA_038243395.1 Flavobacteriales bacterium | reverse complement strand
ATTGTGCCAAGGGAACAGTAGGAGTGGGAGAGGCGTCAAATTCCGCAGTGGTCTACATCTCGATGTTGTTGTTTATTATCGATTTTATCGCCGTATTTGTAACCGACATATTTTTTGAAATATAATGGATTCCGAAAAAAACAGAAAGCCCGTCCTCGAATTAAAAAACCTAAAAAAGAGTTTTGGAGATAACCATGTTTTGAAAGGTTTCAATCTTAAACTTTTTGAAGGCGAAAATTTGGTGATCATGGGCAAATCGGGCTCTGGGAAATCGGTTATGGTCAAATGTCTGGTGGGGTTGATTCAACCAGACAGTGGCAGTATCACAATTAAAGACCAAGACATTACAACGATGGGCCAAACGGAACTAGATTTGCTGCGTACTGAAATAGGTTTTCTTTTTCAAGGTAGTGCGCTCTATGACTCCATGACCGTTCGGCAAAATTTGGAGTTTCCGTTACGACGTCATAAGGACAAAATAGAAGATTTTCAATCCACCGAAATCTCGGTAAAAGAAGCTTTGGAAAATGTTGGTTTAGCGCATACTATAGATCTGATGCCAGCAGAGCTTTCGGGAGGGATGCAACGTAGGGTAGCCATGGCAAGAGCATTAATCCTGAAACCTAAAATTATAATGTATGATGAGCCTACGACAGGTTTGGATCCCATTACGGCTAAAGAAATCATCCAATTGATGCGCGATATTCAAAAAACATATAACACCTCTTCCATTATCATTACGCACGATGTGGATTGTGCACGTGTGACTTCAAACCGGATGATTTTATTGGTGGATGGTATCAATTATGCTGAAGGAACTTTTGAGGAACTTTCAAATTCAAAAGAAGAGCAGGTACAGGCCTTCTTTAAAAATTAATATTATGGGAAAATCAACTTCACAAAAAATAAAAGTCGGCATTTTTGTAGTCGTCGGCACCGTACTTCTTATCCTTGCCCTCTATTTTATTGGAAGTCGCCAACAAATGTTTACTAAAACCATTCAGTTGTATGGTGTTTTTGAAAATGCGGGAGGCCTGCAATTGGGAAATAACGTGCGTTATTCTGGTGTTAATGTAGGGACTGTTAGCAATATAGAAATGGTAGAAGAAGGGAAGATAACCGTGGAAATGTCCATTGAAGCAAAAACAGCCCGATTTATCAAAAAAGACGCCATTGCTTCTATTAGTTCAGACGGTCTGGTGGGTAGCATGGTCGTGAATATCCTGCCAGGAAAAGATGATACGGCTCAGCAAGTGGTCTCTGGCGATCAGATTCAGATTCACAGTAAAGTGAGTACCGATGAGATGCTCGAAACGCTAAACAAAACCAATGAAAATGTAGCTTTATTAACGGTAGACTTATTGAATATCACAAATAAAATAGTTGAAGGCAAAGGTACTTTGGGTGCCTTGGTAAGTGATAGTTTGATGGCAAGAGATATTAAACAGTCTGCAGAAGAGTTGCGGAAAATGACTTCGGGAGCCACAAACGCAATTGCTCAAATAAATACGATTATTTCTAAGATAAATTATGACGAAAGTGCGGCAGCATTGATTTTGAGCGATACTGTTTCAAGAAATCAAATTAAAAAAGTATTTGGTAATCTTGAGAAATCCAGTGATAATATCAATGAAGTGACTAAAGATATAGAGGACTATGTTAAGAAAATAAAATCGGCCAAAGGAACTTTAAACTATATAACGCAGGATGAGGTTTTGGTTAAAACGATAGACTCTACAATGATTAACATAAAGGAAGCTTCTGAGAAATTGAATGAGAATATGGAGGCTTTAAAGCATAACTTTTTCTTCCGAGGGTATTTTAGAAAGCTCGAAAAAAAGAAGTTGAAGGAAGCGAAAGAAAACGAAAAAATAGAATAATTCTTATAACCAGCAAGTGTTTCCTTGATCTCTAATAGTTTAAAGTGGATGATTTTATTATACAGTCATTGTGCATCAATTTCATACTTAATTACGCACTTATAAATCTGCCAATTTCGAATCGTAGCGGTCAAAAATTGTTAGTATTATTTTTTTAGAACTAATTATCATTTGCCAAGTGAGAGCATATAATTGGCAATCTCTTCCTCAAAAACATCAACAGGAATCTGATGCTCCAAATCATGCCGAATGTGAATGCTATAATTTTGAGCTTGCATCAACAAATTGCCTAAAAATTTCAATGTGCTTTTGGGATCCACAATCGCATCTTTTGCACCTAAAACAATACTAATGCTAGAACCATTAATTTCTGGTGTTCCAGGCACATTTTGAACCACACTTCTTTCCGCCAACGCCGGATTGAAAATTAAAGCGGGTACTTGGAATAATTTCGAGATATGATAGCCTGCAAATCCTCCCATACTGCTGCCAATCACGACATCGATTTCAGTATTTTTATAATGATTATAAATCCAGATAATACTGTCCGGATTATTTTCATAATCAAGGGCTGGAGATTCAACTTTACCGTAGCGCTCGAGAATAATTCTCTTTTCAAGACTTAAGCTGCTATTTAATCCATGGAGATATAAAATTTTCATAATATTATGCTGTTTTTAAATGAACTGCTCTTCTTAATAATTTGTACTTAATTCTTAATACAGTTTACTGAATTTTTAATACTTCACTCTTATAACTTTCCCAATATTTACCGATTCACTATCTTTAGATAAAACCGTAATCATGATACATAATAGATTTAAATTCCCCAAAACGGTTTTGTTTGTAATAACCGCATTGTACATTGTTTTAATACTTGCGACTTATTTTTTGTACTTCAAAGATTCTTTTGTTTTCTGTGCTAAAAGATTAATGCTCAGTCAAGCTTTGGCTTTGATTTTGCAAATCGTCTTGAATTATGTCAATTACCGTTCAAAAGAGAAAATTGTGATTCTTGCTACGCTGTTTGTAAGTGCCATGCTCTTTTCGGGGGTGTTATCCTCCTTTTTTAATTTCGAATTAATGTGTAAATATTTCGGATATTAATTCTGAAATTAAAAATATTTCTGCACTCCTTCTATTGATGGCTTTTACAAATAATCTTTAATCAGATATAAAATAATCAAAAGTACAATGAGCGTATCTCTAGTTTTCTATTGAAATGGAGAGCCAACGTTCTAATGCTTTTGTAAGTTTTTCTCTTTCATTTGGTGTCATTTCAGTGATGTTGGCCGTGCCATGATGTTTTCCTTTCATCATAAACCACAAGGCATCCACTTTGTCGGAGGGAGGAACTGCGGATGCGGACCACGTGTCTAATGTGCCGTAAATGTGAACAATTTTATTACCGTGTTTTGGAAGCCAAGCATTTAGGCCTTTTAAAACTTTATCATTAAAAGGAACTTTCATCTGATTAGGCGTAAAAGCGGCATGCGGATTTTTATTTGTAGGCAACTCATCCAAAAGCCCTTTAAATTTGCTCGTATCATAACCGTAATAACCAAATTCATTCGCCGATTGGTAATAATGGGAGGCGTAATCAGTCATGGTCTTATCACTAAAAAATGTGATGTCAGCAACTTTCGTTAAGTACACAAAGGAATCATATGCGGAAGTAGTTTCATCGGGAATTTGGCTGCAATCTGAACCGTATTGCCAAAATGAAAATGGATATTCCATCACTGAAAATTCAAAGGCTTCTTCAATATTCTGATACGTATAACTCGCCTTAGCGCCAAGGCTGTAAGCTTTGACCAGCGGTAGAATGTCGGCTTTATTTTTTAAAACATATCTTTGGAATTTTTCGATTTTAGCTCGACATTCTGCGGTTCCCACGGTATCCAAGAACTTATAAACGCGTTGCTCTTCAAACGATTTGTTAACGGGACCAACATAATTGACGCTGACATCAACGTCTTCAGGATAAAAATATCGGTAAAACAGGGTTGTTGCCCCGCCTTTACTGCGGCCGGTAGACACCCATTTGGATGGATATAAATTTTTAAAAAGTTTATTGATGTGATGTAAATCGTCTGCCACCTGATCTAAAGTTAGATATTGATAATTGATTTCATCAGGATTGCTTTTTCCAAAATAACGATGCTCAATCCTGAGTTGGTTGGCATCAATAAAATGAGTTAATTCGTCAATTCTGTTACTGTTAGCGGTATAACCTTCCGTTATCATGACTGTAGGCAGCTTAAAATCTTTGTGCGATAAATAAGCTCTTTGATAAAAATAGCCTTTGGAAGGATCTTTATGATCTAAAGGTTGTTTGATTTTTAATTCGTAAGCCGCTTGATAATTTTCAGGGGTGTCAATTTTTGTGAAAATGACATCTGGCAACTCATAGAGTCGTTCTTCCAGTGTTTCTGTTTGCGCATTTAAAAAAGATATGAATCCGAAGATTAAAAACAAGGTAACTATTGATTTTTTCATGAGTGATTTGTTATAGCGTCGTAGATGCGTTTTGGTAAAATTAAAGAACTGCTCAGGAAAAACAAGCTTAAAAATTGAATTATAATTATAACTTATAAGTAATCAGTATCAACTATAAAATTAACATTCTACATTGTTTACCTCAATGTTTGCGAAGGATTACACGAAGGTCATAAGATTTTATGTCTTTGCGTTCATTTCGATTTTTGGTTGTGTTCCTCGCGTTCAAATTTTATGCTATTTTCTTAGTTGAAAATCACAAAATGATTTGGTACTGTTTATTATTTCGTTTCCCCTATATTTGATCCCTTAAAAAATAGATATTTATGAAAAAGCACACATTAATTGTTTTGGTATTTGCCTTCTTAACTGCATGTAATAAAAGTGATGGCGTTGTAGACTATAAAGAGAAAAATAATGAAGAAATTATAGCCTATATTGACAAGAATAATTTAGATGCTCAAAAAAGTGTTTCCGGTTTGTATTATGTTATTGATGAGCCTGGCTCTAGTGAACAGCCAGCCGCAACCTCTAATGTAACCGTAGCTTATAAAGGTTATTTTTTAGACGGTAAGACTTTTGATAAAAGTGATGCTAATGGAATTTCGTTTAGTTTACAAGAAGTAATAAAAGGATGGACAGAAGGAATTACTTATTTTAAAGAAGGAGGCAAAGGTAAATTATTAATTCCTTCGCATTTAGGATATGGAAGTAATGGGCGTCCTGGTGTTCCTGGTGGGGCTGTACTTATTTTTGATATTCATTTAATTTCTGTTAACTAGTTGGAAATAACTTATCGCATTGGTTTTTTATCTTACTATAAATAGAATGTAAATGAGTTAGAAAAAATGATACTTCGACAAGCTCAGTAACCTAAATGAAAACTTATATCAAAGCGGTTTTTAAAGAAATAGGTGGCTAATCAATTTTCAAATTGAAATTTATCTTTAGCGATAAGTTTCAAAGAATCTATTACATACATTCCATTTTTTAAGGTAGTATCTATAACCGACCTTATCAGCGCAAAATTTTGAGCGGCTTGTTCTATTTTAAACTGACCTGATATTTTTTTTTGACTTCTACATTACGTATAGCCCTTTCTGAAGCATTGTTGCCTGGTGTTACTTGTTCAATAGGAATATAAATAATTGTTGTCTTTCACGGCACATTCGTTTGTAAAAGGTGTGTGGCTTTTTTTATATTTTGTTTGTATTCATCCGATTTGCGTTTGTTTTTTAAGTTTCAACGCATCTCTAAGAGGTTTTAGAGTCCAACCATCTTCCTTAAAAACAATATATTTGTGACTGATTAGTTACTAGAGTTTTAACGCTATTTATTTCAGTGATTAAAGAAAATAAGAATTAATTAGCTTTCATTTTATAAGTTCATAATCTCAAAAAAAGAGTTAAAACAAATAGTGTGCTTTGGTTTTGGATACTGTTTATTTCAGTTTACTTGCAGGTGTTTTTGTTGAGGTTGTTAAGGTTTTTCAGGTTTTTAAAAAGAAAGGTCTTTGTTAAGGGACTAATCTTCATTTTCAACTTCCCGCCTTCGCAAACGCTGCGGACGGGCAAGCAAATTCATTTTTAATTAGGTTACTGAGCTCGTCGAAGTATCCTCCTTCGGCTTATGAACCCACCAGTACAATGGCGGAATTAATAGTGGTGCAAATAGTAACGTACTCGTTAATCCTCCGATAATCACTGTTGCCAATGGTCGCTGAACATCCGATCCGATACCACTTGAAATGGCAGCAGGAACTAATCCGAAGATCGCCAAAATAAGAATGGTCAAAACAGCTCTCAATTGTTCTTTTGAAGTTGCGGTAATCAAGGCTTTGGTTAATGGTTCCTTGGCGGATGCTCTATTTAAGGCGGATACCAATAGTACCGCAGCCATTACAGAAATTCCGAAAATTGATACAAATCCAACTCCTGCAGAGACGTTAAAATAATACCCTCTTAGCATTAATGCGATGATACCACCGGCTAATGCAAAAAGAACGCAGCTGGTGGTAATGAGCGTGTCTTTAAAGTTTTTGAACAACATAAATAAGACGACAATAACCATAATTAAGGTTAACGGGATGGTAAACGCCAACTGCTTTCCGGCTCGTGCTAAGTTTTCATACTGACCACCATAAACCAATTCGTATCCTTTTGGGATTTCGAGTTGTGCATCGATTTTATCTTGCAATTCTTTCACATAGCCACCTTGGTCACGACCTTCAATATTAGCACGCACGGTAACCATACGTTTGTTGTTATATCGGTAAATATTGGTTTGTCCTTCAACATAGCCAATGTCGGCCAACTGATCCATCGGGACTAAAGCGCCAGTCGCAGAAGTAATCATCAGGTTTTTGATGTCGTTCATATTTTCACGGAATTGTGGTAGATAACGAACCACAATATCATAACGTTTGGCGCCATCATATAAAACCGAAATCTCTTTGCCGCCAATAGCCGCTTCAATCATATCTTGAATATCAGCCACGTTGATGCCATAGCGCGCGGCTTGCTCACGATTGATGTTAATGGCCAATTGGTCCTGCGTGTTTTCTTGCTCAATATCTACACCTTTACTACCATCCATGTTTTGCATAATCTGCGAGATCACTTCCGCTTTTTCACGCATCATGATTAAATCGTCCCCAACAATAGATACCGCCAAATCGGCCGCACTTCCCGTTACAATTTCCATCACTTGGTCAATAATAGGTTGACCAGAAGTAAAGGCAACTCCTGGGAACTCATCCTCCAAATCGGTACGCATTTTTTGAACCAAGTCGCTTTTCGAAAGTGTACCACTCCATTCGGAGTAATCTTTTAATCCGACTAAAATCTCGTTTCTATTGGCTGGGAATGGATCCGTACCATCATCATTTCGCCCTGTTTGGGTAATCACATAGGACACCTGTGGGTATTTTGAAATGACCTCTCGTATTTTAGGAGCGTATTTTGCGTTTTCAGTAATCGTAATTCCTGCAGGGAAATTGGCCTGTAAGAAAATCGAGCCTTCATCCAATTCCGGTAAAAATTCAGAACCTAATCTTGTTCCAAACGAAATCAGAATAAGTACCACTGCAAAACCTATAGCTACTGTGGTCTTATAGTGCGTTGTAAAGACATTTAAAGCTTTCACATACTGTTTTTCTAAAAATGTCAGTATAAAGTTTTTAGGGTTTTTAAACTTTTTGTCGGGTTGCGACATGGTTTTTCCGTACACATACGAAATGATTACAGGGATAAAGGTCAGTGCTGCCAGCATGGATCCTAAAACAGCAAAGGACAGCGTTAATGCCATTGGCGAGAATAATTTGCCTTCTACACGCGTCATTAATAGGATGGGCATATAGGCCAAGATGATAATCGTGACCGAGAAAAAGATTTCTCGACCTACTTCTTGAGCCGCTGATAATGTAATACTAACGATCCCTTCTTGGCGTTGTTGACGCGTGGCTGTTCGATATTTCCGAATCAGATGTTCGGTCATGATCACTGCGCCGTCCACAATAATTCCGAAGTCAATGGCTCCTAGCGACAATAAATTGGCCGGAATCCCTGTAAATCGCATGATGATAAAAGCGAATAACAAAGAAAACGGAATGGTTAAAGCCACCACCAAAGCACTTCGCACACTTCCTAAGAAAAAAATAAGAATAATAATGACAATACTAACCCCTTCAAATAGGGTCATTGCGACAGTATTTAAAGAGTGATCAATTAAGAAGCCACGGTCATAAAGCGTCCGGATGGTCACATCATCTGGAAGTTCGTGCTCTTGTAAATCGGCAATCCGTTGCTTGAGTTCTACGAGAACTTCACTCGGGTTTTCAAATTTCCGAAGTAAAATAATACCTTCAACACCGTTGTAGACTTCTACGTTCTCATCAGAAACAGAATAGCCCAAAACACCACTTGGCGGTGGCGGAGCGATTTCTACACTCGCTACATCACGGATGAAAATCGGAACGCCTTTGACAGCTTTTAGAACGATATTCTCAATATCTTTTTCATTTTTGATGGCCCCTAAACCACGTACGGCAAAACCTTGACCGCCCCGTTCCATGATGTTCCCACCAGTGTTATGGTTATTCGCTACGACGGCATCTTCAACTTCTGAAAAGCTCAAATCGTATTTACGGAGCTTCTCAGGATCGATAAGAATGTGGAACTGTTTTAACGGCCCACCAAATGTTGTAATGTCGGCAACACCATTGGTTTGCAATAGATACGGTTCAATGACCCAATCTTGTAAATCTCTTAATTCTGTAGGCGAATAACTTGGAGGTGCCTCCACCACATATCTGAATATCTCGCCAACCGCAGTGGAAAGTGGTGCTAATTCAGAGATGACACCTTCAGGTAATTCAGCACTAGCGAGTCGTTCCATAACTTGCTGACGCGCAAAATAATCGTCCGTATCATCCTTAAATGTCAATTGTACAACGGATAATCCAAAGATGGTTCGGCTTCTACGGTCAATAACATTAGGCACGTCTTGCAATACGCGTTCCAGCGGAATAGTAACTTGCTGCTCAACTTCTTCGGCAGCACGACCTTGATATTGCGCAACGACAATCACGTTGGTATCGGCAATATCGGGATACGCTTCTATTTTAAGTTCCGTGAAAGAATAATAACCAATACCCATGATGATCAAGCTCAAGGCTACGACCAACGGACGGTTTTTATGTGAGAATACGAGAAGATTTTTAATCACAGGACATATGATTTATAAATTATAAGTGCTTAAAGCACATTTGATTTTAAATGAGTTGATCAAACAAATTACTAGTGTTTACCAGAGATTTACAGCATGCGTGACTATAAATCCGCCGCGATAGTGCTCTCTTAAAACACTTAAGGCTGCCTTTACTTTTTCTTCGGTATCGATAAACGTGATATACATGGAGGCTTCATCAAACGAGAATAATTGTGACGGTTGTTTCAGACGGTTATGTTTTCCAAAACCTGAATAGCCCATGACCGACGTTGCGCCGGCAATCCCGTTTTCAATGAGTAATTTCATAATGAATTCGTGTAAAGGCCTGACGCCTTTAAGTTCGTCTTTATCGATGAAGAGTTGTGCTTGTAACATGTCTTAATTTTTTAATATCCGAATGATAATCCTTTGAGTTGCAGAACGCCTTCAATAGCCACTTCGTCAGCGCTAGAAATACCGTCAAAAATGATAATACGATCGCCAATTTGTTGGCCTATGTTGACTTGCTTACGTTCAAATTCATTTTCGGAAGTTTTTATAAATACATAATGTTTACCCTGTACTGTAATCAGTGCGTTTTTGTTGACGCTCACGTTATGATCGTCGCTCAAATCGAAGGTGACGTTAGCGAACATGCCTGATTTCAATTTTTTTGAAGAATTGTTGACTAGGATTCGCGCTTTGATCATACGTGTGCTATGATCCACGACATCGGCGATAGCATCTACTTTACCAGTGAATTCTGTGTTAGGAAATGCGTTGAACTTGATGTCACATTTACTGCCTTCTTCAATATTCCCAATTTGATTTTCAGGAATATCACAGATTAGAAATGCCGTTCCAGCTTTTGCTTTTCGCAATACATCTGGTGTAAATCCTTCAGATATCAATTTAGATTCGTGTTCAATCAACGCTGCTCTTTCATTAGCAAGTCCGCTTTGTTCCATAGATAAAGCGCCTTCGGCATCCATCAAATCTTGACCAGTAGCGACGCCGTGTGACTGCAAATCTTTGGTGCGCTCCAATTCTGATCGTCGTTGTTTCAAATTAATATTTGAAATCTGATTGATGCTAATTTGTAGCTGCGTCAATTGTGTATAATGACTTGCTAAATCTGGATTTTCAAATAATATTAAATTCTGACTTACACCTTCTCGCGAAGCTATAACAGTAGCTGCGATGTTAGCAGGCGCTGAAAATTTTGCAGAAAGCGTATCGTTATTTAGAGTTTCCGTTTTGAAAAAATCTAAATGTCCAGCATCTGGAAACTGAATTTTTAATCCTCCTTCGCTTACGATAGGTGAGGGTCTTTGAGTTTGGTCTGTTTTAGTTTCGCTGCCACATGAAGACAGTAAAATTAAAAGAACTCCTGTGAAAATTGCGTGCTTCATTATTGTGCTAATTGATTGATTAAACCTGCTGCGTAAAGCAGTTGTATATGACTTTGACGGTATTTTTCTAAAGCTTCGTTGTATTGTTCTTGTGTTTCTAGCCAGCTACTTTGTGCTTCTAAGAAGTCGATAATGCTCGTGCCGCCTCTGAGGTAAGCATATTGGACATTATCTAAAATCGTTTGAGATTGTTCGAGTAGCGAATTGTAGGATTCGATGTTTTGTAGCTGAACTTGATAACTGTCATACGCTGTTGATATTTCAGTTTGCAGTTGGGTTTGTAAAGTGTTAAGTTGTTGCTCTGCCTGATCTCTTTGGATGTGTGATTTTTTGATTTCACCCTGATTCCGGTCGAAAAATGGTAAATCTATTGACGCTGAGAAACCGAAATGTGGAATATTATGCTGTGCATTGTAAATCACGCCAACTTCCGGTTGAGGATACGACATGCTCTTTTGAAGCTTGATATTGCTTTCTGAAACATCAATCCATGTTTTTGCCGTTTGAATATCACTTCTGGAGGCGATGGATAGTTCGTGCAGCTCTTCTAAAGTAGTCAATGCATACATTCCAAAATCTTCAGTCGTATCAATCTCAATAGGATCTTGGATACCGATTAGAAACTGAAGTTCTTTTTTTCGGTTTAAAAGTTCTTGACGTTCTGTGGCGTATTGTAATGCGTATTGCTTTGCTAATAATTCTGTTCTGAAAACATCGGTTTGCGTGATCACTTGATTTTTGTAGCGAAGCTGAGTGGTCTTTACCAAGCTGTCAATATTATTTTTAGCAGATTGGATGAGTTCCAATTGCTTTTGCGCCGTCCAGACTTCATTCCATTTTTCGGCAACTTCAAATAGTATTTCCCGTTCTATCTCTGTATATTCTTTTTGAGATAACTCGGCACTTTTTAATGCCACATCAATTTTGTTTTGACGCTGTCCCATAATTTGAAACTCTTTTGATAATTGCCAAAGCACTTCACGGTTTTCAGGATTGTACCAATTGGTGCCACCGGTAAACTCCGAAGATTTTGCCACCTGAATGGTTTCGTTGCTCAACACCAGATTGGGACGCAGCTTTGCGCTTAAGATGTCGGTTTCAGCAATTGCCACATTGAAATGCTCAGATTTCAAAATCGGATTGTTGAGTTTTGCCGTTTTTAGGACGCGTTCGAGCGTGAATTCTGTTTGGGCGTTTACCGGGAGATAAAACGCGACAGTTACCGCTAAATAGATAAGTGTTTTAAAAATAAACTTCATGCTAATTTTCAAGTGAATTCTTGTACAGTATTAATACTGTTGCAAAGATTCACTTCACTTCTCTATTTGTTGGTTAGAGGAGTGATAGAAAAAAATTAGAATTTCATTAGAAAAGGGATTGTGGTCGTAATTGCGAGGAGGCACGAAGATGCGTTAAGCGGTAATTGCGAGCAGGCGCAACGAGACGTAAAGCCTTTATTTCGAGGATGCGCGACAACATTTCCAGCCGTCATTGCGAGGACACACGATGAAGCATCCTGTACGTTTCAAGGAAGATTTTTTGATAGTCACAATCCACGAATCGGTCTGTTTGATTAATGAGATTGCTTCGTCGCAATAATAATTTCGCATTATTTTTAATGCTTATTGCTTTGCTCCTCGCAATGATGACAAGTCTAATCATTAGGAAAACTAACGAAAAAGGTACTGCCTTCCCCAAGTTTTGAAGCGGCAGAAATCGTACCTTTATGTATCGTGATTATTTTCTGAGTCAAAGACAACCCGATACCATTTCCGTCAGCGAATTTTTGGTTGTCTCCTCTATAGAAAGGCTTAAAAATATTCTTCAAATCAATTTCAGAAATACCAATCCCTTGATCTGAGAATTGCAATTGTATACTCTGGTCTTTAAAAGCGATAGAAACTTTGGAATGATAATCCTCAGAGAATTTACAGCCGTTTTCAAAAAGATTTGCAAAAGCAACCTTTAGTAGATACGCATTCGCATTGACAGAAATCTGTTCATCACTTTCAAAATCAGTTTCAAAGTGAATGTCTATTTTATAATTTGGATTGGCGCGTTGCACTTGCTGTCTCGCATCCAATAAGACTTCATCAATCCGTACAGATTTAAACGAAATTTCCGACGGATCATAACTCGCTTTGGCCATATCCAAAAGACTGTTTGAAAGTCGCACTATTTTTTTTGCATCTTTAAGGCTATTTTCAATGGCTGTTTTATAATCTTGAAGATTACGCTCTTTGTTAATCGATAACTCTAATTCGGTAATGATGGCGGCCAAAGGCGTTCGGAGTTCATGCGAAATGTTAGAAACGAAGTGTTTCTGAGCATCAAAAGACTGCTCGAGGCGATCTAACATGGCATTAAAGGTCTGCGCAAGTTCGGATAACTCGTCTTTATTATCGTTGGAAGGCAATCGTAAATCCAGATTTGTCGCCGTGATGTTCTGCGCTTTTTCAGTCATTTCGCTGACCGGTTTAAAAGCCTTCTTAGAAAAGAAAACCCCAGCGATATAGATAAAAACAATTGAAATCACAAAAACAAAAAGGATAGTCTTCAGTAAACTATTTAATTTATTATAGCCATATTGGTCATAAGAAGTAGCAGTGACGACGTATTGATTGCCTTCAAATTCATAGCGTAAACCAATCACTTGCCAGTCTTCTTGATAGAATTGAATTTCCCCTTTTTTATAGATGTCGTCATTCATGGATTTGGTTTCTTTCACAAAATCAATATCGACCGCATCATGATACAATAACGTAAAATCCTTGTCATAAATAGCGACTTCAACTTCGTTCAAAACCTGACGATTGCTTCTATAAATATCTTGTAGCGTCTGAGGATCTACTTTGGCATTAAAAAAGAGATTAGCTTTAGTAATCGCTTCCTTTTTAAGAAGTGTATAGAATTCTCGTTCGCGACTTTCTTGGGTCGAATAGTAGATGATAGCGGCAAAGGCGAAAAGAATGGTCGCGGTAATCAGTGTAAATAGTATGGCGAGGCGGGTTCTTGTTTTCAAGTTGTCATAAAAATTGATGGATTAAATTAAATTCGTGAGTGGCATGATAAAGTTATACTTGTAACTCGCTTTAGATTTTGAAAAATTTAGACACTAATTTCACGAATTTACGCGAATCTAT
>JBBSRC010000099.1:0-13913 GCA_038243395.1 Flavobacteriales bacterium | reverse complement strand
AATAAATTTTCATATAAATAGCATCTTAAGATTAAAAACATTTGGTCCTTGGTCCTATGTGATGCACTGAGTTTATCTGTCCAGAGCTTTCCCGCCCTGAGCTTATCGAAGGGTCGAAGTGTCATATACCCCAATGTTGGCAACAAGCTGAAAAAACATTGGAATTAATATTATACCTTTGATATATAATTGAAATAAGGTGGAAGAAGAAATAATTGAATATGATATCATTCTAAAAAGTGACCTTCAAGAGAAGGGAACTATTGATTTGGATAGAATTGCATTTCTCGCCAAAAGCATCTCTAATATAGCAAAGGGAGCACTTCAAATAAGACTTGGTGGTATTTCTAACAAACAAGGCAAAATATCACGTTTCTTGGATGAAGCGCTAAGTATCAGACTAAAAGGAATTAAAGAAAGTAGTACTTTATTAGAATTGGAATCCACCACTTTTGCAAGTTCTATTAAAGCAATTCAAGTTAACGCATTTCAACCGGAATTTGCAGAACAATTACCGAATCAAACACCAATGTCCTTGTTTATGCTTGCATACCAAGAAGCGTTCGATGATAATAATTCTGAAAAAAACCTACTTGATAAGGCTTTAGTAAAAAACTTAATAGATTTAAAATCGTTTTTCCGTACAAACAACGAAGAATTAATTATTTCAAATAGAGGCTCAATCTCAGAGTTACATTTAAAAAAATCGGATTTTAATAGAATAAAAGTATTGGAAGATTCAATTCCTGACCCTCAAAATGTTGTAATAAACGGATTTATTGATATTCTTGAACATAGTAAATCAAAAGTTACAGTAAAAACAGAACAAGGAAATTTATTAGGGAATATCACTAATAAATCTCAACAAGATACAATTAAAGATTTCTGGGGAAAAGAAGCTACGATTTATGGAATTGGACACTTTAAACCAAATGGAAAATTAGCTTATGTAGAAATAGACCGAATATTTGAAGCTACAGAAGAAGATAAATATTTTTCAAAAATTCCATTTTCTGAATCTACAATTCAACAAATCAAAAGACAAACTTCAAAGAATCTGACAAAAAATTGGATGAACGAAATCGCTGGCAAATGGCCTGGCGAAGAATCTGATGAAGAGTTTGAGAAATTACTTAAGGAACTTTAAGTATGAGGTATTTAGTTTTAGACACTTGCGCTGTAATACACATTATTAGACAAGATAAAAAAGGCAAAGACTGTTTGAACTGGATTAACTCTCTGAACCCTCAACCAATACAGGTAATTTCCATAGTAACAAAAGCTGAATTATTAAGTTTCTCTGTGATTGCAGGTTGGCAAACAAATAAAACAAAGTTTTTAGGTGATTTTCTTAAAGGAGTTACTTATGTTGATATTTTAAATACTGATAATGATTTGCTTGACAATTATAAATTGATTGATTGTTACAGTAAAAATAAACTTCCTGATTTAAGCGGCAATTATAAAAAAGGTTCTCATAACAATATGGGAAAAAATGATATTTGGATAGGAGCTACAGCTTTAACTTTAAATGCAACTCTACTTACAGCAGACAAAGATTTTGATCATTTAAATGGGCTGATAATAAAAGTACAGAGATTTTAGCAGAATTAAAGCCAGTTGCCAACAAAGACCTGTGTTAAATAAATAAGTAAAGATGCACTAATTTTTCACTAAAGCACTTTTAGAGGCAATCCTCATACTTCAAGAAAAAACTAACGTTTAAAATTATAATAACTGACAAAGCGTCTTTTGGAGTCTAATCAACCTGAACACAACCCATCCGTTTTATCCATTTATACCACTGATTTTGTCATCTATTTCAAAGTAACTACCTTATAAAATAGCCCATCTCCATTGGAAAAATAAAGCTTGTGTAGCTATTAAACGATATGAAATCCAATGGAGAACAGCACTAAATTTGAGAATGTAAGAGATTCTTTTCAATTCAAGAAATCAGATGGGCAACAAGAAAGAGCCAATTAATGCATAAGGCAGTTTTATTCAAACCAAGTTTAATTTAACATATTGTCAATCGGTTCCCAAGCCATATTAAATGCTTCGGCAACCTGTTGGTAAACAATAGTACCGTTTGCTATGTTAAGTCCCTTCTGCAAATCCTCATCCTCTTTAAGGGCTTGCTTCCAACCCTTATTAGCAATTTCAATGGCATAATTTAAAGTGGTATTTGTTAAACCTAAAGTTGCGGTTTGGGGAACGGCGCCAGGCATATTGGTTACACAATAATGTGTAATACCATCTACAACAAAAACTGGATCTTCATGAGTAGTTGGTCTCGAAGTTTCAAAACAGCCTCCTTGGTCAATGGACACATCCACCATTACCGTACCTGGGCGCATTTCTTTAAGCATATCTCTGGTAATCAATTTTGGTGCTTCTGCACCTGGTATCAGCGCTGCTCCAATAATTAAATCAACAGTGGGAAGCATGGCTCTAATATTAGCTGGATTCGAAAAGAGCGTATCTATATTTTTTGGCAATACGTCATTTAAATAACTTAGTCGAGAGATCGTATTATGCATAATCGTGGTATTTGCTCCCATTCCAGCAGCAACCTTTGCCGCATTAACGCCAACATTTCCACCGCCTAGCACAAGTACCCTTGCCGGTTTCACACCAGTAATTCCACCCATTAACACACCGCGACCTCCATTAGTTTTCTCCAGATAAACCGCACCTTTTTGAGCCGCCATTCTACCAGCGACTTCACTCATAGGGACAAGCAAGGGTAAGTTTCCATCTGCGTCTTCTACCGTTTCGTAGGCGATAGCAATACATTTAGAGTCCAGCACTGCTTTAGTTAATGCTTCGTTAGCTGCGAAATGAAAGAAAGTAAAAATAATTTGACCTTCGCGCATAAGTGGATATTCCTTACCAACTGGCTCTTTTACTTTCATGATCATTTCTGCACGCTTCCATAGCTCGCTCACATCGTCTATAATAGTAGCTCCAGCATCTTTGTACAGTTGATCAACAAATCCACTTCCTGTCCCCGCTCCTTTTTGAATGAGAACTTCGTGGCCATTACGCTTCATTTCTAAAACACCACTTGGTTGAATTGCAACACGATTTTCGTCTGCTTTAATTTCTTTTGGTATACCAATAATCATAATTTATAATTTATTTTAATCTTACTTAACAACTTAAAATTTTTCAGATGATCAATTTAATAAAATAACTCGAGAGTTAATGATGATGCCAACGAAACATTATTAAAAGAACTGCAATCTCTTTTAAAAAAAAGTAATCGGATGTGGTACCCAATACTTGCACTTCGAATTTCCTAAGAATATAAATCTTTGAAAGACGAATACCCTCAGTTTAAATAGATTGAATTTGCGTCTATAAATTACAGTGTTGCATAGTTTTACTTTTAGCTTTAGCTTATAAAAAGAAAAGCCTACAGCTTCACTTTACCCCTGCCAGGTCCACCAATCGGCGTTCACTTTAAAAGTGTTCCAGAAATCTCAGTGATACGATGCACTGAGCCCAGTCGAAGTGTGCTTGCTCATCCAACCATACAATCTCTTATCTGCTGCCTGCTTGGTTATCCTGAGCTCGTCGAAGGGTCAGCACACCCTAATAGCCATCGAGATTAAAGTTCCGCTTCATTACCCATCTCACGACAGACAAGCTTGAGGCTTACTAATGATACAGGCCACCTGACCTGAGCCGAAGGGTTACACTCTGCCATAAGGACTTGCACCCTCTAGATTAATTATTTACCTTTCGGTAAATTAAAGATCAGTATTGAACCGAAAGACAGTGCGCAAATCCCGCTACTGCCCATATACCAACAGTCATTTATCCGTATTAAGAAAAAAATAATCATTATTTTATAGAATCATTCAAACTCAATCAATATGTACAATAGAACCAACCAAATTTTAATTGCTTTAGTTGTTTTATTAATCATTAGCTGCAAATCAAAACCCGAATCCAAAAATCCCAACGCTACTGCTGAAGAGAAAGTTACGGAAAATTGGATCTCCTTATTTAATGGTAAAGATTTAGACGGATGGACGCCTAAAATTAAAGGTTACGATTTAGGCGATAATCTTCATAATACCTTTCGGGTGGAAGATGGTGTCATTAAAGTATCTTATGATGGTTACGATGATCAGTTCAATGATAGATTTGGTCATCTTTTTTATAAAACACCATTTTCCAATTATAAATTAAAAATGCAATACCGTTTTACCGGCGATCAAATTGCAGATGGTGCCGGGTGGGCAACCAGAAATAGTGGGCTCATGATTCACGGTGAGGATCCTAAAAATATGATGAAAGACCAAAGTTTCCCATTGAGCATTGAGGTTCAAATGTTGGGTGGAATTACCGAAGGTGTTAGCAGATCCACTGCCAATTTATGTACCCCGGGCACCAACGTCGTCATGGACGAAACATTGATTACTCAACATTGTACAGAATCAACTTCCGATACTTTTTATGGCAATCAATGGGTTCAGTTAGAAGTTGAAGTCTATAATGATTCTTTAATCATCCATAGAATCAACGATAAGGAAGTGTTGCGATATTCAAAACCACAATACGGCGGAGCAGATATGGATGATTATAGTGCATCTTATAAAGAAAGAATAGGCGAAGCCATAAAAGGTGGTTATATCTCTCTACAAAGCGAGAGCCATCCCACAGAGTTTAGAAATATTGAAGTGTTGGAGTTAGAGCCATAAATAATCATCGGCAATTCAAGATTAATAAAAGCATCATATTTTCGTCTATTTTCCTAAATGTCGATCTATAAATAAAGCCCAGAGTTTCGTCTGGGCTTTTGGATTATTGTATTTAAAAATTTGGCGACGCTTAGTATTTGGCCATTATATTACGTATAACAATGGCCTATTCAAGAGATTAGAATGAAAAGTCTTACTTTTTATTTGCTCTATTTTTTACATATTTCTCAAGCCATTCATTTTGTTCCCAGAAGGTATGTAGCACGGATTCGCGACTTCTATAGCCATGAAACTCTTTAGGTAATAAAACTAATCTTACCGTACCACCATGCCCTTTGATCGCACTATATAAGCGCTCGCTTTGAACAGGGAATGTACCTGAATTTTCATCATCCATTCCATGTGTAATTAGCAATGGTGTTTTAATCTTATCAGCATAATTGAAAGGTGACATTTTGTTGTAAACGTCTGGAGCTTCCCAAAAAGTTCGCGGTTCAGCCTGAAATCCAAAAGGCGTTAGCGTCCGATTATAGGCCCCGCTTCTCGCAATTCCCGCGGCAAATAAATTATTATGCGCGAATAAATTGACTACCATAAATGCACCATAAGAATGGCCTCCAATGCCGATCCGATTTCTATCTGCGACGCCCATATCCACCAAATAATCAATTAAAGCCGTGGCGTTATCTTCTATTTGATCAAGAAACGTATCATTGGGTTGATTTTCTCCCTCGCCTACTACAGGCATGTCTGCGTTATCCAAAACCGCATAGCCGCGAGTAACCCAATACACCGGCGATCTAAAAGCAAGACGGGTAAAACGATAAGGAGACCCTTTAACTTGACCGGCAGCGGCCCTCGTTTTGTATTCTCTTGGATAAGCCCAAACCAATACAGGCAATGGTGCATCTCCTATCTTAAAATCTTTAGGCAGATAAAGCATGCCTGACAATTTTAAACCGTCCTTACGAGGGTATGATAGCAATTGTTTATGAACACCTATTAGACTTGGATAAGGATCTGGAAAATCAGTCAAAGCTTTGGCTTTTCTGTTTTTCAGGTTTACAGAAAAGTAATTGGGGGTTTCCTCACCAGATTCTCTCGAGATGTAAACAATTTTTGTGTTGTTGAAGAATTCTGGAACTTCATAATAAGGCGCTTTAGATTTGAACAGCGTATCCTGTTTATTGGTCAGCAAGTCCCATTTCAATAAAAATGGACGATCTCCTTTTGGTGAAGCACCGGTTCCGATAGTAAAAACAACGGGATTATCTCCCTTATCGGTTAAGACGACATCTTTCGAAAAAGGACCATCTCCGTAAACAAAACTTCCGGGATCGGTATAGGCATCTTCAGAGGAACGTTTTGAAATTACCTTGACCATAGCGCCGTTATCTGGATTGATCAGTGTCATTTTGGTTTTACGATTTTTTCTCCAAATTTCATTAACGATCGCATATTTAGAGTTTATCCAATTGACGCCACGATATCTTAATTCCGTAGAAAATAATTTTAAGGGCTCTTTATCAAATGGAGCGTCAAGTGCGAATAAGATATCTCTAACTTTAGCCTCAACAGCAGGATCTCCTTTATCCTGAGCCTCTACCCAAACCATTGTGGATGGGGCATCACTTCGCCAATGGTAGGATCTTGGACCAGTAGCTGCAACATCAAAACCTAAGGGCAAATCATCTTTTAAAGGAGAATCATACAATTGCTTAACCATGCTTCCATCAGTATTCAAAATTGAGGTTTGATAGGAAAAGTAGTAGATTGGCACTAAGTATGAATACGGTGCTTTAACCGTTTCAACCATAAGATATTTTCCGTCTGGGGAATATGCAGCATCTTTATATAAAGCAGGTTTATTAATGTTGGTAGTATTACCCTCTAAATCCACCGCCGTTAATTGCGAAACCAGGTAATACTCCATTAATTTTTCATCAAATGGATCTTGTAAAAGATTTTGATAGGTCCTTGCTGGGGTAGTTTCTCCTAAATTTTCCTGAACGATAGGTCCTGTAGGAACAATACTTTTTGTTGGCGGAATCTTACGATCTAAAGGAATTAATTGCGCTAAAATGTGGCTGCCATCAGGATGCCATTGCAACGTTTTTCCATAAGCATCCATTAAAAGGGATTGGGTGAGCCTCTTAGCCTCAAAGTTTTTTACATCTGCCACCCATAATTCTACGCCCTGCAGACTATTATTACTAAAAGCAAATTTAGTCCCATCAGGACTCCAAGCGATATTCGCTATTCGTACATCTTTTGGCAAACCTTTTAAAGTGTTTTCTTTTCCGGATTTAAGATTTTTAATTTTTATGCCGGTATAAACGCCAGCCAATTCCCCTACAGTGGAATTATTGGTAGGATTGATGCGCAATCCTGCCAAACCTATGACAGGTTGCGCCACATGTTCGATACTTGTGTAACCTGGAACTTCTAGGATCAACATGAGATCTCCTTGGGAATTGAATAAAACGTTCGGAGATTCGGGAGCGTCCACCAAGTCCACGATGCTTTTTGGCGGTTCTTGATATTTCAGATTAAGTTGTCCGTAACTTGGAACGCTTAACGCAATTCCGAGCAGAAAGACTAATAGATGTTTTTTCATTGAATATGTTTTTGAATTATTATTTTATTTATTGATATAGAGTGCGTTGAACAGTAATTTATAAGTACCGTGCGATTGTCCTCTAAAAAGAATTTCTGGTCCGTAGGCGTATATAGTACCCTTGCCAACCTCAGCTTTTAAAGCCGCAATTCCTTGGTCCAAGTAAGATGCATTCCACGCCCAGCCACTTCGTAAAAGATCATCTTTCGCATACCATGCAATAGGTGTTACCCCTTTGATAGTTGCGCTCGCATCCAATCGAAATACTGGACTTCGATTGAATACCATATCGGCATGATCAGTCATTCCCCAAGTAACCGGTTGGTGTGTGTCCAAAGTCGTTTTTAAAATACTTCCTGGGATATAATAATCTGTACTTGCTAGAGGCACTTTGTTACCTTTCCCATCCACTTTAACCAATGCATCTTGGACAGGTAGTTTCAAATGAAACAATAAGTTTGTAGCACTGCCAATGGTTACAATGTCTCCACCATTTTTGAGAAACTCTTCTAATTTAGAAATCGACTTCTCAGCAGTAAGTTGACCTAGCATCCCTCTATATTCCGCTGGAATATCTTTTGCTTCAGGCATTTTTCTTTGAAACTCTTTCTTACCCATGGCCGGCACTGTTCCGTCTGTAAATAAAATGACATCAAATTTCGAGTTCAATTTTCCCTTATCGATATCTTCTGGATAAATAACTTGAAATGAATAATGGAACTGTTCCATAATCCAACGGGTCCATCCTGAAGTCATTGAACCGCCATATTGGTCATATAGCGCAACTCTGCTTGGAGCTATTTTTGTCAGATCGGCCGGTTTCTTATTCACTGGCACTGCTTTTACTCCCAACTCCTTTCCTGATTGTTTCAAAATTTTAAGTCCTCCTGACGGCACATAAAACGATCCTTCGCTTATAGTGTTAGAAGCTTTGGTTATACGGAAAACGTCTATTCCCGCTTTTAATAAATCATTGACTGCGGTATAGGAATTATTAACTTTTGCATCTAGCACATAACCATTTGAAGATTCCGCAATGTTATATTCTGGTGCCATTTGAAGCTCACCATAAGGAAGCTTTTCGAAAGGCCCTGAAAAATCATCTTGAAGCCGATCAAATTCAACGCCCATTTGGTAAGCTAAGGTCCATCCAGCCGCGTCATAAGGTCGAACAGGTGGTCCTCCTGGGTACAAAAAGTCATTAGGATGATCCTGAGGTTCAAACATGTCTAATAAGTGTGATCTAAAAGCTTGGGCCGATTTTATAATGTAGGAATTTTTGGGATATTTCTTCCCATTGATCTGAAAATCAGAAGAAGCCTTGTGAACCGAAATGCCCGATTTTATCAACGCATTTATAAAATTAATCGCGGTGGGAAAATCATTTTGATTAGCGGAGATCACATAACCTCTAGGATCCCTAAGATCAGGATTTTTAAAAACCTTATCATAATATTCTATTGGAATGGCATTCGATCGTCTTCCCGTTTCTTCTTCTTTTTTAACAAGTCCTTCCTTTAAATCTTTTTCGTATTGGGCTCTAATGCCTTCAATATTTTTGGGTGTCAACGTCCAATAATCTCGACTCCCTTTTTCAATATTATTCTTACCCATGGTATAAATATTATTTAAAAGATGTTCGCCATTTTTACTCGCGTAATCTAAAGTCGCATAGTTCATGGACACCGAATAGTCAATAGACTGCCTAAACGTCCATGGCTGTGGTCTGATAGGGAAAGGCGTGTCATTATTCGGTATAAGGCGTTCTGGAATAAATGGAATTTCACTAGGATTGGGACTTCCCCAAGTCTCAGTTAAAATTCCAATCATATTATGAAAATACGGGGTCGTTCTTAATCCACCATTCCACCACGTTGAATACGGTGAGCCATCCAACCTCGTAAAACCAGGTTTATTCTCACGGCTCAAACGGTCGACCATTGCTGCTCCAACACCATCGATCCCAGTAATTACCAAGGGATCGAAAACAAAGTTGAAAGGATCGCGATATGGAGGCCCTGCCACCACAGCTCCTGCTGGGGAACTTTGATGGTGGTTATAAATGATCTGTGGCATCCATTCTATATATTGTATGCGCGACATATTGGTTGTTTCTTTCATATTCATCATATAGAAGTCCCGATTATTATCGTGTCCAATATACTTTTGATATAATCGTGGAATCATCATATTCCTTTTGTCTTGATCAGATTCTTGCATATACCAATCAGCCACAAGCTCTTGTCCATCAGGATTGGCGTGCACTAATAAAATAATGACATCATCCAATATTCGCAGTGTTTCTGGATCGGTATTGCTGACCAATTGATAATAAATTTCAATAAGCTGATGCGATCCTACGGTTTCCGTGGCATGGAGTCCACCATCAATCCAAACAACAGGTTTCCCTTCCTTGATTAACGCTTTCGCCTCTTGCTCACTTAGATCTTCAGCGCGAGCCAATTTTTGGGAGATTTCTTGATATTTCTTGATATTTTTTAGATTTTCTGGTGAAGAGATAATCATCATCGGCATGGTGCGGCCTTCTTCAGTTTTCCCAATATCCTTTAACAGCACACGATCTGAAGTTTCCGCTAACTTCTTATAATAAGACTCCGCTTGGGAATAGTTTACCAATTGATAATCCGTTCCTATCTCAAATCCAAAATGTTCTTTGGGCGTTAGCACGTTCTGAGCTTCAGCTACAGCCATGCCCGCTAAAATGAATAGAATTAACGTACTATAAATATATTTTTTGATCCCCATAGTTCTAATTGTTTGTCATTAACTTATTCAAATTCAACTCATCTATCGGGATAGGGAAAATATAATTATAATCCGAAGGACTTGAGGCAGCAACTGAATGGGTTGGCTTTGCTGGGATATTAATTCCCAACCTCATGATATCCGCATTACGGATGCCTTCGCCCAAGAACTCAATGTGTCGTTCTTCTAGGATAGTGCTGATCAATTCGGTATCATTCGCAAAGTCTGCTGTTGAAAACTGCGTGGTTGCATCCGAACGGTTTCTTACTGCACTTAAAAGCTCGACAGCTCTGGCGTCTACAGAATTAGTATTTCTTGCGAGAGCTTCTGCTAGATTCAAAAGCACTTCAGAATATCTAATCACAGGAACGTAATCTGTATGTGGTGAAGCCTGGCTATATTTAGTCAACCAAAGTTTACCGCTTTTTGTTCCTTTAAACAGGAAATCTCTTCTATCGTCATTTTCGGTCCAATTAAGATCAGCAGGAATACCATCCGGGTTTAATGAATAGCCTCCGTCACCATTGCTAGTAGGTGTACCTCCGTCACCTTGTCCAGGCAGATACCAGGCAGGCATAGAAATTCCGGGAGAATCCTGGTTGGTAAACGGCATTGAAAACACAGATTCTGAAGTCGTGTAAGGTGGTTGATACACATCATGGATATCTGAAGCCAAAGCATTCTTTACGCCACTGGGAGCATCAAATGGACCAGTCACAGAAACTATTTTATTTGCTTCTGTAATGACATTAGGATAATCTTGCATGCTCAAATACACTCGTGTCTTTAGGGCAATCGCCGTATTTTTATGAGCTCTGGTAGTATTTAAGAATCCATTACCATAGGATTCTGGAAGATTCGCTTCAGCGAAATCTAAATCTATAATAATTTGATCATAGGTTTCCTTTACTGTGCTTCGTGCTAAATCATAATTCCCTGGCTCGGTATTCCCCTGCAATCTTAATGGTAGTCCTGGTTTAGAACCATTACCATCTAGGTAAGGCCTGGCGTATAACTGTAAAAGATAATAGTAGGCCAAAGATCTAATTAATCTTGCTTCTGCAATATAACTATTGCCTACATCCGCTCCAGTTACCTCTAATCCTACGGCATTCATTTTATCAATAAAAACGTTGCTTGCATTAATAGCCTGGTAGCCTCTCTCCCAAATGGCACCAACTTCATCTGTTGTTGTTTCCGCATTCAATTGATAGGAGGTGGCACCTGTTGCAGCATTAAGGTTGGTGGATATAAAATCGCCTGCGCGTATTTCACTAATAAGGAAATACCTACTCCCCAAGAAGCTGTTGGCTTTTAATAGGCTATAAAGTCCATTAACTTGATTTTCGATACGCTCTGGCGTATTAAAGGCCGCAGTGTCCGTTATAAGGGTTGAAGGATCTGGATTAAGTAATTCATCCTTGTGACAAGACGTAAAGAGAAACAAACACATTCCAATTACGATGAAACTACTTAAAAATATATTTTTATGAGTATGTTTTAATTTTTTCATATCATGTTATTTTTAATATTATTAAATAAAATTATGTGGGTAACTAAAAATTTACCTTCATTCCCAATGTGATTGTACGAGCGTTTGGCGCTTGGTTTCTATCTATACCTTGTGACATCGGATTGTTGGCATTCGTAGTAACCTCAGGATCCATACCGGTATAATTTGTCCAAATAGCCAAGTTCTGCCCGCTTGCATATACCTTCACATTGCTTAAGTTGATTTTTGCAACTAAGTCTTTAGGAATCGTATAGGACAGCATAAGCGTTTTCAACCTTAAAAAATCTGAAGAGCTGATATTTGCATCTATTGCCATCGTATTTCCCATCGATACGTTATCACCGTTTACTATTCTTGCTATGTCAGTGACATCGCCAGGATTTTGCCAACGTCTTAAGACGTCACGAGAGTTATTCCAGAAACGTTGGTCTCTCATCGTAGCTTGGGTTCCATTATATAGATTACCTCCTACCTGATAGGTCATCAATACGTCCAATTCAAAAGCTTTGTATTTAAAGCTATTATTGAATCCTCCATAAACTTTTGGAGCGGTGTTTTTAAAAGGAACTGCATCCGTAGCTGGTGTGATTGGTGGTGCTGCGCTGCCATCTTCATAAGACCATTTATAATTAGACGGCGAAGAACTGCTCACAACGTGTTGATAAAAAACCTTACGTCCGGTTTGATCTAAGAAAATCATTCTCCCTGTCGCAGGATCTATACCAGCGGTTTTGACAGCGTTGATCATCCCAAGTGGTTGTCCTGGCAACGTTATGCTATAGCCCGATATAATGCTCGGGACACCATCTGCTAAAGACGTAACCTCATTTTTGTTGGTTGAAATATTTAAAGAGGTATTCCAAGAAAAATCATCATTCAATATTGGAGTTCCTCCAACTGAAAACTCAACCCCACGATTATACATGGTACCTACGTTTTGTAATACGGTATTGATAGTACTATTGGGTACCCCGGCCGATGGAGGCAAAGGCACTCCAAAAATTAAACCGTCAATATCATTATTGTAATAAGCTAACTCTGCGGTTAATCTATTATTGAATAAACCAAAATTGATGCCTACTTCTGTTTTCTTACTGGTTTCCCATTCTAAATCTGGATTTCCTGTAGAAGAATAGACTAATCCTGGTTGACCTCCATACAATGTTGCGGAATAGGTGTTAATAGCCGCGAAATCGCCCAGGCCGCCAATATTACCAACTTTTCCATAACTCGCTCTAAGTTTAAACGCACTGAAAATATCATTTAAACCATAATCCGTCCAAAAATTTTCTTTGGTAATTTCCCATCCTACAGACAGACCCCAGAAATTTCCTTTCTTATTATTTAGTCCCAATGCTGAATATTCATCCTGTCTCGCATTTGCAGTGAAGAAATATTTCTGCTTGTAATTGTACTGTAATCTTCCAAAGAGTGAAAACAGGTAATTATCAAAAACCTGATTATCCGTATTCCAGTCAAAAACATTTTGCCAGCCACCTTGTATGTTTGAATAAAGCGGATCCGTCTGACCAGTTCTACTTAGACCAAACTGATCGCCATCGGTTTTTTGTTCCTCTTCTCCCAACAATAAATTAAAACTGTGATCTCCAAAAACCTTCTCTGCATTTATCGTGTTTGTCCAGACCCATTTATCTCGGCTGTTGTGTGCGCTATTAGCGGTTCCATTACTGCTTCGTCCCTCATTGGTAAGTGGGCTATAATAAATGTTATAAGTTGTATTACGATAATCGACTCCGAACAGGGATCTAAAAGAAATCCAAGAAGTAGGCTTAATAACCACATAGGCGTTAGAAAGAATATGATCAATATTATTATTTGAATAATTATATTTCATAGACAATACAGGGTTGGTAAAACCAAGTCGTGATTGCTTTAAATGTGAAGCATTATCCTGCAATCCTACAAATCCACTTGAGGTGTTGTTGAAGGTGCCGTCATTATTGAAAGGAGAAGCAATAGGTGCCGTCATTAATGCAAGTCTGGCCATAACACCTGTGGCAGTTTCCGATCCAGCTGTACCAGTTGCCATTGCTGAGGCATTATTCTCATTAACATAGGTAATTTTAGCACCTATTTCCAACCAATCCGTAGTTTTATTGTCAATATTAAAAAGGGCACTTTTACGATCAAATGAATTCTCCTTAAAGATTCCTTCTTGCTCAGTATAACCTATAGATCCATAATAACGTGTTTTATCAGTTGCTCCAGAAATATTTATATTGTGGTTAAAGGATACTCCGGTTTGATAAATATGATCCGACCAGTTTGT
Source organism: Flavobacteriales bacterium (assembly GCA_038243395.1). Lineage (GTDB taxonomy): Bacteria > Bacteroidota > Bacteroidia > Flavobacteriales > Flavobacteriaceae > Gelidibacter. The sequence goes on along the minus strand of JBBSRC010000099.1, from coordinate 12 downwards.
GTCTATTTTATT
>JBBSRC010000098.1:0-13995 GCA_038243395.1 Flavobacteriales bacterium | reverse complement strand
GCAAGGCCAACCATAACCAGTTCAAACCATAAGGCATCATAGACTTTGATCCAGGCCGTGTCCGTGCCATAATCGTTTTCCATAAAAGTTGCGGTAGCCATGGCTACCGCAAAAGTTAAGAGTAAAAGTAAGGCTAATGTTGAAGATGAAAAGAAACGATAAATAGATTTCATAGGGCGTATTCTGGCTTAAACAAAGCCGTTAAAAATTTTAATCCGTGGGGTAAGCATTGGTTATTTAGCGGCGCTCACTACTTTTTTCGAACCCATTTTGGCTTCGCGTTCTTTAGCCTCTTCCAACCATTTTGGCAAGGTGTTGGTTTTAAATTTTTCTTTTTCTGCTCTAAGTTTTTCCATATCAAGTCCGATATATTTTTGAGCTTTTGCTTTCGTTGAAATATCAGGCATTGCTACCGGCTCATTATGTCCTAAATCAGCTAATAAACGTACTAACATAACACGTGCTTCTTGAGCTTCAGCAAGTCCGCTGCCTAATACCCTTCCAATTTCTACTGGTGAGTGAAAAGAGGCTCCATGAGAAGCAGCAGTGTAGTCCCAACGCCATTGCGCGTGACGAATGCTCATAAGGATATCTTTCATTTGTGCTTCAGTAGCACCAAGGTCCCAAGCTTTACCAGCTTCCACGTGCGCTTTTACCAAAACATCTTCCAATTTGATTCTGTTTTCATTAGCTTTTCGCTGTCTGTCATACACATTGGCGATAAGTTTAGCACTTTCTTCTCTATGACATACTTGGCATGAGTTGGCAACATTATTTAAAGGTGATTGTAAATGGTGATCGGTAAATTTCTGTCCGCCTTCACTCTTATATGGCATATGGCAATCGGCACAAGAGACACCACGATCTGCATGAACTCCTGTAAGGAAAATCTCATAATCTGGATGTTGTGCTTTTAACATCGGCGCTTTACTAATTGCGTGCGTCCAATCCGAAAATCCAATATCATCGTAATATTTTTCCATATCTTCAACTGCAAATCCATTTTCCCATGGGAAAGTAAGATAATTAGTGCCTTCGTGACCTGGTTTCTCTTTGTTGAAATAATACTCAACGTGACACTGAGCACATACTAATGAACGCATCTCTTGGTGAGTTGAATTGTTTATATCCTTGCCCATCGCTTGAAATGCTTCAACCAACGCAGGTCTTGTAATACGCAATTTCATATTGCCTGGGTCATGGCAGTCCGCACAACCAATTGGGTTGACCACTTCCGAAACGTTTTCTGCCCAAGTACCAGCGTAGAATTCGCCAACACCATGCTCATCCATCAATCTTGGAACGTCCGGTCCTTTACATGCCCAACAAGTCGCTGGCATTGGGCCGTCTTCTTTATTTTCGGGAGCAGCAGTACGCAATGAATTCTGGAGGTCATCGATGGCATAAAAGTGACCACGACCTTGATTGTAATCTTTAGAGAAAGCATATCCTGCCCAAAGCACAACCATTCTAGGATCTTCTTCTAGCATGTCAACAGTTGCCGATCCACCTTGGTAAGAACTAAAAGACGTATCTGCTGTTTGCATGTAGGATTGATACTCTCTCGGATAGTTTTTGCCCCACTCCGCATTTCTTGGCTCATTTTTACCAATTTCTACATTAGGCACATATTTGTATTTGGCCTCACTTTTCCGATTAATAATACTTGATGCAAGTAGTCCTAATAAAAAGACGACTACAATTGTAACGACGAAGAGAACTTTATTTTTCATAATTGTTGCAGTTTATTGTGCTTCCATTTCTTTTGCTAACCATTCCGGTATGACCATTTCAGCTTGATCAGTAGGTAATGGAGCGATGTTATATTTTACTGTTGATAAGCCGTGTATGCGGCCATGTGGTACTTCTTGATGACAAGACCAACAAGCTCTATCGGTGCGGTTTTCTTTGTGGTTTTCAATCCAACCATCATACTTAACCTCTGTGACTTGCTGAATATGGCACCTGATACAATTATTTTGGACAACTTCTTCTGAGGCTTCACGCATGGTAATGACATCTGGTTCCATGCGCGCAGTAAAAACTGCAGAGTGGTATAGTCCATCCTTCGCTTTGAAATAATAGGAGTTGAAAATATTGTCTTGTGGCACGTGACACCCGTTACAGGAAACCCATTCTCTATGTGAACTATGCATCCAGCTATTATAAACTGGAGTCATAACGTGACAGTTAACACAAGCCTGAGGGTTATCTGATAAATAGGAAACAACCTCTGCCTCTCGCACTAGGAAAAAGCCCATGCCCAAGATGCAAGCAATTGCAACAACTGCAAAGGTGCGCCACGAGGATCCTTTTTCTGGAAGAATTTTGAAATTAGACTTCATATCATCATAAATTGTAATGTAAAATTATACAATAGGTTTAATTAGAAAGATGAGATATATCATGTTTTGGTAAAAGATAAGACTTAAAAATCAAATATCCGTCCTATGATTTTGAGCGCTTCTTGCCACATTGGACCGATGGCGATTTTAAGAAATGTTTAACACATTAGAAATCAGTATTTAATAAAGCGTATGCATGATGTTCATTGAACTCCTTAACTAAAAAGATAAGGTTATTTGAATGCAAGCAGGCCTCATTTAGAACGATTCTAAAAGTTATAATAGTTTACGAATAATTTAATTTTAGAGAAAATATCAGGATGGTCTACTATATTAATCCAAAGTGCTAATGGTTTAGTTAGTATCGCAACATTATTGCCTTTCCTTGCAATAGGATTTTTGTGGAACTATTGCCGCTCTATTTTTTAATTTCTTCATAATTCACATCTCAAAAATTTATAACTTGAACTTTTTAATAAAACTGAAATGTTTATAATTCAAATCTCTCATATGAAAACTGTTTCTTTCAAAACGTATACCACCGCTTTTCTGTTTATCTATTTTAATTATTCTGTAAAAGCACAAGTTTTAACTAATACTCAAATCGATAGTCTGGTTGAAAAAACCATGAAAACCTTTAACGTGCCTGGCATGGCAGTAGCGGTTTTAAAGGATGGTAAGATCTATCATAAAAACACTTACGGGGTGCGCTCTATAAAAACTAAAGCAGAAGTTGACGAAAATACACTTTTTGGTGTGGCTTCAAATACCAAAGCTTTTACCGCAGCCGCATTGGGACAACTTGTTGATCAAGGAAAACTCACTTGGGATACCAAAGTGAATGATGTAATTCCTGAATTTAAATTATACGATGCTTATGTAACCAGTGAATTTACAGTACGCGATCTCATTACACACAGAAGTGGTTTAGGCCTTGGAGCAGGCGATTTAATGGTTTTTCCTGCTACTAATACCACAACAATGCCGGAAATGATTCATAATATGCGGTATCTAAAACCTGTATCCTCTTTCCGTTCAAAATTTGATTACGACAATTTACTGTACATTATCGCTGGCGAAATTGTTGCACGTGTTTCTAACAAAACATATGATGACTATATTATAGAGAACTTCTTTAAACCTTTAGGAATGGACCGTTCCTTACTTTCTATGACTGAAATTGATGCTGATGCCAATCGGATAGATGGACATGCGCCAGTAAAAGGGAAATTAGAAACTACAGGGTATACTTTTACTCAAATCGCCACACCAGCGGCAGGAATTTATGCTTCGATCAGTGATATGGGCAAGTGGGTACAAACGCTACTAGACGAAGGAAAATACGGTACTGAACTTAAAGATAGTCTTTTTAGCAAGGAAACTTATCGCGAAATGATGACACCACAAACGCTTGTAAGAACCGGAAAAGGACCTTACAATACCCATTTTTTAGCTTACGGTTTGGGTTTCTTTTTAAGTGATGTCAACGGTTATTTTCAAGCGACGCATACGGGAGGGTTATTAGGAATTGTAAGTCAAGTGGTCATTATCCCTGAACTAGAATTGGGAATGATCGTACTTACTAATCAGGAAAGTGGCGCTGCATTTAACGCCATTACTAATTCTTTAAAAGACAGTTACTTCGGGATAAAAGGAAAAGATAGAATAAAGGAATATAATGAACGCCGTTTAGCGGGCGAACGTGAGGCAGATAGTATAGTTTCATCCGTGGAAAAAGACATCGCTATTCAACTTAAAAGCAAGACGGCAAAGCCCAATTCGGGAGATTATATTGGCACTTACCAAGATCCTTGGTTTGGAGAGGTTATAATTAGCAGCCAAAACGAGAGTCTTCACTTTAGGGCGGTCAAGCTTTCTGATTTAACGGGAACCATGTCTTTTTATAAAGGCACAACCTATGCCGTTCGTTGGAATGATCCATCGCTTAAAGCAGATGCTTTTGTGATATTTAGTTTGGATATTGAAGGAAAAGCAAATGGTTTTACGATGAGTCCAATTTCTCCATTAACAGACTTTAGTTATGATTATCAGGATCTGAATTTTAAGAGAATAGAATAATAAATGCTGTCACAACCTTTCAGGTTCTTACTTGTCCGCCTAAGATTCAACGCAGGACGAATTCTGGAAGGTTTCGTCCTATTAATAATATCGTAAATCTTAATTTTTTAAAGATTTATTCCGGCTCACTTTCCCTCATCTTTCTCAATTTCCGATTTCCTAATTTGATTTTGACTTTCAGTTTTTGTTTTCTTGGTTTTTCATGGTTTTTATCTTGAAGAAACTGGACAAAGAATTTTGAACCAGCATCCTTATACGTTGTTTTTTCAGGTAGCGAAAGGCCATCATTTATTTTTAGATTATTCCAAGGTACTGATAACCAAATATTCATGTATTCATTCAGTTTTAAACGGCCTTCGGCAAACAAATGAATAGCTGAGGACTGAATTTCTGTGCGGGGGATGATGATTTCGCCATTTCTAATTTCAAAAGTCTGAACGATGGGTCTGAATCTTAGATTCTTAAAGCGTTCGGCTTTCATCAATGGGATATCCTCCATGATGGGTTTGTAATTAAAGAGTGCTAAGTTATCCAGATCTAAATGTAAAGTGCCATTTAAGGAATTCATATTTAGCTTTTCATCATTATCTAATGTGCCATTTGCAATGAGGTTGTAATTCAAATTTCCTTGTATGCTGTCAGCTTTTCTTAAATCGTCATTATTAAAATAATCGAAACTGGTCAGAAGCTCATGAAGTTCTAGGTTGTTTACTTTCATGTTTATAGACACTGGGGTATTGTCATTCTTCTTAAGTCCAACAGAAAAATCCATATTTATTGAACCTTTATGGAAATCAAATTGTGTAGAGTCTATTTTGAAATTATCATTGTTGTCAAACAAAAGCTTGGATTCAAAACCAGTTATATTAAAACGTTCATGCTTTAAAGTGTCAATTTGAATAGCGATGTTAGGATAAAATGAAGCGTTGATTTTCAACATGGCGTCTTTCCATTTTTTAAAATCAAAATTCTGCTCCTCCATAGCTTCAGCATTTGAATCACCTAAAAATTCCTGAATGTTGAAGGTGTCCAAATAAGGCGCATAGATTGAAAAATTGGAGCTATGCTGCCTAAGGTCTGTAGTATCGTTTATAAACTCTGAGAAATGATCAATTGATCCCGAAAAATATACTTTGCTTTTTCCTGGTAATTGGATGTCCAGTGTCTTGAGTGTCGCTAAATCGTTGTTTATTTCGATATGTAAACTATCAACTGGAATTTTTAGGTTGGCAGCTTTGAAATTCACTAAAGTGCCGCCGATCTTTAAATCACCAAATCCTTCAGGATTTAATAACTTTAATTCTTTGGATTTTGCTCTATAATTCCCAATGAATTCGAAATTGCCAGACTGAAATATGAAATTGCTAGTTTTTAGATAGTCATTTAAATCTTCAGATTTCCCTTTAACTTTGAAGTAGAAATCTAGATCAAACGGATTGTCTTTCAGGAGTTCCTCTTGACTTGTGTGTGCATTTATTTCGCCATAAATATTGGCCACTGTTTCTTTATAATGTAAATCCAAATAGTTCAATTTCAGAATGGAATCGTTTTCAAAATAAATTTGAGCTTTTATATTCTCAGTGATTAAATCTTTATATTTTAGAGAATCGACGTCCAATTCAATTTCTGGATTAAATCTATTGATATCTTTAAATATCGTGTGTAATGCCTTTTTGTTTTTTTGGCTTTCAGGCTTTTCTTCATGTTTAAAGTTACTTACCGTGGCTAATAATTCATTGCCATCTATGAACGGCGCGGTAATTCTTAAAAAAACAGAGCCAGAATCTTTTATTTCATCCAACAAGAAATTAGGGAATTGCTTAATATGGCCATAAAAATTTATAGGATCGTGATCATCGACTTCCAAAATAAATTGCTTCAAAAAAATATTAGAATCGTCCACAAAAAGCGATAATGAATCTATTGCGATATCCATTTCGGCAGGCTCATAAAAGAGATGTGTATTGGTCAAAATCAAATCGCCGCTTGCATTGCTCAAAAGTTCATTAAACGCTTTTACATTGCCTTTGACCTGTCCGTAAAACTTAAATTTGCCTGAGTCAATTCTGAAAAGTTCGATATTAAATAATTCTTTAAAAACTTTTATCGACCCACTCGAAGTGGCTTCGGCATTGAGATAAATTGCATCTTTTAAATCACTTGTTGGGCCATGGACCCTGACCTTTCCTTTCAGATTAGTGAAGGCATCATCATATTTAAAACTGAAATTCCGTAGCAAGATACTTTCGGAATCGATAAGTTCGATATTCGATTTGACATCCTTTATGACTACTTCATTGTACTGTAAAGAATTTATGTTGAGGTTGAATTCAGGATGGAATTGGCTGTAAATAGCATCCAGTGTTTCATGTAAATCTTTGCGAGCCTTAAGTTTATTACTGGATTCTGGCACAAATTCTTTGGCCATGATAAGCACGTCATTGATATTAAGATTTTTAGAATTTATTGAGATTTGGCTTGTGGTTGGAAGTATTGGAGTTTTAGAAAGCAGTCCAGAGATATTTTTTAGGCTTCCTGTAAATAGTAAATCTTCTCCATTTGATAATTTGACGACCAGTTCCTTTAAGACCGCGTTTTCTTTTTCTAAGGCCACTGCGATGGACTGTATTGGTAACTGAAGCCCGTTTTTCTTTAGGACGACATTTGTATTATTTAAACTAAATTCTCCAGTTGCTTTATTTAAAAACTGATAAGGATTTGGTATATCTCCCTCAATATGGGTGTTCAATTGAAATTTCCCTCCTTTAAAATCAAAATTATCAGTGTCAATAATGGACGCTAGAGTGGCATTGTTGCCAGCTAAACGTAGATTAGCATTTATAAAATTTAAGGCCTCGGGCGTGCTTTGATAATATGAATCAAGAAAGTCAACCGTTATATCTTCCAATGTGGCATTTAAACTTTCAAAATAAAGTTTAAAGTCTTTAGTTGACTTCTTTATAGCTCTTAAGCTGTCAGTCTCATAAATATCAGTAGTAAAATTGCCGCTAAAGGACGTGTTCTTAAAATGAAATTTATTAGAAATAACGACGTCGTTGTTTATAGTAGAGAATGTTGCAACAATGTCTGGATTATTGCGATACGCAAAATTACCAGCAATTTTAATGTTGGATTTAAAAGGTTTTAGAATGTCAAAATCTTTGAGTTTATCCGTTAGATTATTGGTAAGTAAACCTTTCACAGCTTTAAAATCAGTTTTTTGATTTTCTAAATTAAACTCATAAGCATTACTGTCCGAAAGATTAAAATTGGCATTGAGCTGAAATGTTTGATGGTCAATATTGAGAGGGAAAACTGGGAGGTTTATCTGGTTATTCTCCACATCAATTTTGTATTTTGAATTTCCCGTGACCTGTGCTCCATTAAAAAAACTGCCTTTTTGAGTATTAAATCCTAAATTATTAACCGTAATATTTAGTGTAGTTGTTCCATTTATTTGATGATCATTACCTTTAAAGTTACTTTTGAGGTTGTGAATATCAAGGTTGAAGTGCTTATTTAAAACAGTGTCTTTAGTAATATATTTTACGTTAATCAGTATTATAGTGGCACCTGCCCTATTGAGCCATTCAGGAAATTGAAATCCTTTACGCTTTGGCTGATTTAAATTTAATTGTTTGTGATAGGCTACTGATCTTTCCGAAATTACTTCAGAATAAAACACAGCATTTTTGATAGCAATTTTTTTAAATGCAAGATCACCACGCAAAAGTTTTCCAGCGCCAATAATTAATTTGGTTTCTTCTATTTTAAGGGAAGAAAATTGATCTGTAATAGTATCAATATTAGTGTGTTTAATATCTTTCAAAGTGAATCCTACGTTCGGAAATCCACCTAAAAAACTGGTGTTAACTTTACCTATGGTCAAAGTACCCGTGCTATTCTCGCTGTAAATCTCCTGCAAAGTGTCAATGATACGGTCCCTATTAAGCCAGCCAATCGTAAAGAGCGTGATGGGGAGAAAAATAATAATGGCTAAGGCAACAAGAATCCTTTTTAGCCATTTTCGACTTTTTATTGTTTTGACCTTAGCGATTGGGTTTTTCAAGTGGAAATTTATTGAAAAATAGGGAGAATATTTGAATTGAAAATATTATGCTTCGAAATACTCGATTGACACGGGATGTTCTTTGTTATAGACATGTGTGTGTGTGAAATAATTAGGGTGAAATAAAGTCTTGTTTAGCATTATAATTAATTTTGGAAATCTAATTTAAGTGGAGATCAATGGTATTTCATTTCATTTTTAGAAACTATAGTTCTCAATCAATAGCTTCTCGCTAAAAAGTATGTTAAGAATCTATAAAAGAATGGTATATTTTTATATTTTGCTGTTTTATAAAAACAAATTACAAATGGTACAGAAAATTGCAAAATTCGGTTTTTCTCTTTTAATTCTTGGAGGAATGCTTAGTTGCACAAAGAAGGTTGAAAACAAGGATTATTTGACAGATGAAATAGATGCTGTTAAAACCCAATTCGCTCCCGATAAAAGAGTGGCTCTTTTTGATGTCAGCGCAGAAAAGAGTGGTACGTCCTATGTTTTAAGAGGAGAAAGCAATTTGCCAGATGCTGTTGCAATGCTGAAAAACAATCTTGAAGACGCTAATATTGAATATGTAGATAGTATTCAACTTTTACCAGCATCCGATTTAGCTGACAAAACGAGAGGTTTGGTAACGATCTCAGTGGCCAATTTGAGAAGTGAACCAAAACATTCTGCGGAATTGGCTACTCAAGCTACTTTAGGAACCCCTGTAAAAATTTTGAAAAAAGACGGAACCTGGTCATTAATTCAAACCCCAGATTTGTATTTATCATGGGTTGATAATGGCGGCGTTGAGTTTATTACAGAGGATGAATTTGAACAATGGAAGAAGGAACCTAAATTAATATATACAAACATCAGCGGGAATAGTTATTCGGAGCCTAATACAGAATCACAAGTAGTTTCTGATATCGTCGCCGGTGGGATTTTACAGATTTTAGGAGAAGAGAACGGATTTTACAAAGTTTCATATCCCGATCAAAGAATAGCATTTATCAACATAAAGGAAGCGGAGATTTATGAGTCATGGGCATCACATACTGATCCATCTCAAGAAAATTTGGTAGCGACTTCAAAACGATTGATGGGATTACCTTATTTGTGGGGAGGCACATCACCAAAAGGAGTGGATTGTAGTGGGTTTACTAAAACCATATATTTTTTAAATGGGATTGTAATACCTAGAGATGCCTCGCAACAAATCCATACTGGAGAGCAAGTTGACGATGATAAAAGTTTTGAGAATTTAATGCCTGGGGATTTATTGTTTTTTGGGACTAAAGCAACAGACTCTGCTATAGAAAGAGTGGTTCATGTAGGCATGTGGATTGGTAATAATGAATTTATTCACTCTGCAGGCCGTGTTAAAATAAATAGTGTAGATAAAGAGGCACAAAACTATGACGCCTATAATGTAGATCGCTATCTACGCACAAAAAGACCATTGAACGGCACTAAAGAAGGTCTAATCAACTTGAAAAACAAGCCTTTCTTATAATCTGACTGGCTCTTATTTAATTGAAAAGATCACTATCTTTTTAATGTTTGTTCTGAACCATTTTAGGCAAATACAAAATAAAAAAAACCCTGAAATCTTACGATATCAGAATTTTTTTATTGATGAGACCTCACAGGTTTTTAAAACCTGTGAGGTCTTTTTGTGTTTATAGATCTTCCGTTAACACCCAATCCCCTTTAGCTAATAAAGGCTCAGCTTGTTTATACTTTAAAGATTTGTTTTCACCACTTAATACATGCTTGATGGTGACTTGTGTATTACGTCCAATCTTTGGTTTATCCCGCACAATGGTTTCAACCACCTCTTGACGCTGAGTGTTTCCTGCAGATCTGTTTTGAGAGGAGCGTTCGTCTAAATTAGGAATTTCTTCCTTGTTTGTTTCTAATTTTTCCTTAGAACGTACTTGACCTGCTTCTTGAATCGCATCGGTAGTTTCTGATGGCAGTTCTCCTTTAAATAAGAATGAAATTACATCTTTGTTCACTTGGTCAATCATGACCTTGAACAATTCAAAGGCTTCAAATTTATAAATTAATAAAGGATCTTTTTGCTCATGGACTGCCAACTGAACCGATTGTTTCAATTCGTCCATTTTACGCAAATGCGTTTTCCAAGCGTCATCCACAATCGCCAAGGTAATGTTCTTTTCAAAATCATTGATCAGTTGCTTGCCATGGGTCTCATAAGCTTTCTCAAGATCGGTAACTACTTGCAAACTCTTGACGCCATCCGTAAACGGTACCACAATACGCTTAAATTTATCACGTTGTGTTTCGTAAACGTTTTTAATGACCGGAAAAGCCATATCCGCATTACGCTGCATTTTTTCCTTATAATGAATAAAAGCAGCTTTGTATATTTTACCAGCAATGTCTTGATCTGACATTTTAGAAAATTCTGCCTCTGTAAGAGGCGAGCTCATTGAAAAATAACGGATCAGTTCAAATTCAAAGTTCTTAAAGTCGTTTGATGCTTTATTGGTTTGTGAAATGATTTCTGACGTATCATAAATCATGTTTGCCAAATCCACACGTAAACGTTCCCCATGCAAAGCATTGTGACGACGTTTGTAAATAACTTCACGTTGGGCGTTCATGACATCATCATATTCCAGCAAACGCTTACGCACGCCAAAGTTATTTTCTTCAACTTTTTTCTGTGCACGCTCAATTGATTTTGAAATCATAGAATGCTGAATGACCTCGCCTTCTTCTAGGCCCATTCTATCCATCATTTTTGCAATACGTTCACTACCAAAAAGTCGCATTAAATTATCTTCCAAAGAGACATAAAATTGTGAACTTCCTGGGTCTCCCTGACGTCCGGCACGACCACGTAACTGTCTATCCACACGACGCGAATCATGACGTTCAGTACCTACAATGGCCAAACCTCCGACTTTTTTAATCTGATCTATCAACTTGATATCCGTACCACGACCAGCCATATTGGTAGCAATGGTTACTTGCCCTGGTTGTCCAGCTTCAGCAACAATATCCGCTTCTTTTTTATGAAGTTTCGCGTTCAATACGTTGTGAGGCACTTTGCGAAGGTGCAGCATCTTTCCTAACAACTCACTAATTTCTACAGAGGTCGTTCCAATTAATACGGGGCGTCCTGCTTGTGATAACTTAGTGACTTCATCAATAACGCCATTATATTTTTCACGTTTAGTTTTGAAAACCAAATCATCACGATCATCACGTACAATAGGTCTGTTGGTTGGAATTTCAATTACATCCAATTTATAAATTTCCCAAAACTCTCCAGCTTCTGTAACCGCAGTACCGGTCATACCAGCTAATTTACGGTACATTCTAAAGTAATTTTGAAGCGTTACCGTAGCAAAAGTTTGAGTAGCAGCCTCAATTTTCACGTTTTCTTTAGCCTCAATAGCTTGGTGCAAACCATCACTATAACGACGTCCATCCATGATACGACCTGTTTGTTCATCCACAATCATGACTTTATTGTCGATGACTACATATTGAATGTCTTTTTCAAATAAGGCATAAGCTTTTAATAATTGGTTGAGGGTGTGGATACGTTCAGATTTGATGCCAAAATCCCTGAATAATTCCTCTTTAGCTTCTGCTTCTTTTTCTTTGGAAAGGTTTTGAGATTCAATTTTTGAAATCTCCATTCCAATTTCAGGCATGACGAAGAAATCAGGATCATCACTCCCCGAAAGATAGTCTACCCCTTTGTCAGATAGTTCAACCTGATTATTTTTTTCATCAATCACATAGTAAAGATCCGCGTCGATTTTTGGCATCTCACGGTTGTTATCCTGCATATAGTGATTTTCTGTTTTTTGCAGTAATTGCTTGATACCATCTTCACTTAAGAACTTGATCAAGGCTTTGTTTTTTGGTATGCCTCGGTAGACTTGTAATAATTTAAAACCACCATCTTTCACATTGCCTTCAGCAATTAGTTTTTTGGCTTCCACCAAAACACCGGTCAAATATTGACGTTGTACTGCTGCAATAGCATCAACTTTTGGCTTTAATTCATTGAATTCATGACGTTCGCCTTCAGGAATTGGTCCAGATATGATCAATGGCGTACGAGCGTCATCCACTAAAACGGAATCCACCTCATCCACGATCGCGTAATGGTGTGGACGTTGCACTAAATCGTCAGGTGAGTGTGCCATGTTATCACGCAAATAATCGAAACCAAATTCGTTGTTCGTTCCGTAGGTAATATCAGCGTTATATGCTTTTTTACGTGCAGCAGAATTGGGCTGATGGTAATCAATACAATCCACGCTCATGCCGTGAAATTCAAATAAGGGTGCCATCCAGGCGCTATCACGTTTTGCCAAGTAATCGTTCACTGTAACCAAGTGCACGCCTTTACCAGCAAGTGCGTTGAGGTACATAGGAAGTGAGGCCACAAGGGTTTTACCTTCCCCAGTCTGCATCTCGGCAATTTTACCTTGATGAAGTGCAACACCACCAATAAGTTGGACATCATAGTGAATCATGTCCCAAGTAATTGGTTTTCCGGCCGCGTCCCAGGAGTTTGCCCAAATTGCTTTGTCATCCTCCAAGGTTACATAATCCTTGCTCCCTGAAATTTCACGATCGAAAGTGCTTGCAGTTACAGTAATGGCGGTATTGTGTACAAAACGTTTTGCGGTTTCTTTAATGACCCCAAAAGCTTCTGGTAACATGTCGTTAAGGACATCTTCCGTGACTTTGTAGATATCATCTTTAATACTGTCTATTTTAAGATAAATATCCTCGCGCTCATCAATGTCTTCAGTAGTTTCAGCTTCTTCTTGAAGTTTTTCGATGGTGTCGTTAAATGGTTGCCGCGCCTCAGCAATCTTCGATTTAAAATAATCGGTCTTTGCTCTTAATTCATCATGCGATAAGGCTTCGAGAGCTTTTTCAAAGCTTTTAACCTGTTCGACAATAGGAGTGATGGCTTTGACATCCTGTTTGGATTTATCGCCAACAAATACCTTTAATACTGAATCTAAAAAACTCATAAGGTGTTCTTGTTTAAGCTACACGTCGACAAGCGCAGTGTGCGTTTATGATAAAATATATTATTTGTATGCTTATTTGCTATTTTAAGGCTTACAAAGATACGGTTTGTGCTAGGGTAATTAAAAAAAAGCGCACAAAAAAAGTCTCTTGAGGAGACTTTTTAACTATTTTTTGATTTATTTAATATTCGTCCTCGTTCCAGAGATAGTCTTCATCGGTTGGATAATCTGACCAAATTTCTTCAATTGAATCGTAAGAATCTCCTTCGTCTTCAATAGCTTGTAAATTTTCAACCACTTCTAAAGGTGCACCAGTACGAATTGCATAATCAATCAGTTCGTCTTTGGTGGCTGGCCAAGGTGCATCACTTAAATAAGATGCTAGTTCTAGTGTCCAATACATTTGTTATTCGTTTTAAATTTTTGCAAAAATAAATTTTTTGTTCATTAAATCAAGTAAAAAATGAATTATTTCATAATT
>JBBSRC010000097.1:0-14108 GCA_038243395.1 Flavobacteriales bacterium | reverse complement strand
TTTTTATGTTACTTTTCTAAATTTTAAATGTCATGACCGGCAGATTAGCGCGGTTGGCCATATCTTCAGTAATGCTACCTTCAAAAAAATGCGCTAATCCTTTCCTACCATGTGTTGACATCACAATTAAATCAGCACCAAAAACATTGGAAAAATTGATGATTCCCTTTTGTATCGAATAGTCTGACACATAATGTACATTATTCAAATTGTTCATATTCCCTTCTGCTTTCAATAAAAAGTTAGCCACGTTCTGTTCCATCTCTGCCGTACTTTTAAAATTCTCACCAGGGACATTCACATACAATAAATTTACTTTTGAACCCGCTCCCAAAGTTTTTAACGCACGTTTGTACACATCAACACTTTTCTCAGAAAAATCAGATGCAAAAACCACATTTTCAAAATCAAGATTGGCCGGTTTTTGCTTAATGACCAACACTGGTAGTTTGGAGTGGCGCACTACTTTTTCAGTATTAGAACCCACAAAAACTTCAGTGAACCCACTAACTCCATGAGATCCCATTACAATTAAATCTGCGCCGTGCTCTTCCGCAACTTCACTTACCTCACTAAAAACCTTATAATTTTTGACGATTGGTGTTATCTTGATTCCTTCCAAATAATCCCTGTTTAAGAATTCTTTAAATTTCTGCTCCGCCAATCGTAAATAAAATAACATTTTAGGTTTTTGGGTCTGCTCTGTCGCTGTGAACACCGCATTTGACATCTCCAACATGTGTAGTGCAAAAATTTCAGCATTATTTTTTTTCGCCAAAATAGCAGCGGCTTCAAGAGCGTATTCCGAATATTCCGAAAAGTCTATAGGTACAATGATTTTATTCATAATTTTTATAATTTAATCTCATTAAAAGGTACTGATATTATTTTACAACAACGAATCTATGGTTTGATCCCTCAATGATTTAGCGCGTGTAACCTAAACGGTCATTGAAAATAACTGTGTTTCAGGTTTTTTCCTTTTTAAAAGTACATCAAAAGCCATGCATACATTTCTTACAAAGGGTCTGCCCTTATCTGTTACCAGTAGTCCTTCTTCACTACGCACTACCAAACCGTCACGTTCCATTTCTTGCAAGTGCTCCAAAATCGTAGGTAGTTCGTCAAAATAAAGACCATTGGCGTTCCAAGAGGTTTTAAAATGACACATTAAATTGAGGATATGTTTTCTAACCATTAAGTCTTCAGCATTCAAAATATGGCCTTTCACAACAGGGATAATGCCTTCATCAATCAAATGATAATAATCCTCAAGATTCTTAACATTTTGCGCAAAGCCGTACCAACTATCGCTGATGGATGATACGCCTAAACCAATCATAACTTTGGTCTTTGATGCTGTATAACCCATAAAATTACGATGAAGTTTGTCGCCAATCATGGATTGATATAAGGAATCTGACTCCAGAGCAAAATGATCCATGCCAATTTCGTGATAACCGGCCTCATAAAGTAGTGCCTTTCCTAATTCATATTGTTGTCTTTTCGCTTCTCCTGAAGGCAAGTTGCCTTCATCATAGCCACGCTGACCATTGCCTTTAATCCACGGCACATGCGCATAACTGTAAAATGCTATCCGGTCGGGTTTCAGTAATTTTGTTTTGGCGATGGTTTCTTCGACATGTGCTTCAGTTTGAAAAGGCAGTCCGAAAATGAGATCGTGTCCCACAGAGGTGTAGCCCATAGTTTTGGCCTGTTCCGTAACCCGCTTTACGTTTTCAAAAGGCTGAATGCGATGAATGGCTTTTTGAACCGTCTCGTTATAATCTTGAACTCCAAAGCTGACCCGTCTAAATCCGAGGTCATAAAAAGTTTTTAAATGTTCCTCGGTCGTATTATTAGGATGTCCTTCAAAACTAAACTCATAATTTTCGGCGAGGTTAGCACGTCTTAAAATACTGTTGATAAGTAAACTTAAGTGTATGGGCGAGAAAAATGTTGGCGTACCACCTCCAAAATGCATCTCTTTTATTTTAGGTCTAGATGGCAACATATCACAATATAAATCCCACTCTTTTACTAATGCTGTGATATACGGAATTTCAACACTATGTTGTTTGGTAATCCGCTTATGACATCCGCAAAACGTACATAAACTTTCGCAAAATGGCAGATGGATGTAGAGACTGACGCCTTCTTCGGCGTTGCTATCTTTAAAAGCTTTGTGAAGGGAATCTTTCCAACCTTGCATCGAAAATGTTTGATCGTTCCAATACGGAACGGTCGGGTAGCTGGTGTATCTTGGACCTGCAATATTGTATTTATCAATTAAAGACTTTGTCATTCCTAATTTAATTAAATTATAATTCAAAATTATTTTAATTGCGCTATAAAAAATATGATATAAGTCATGTATAACCTTCCATTTAAAGTAATTTTATAACCAATAAAAAACCAGAACGGATTACTTATCGCCTTATATTTTACAGTTGAAACAGCCGTATTCTTATAAATTAACAGTAATTTTAATATTTAAACACTAAAACCAATTCCCATGAAAAGATTATCATTGATATTTATTGCAGTTTTTGCTTTGACCTTAACTACGTCGTGCAAGAATGACAAGAATGACAAGAATGACATTATCGTAGAAGAAACAAGGAATGACGCTCCTATGGTAACAAAAAAAGACGACGTTAAAAAGTTGCAAGTGGCCTTAGAATCTAAAAGCGACAGTAAGGTTGAAGGTAATGCTGTTTTTACAGAAGAAGATGGTGTAGTCACTATGGTGGCAGTCCTGAGCGGAATGACCGAGGGAGAACATGCAATTCACCTTCACGAAAAAGCTGATTGTTCAGCAGCTGATGGCACGTCATCCGGAGGCCACTGGAACCCAACCAATCAACCTCACGGTAAATGGGGAAGTGCAGATGGCTACCACAAAGGCGATATTGGAAACATCAATGCCGATGCAAATGGCAACGGCACCATTACCATTACCACCGACGAGTGGTGCATTGATTGTGACGATGCTAATAAAAACATCGTAGGAAAAGCAGTGATTGTTCATCAAGGTATTGATGATTTTAAAACGCAACCAACTGGCGATGCTGGCGGACGCGTGAGTTGTGGAGGTATTATTCAATAAATTCCAACGTTACGAGACGATAACAATATTAAGCCACTTTAAACGAGTGGCTTTTTTTATTTCCAATGACAAAATCTTTGCAAACCTTTAAAAGATTCATATGCAATTAGAAGTATTGATTTCAAAATTTCAGGAAAAAGACGAAAAGGCTTTTGAGGAATTGTACCACATGTATGGTCATAGCATGCATGGTGTCATTTATAATATAGTGAGAGATCATGATGTGGCAGAAGAAATATTGCAAGATGTTTTCGTAAAAGCATGGAACAATGCCGACGGTTACTCGGCAGAAAAAGGTCGTTTTTTTACATGGTTGATAAATATCGCTAGAAATGCCGCCATTGATAAAACCCGATCGAAAGCATTTAAAAATTCCAAAAAAAACCTTAATGCTGCGTATTTCGTAGATATCTTAGAACATAGTGATAGTCTGGACCGCCAAACAGATGCCATAGGTATCAAGAAATTTGTTAGCCAACTTGCCAAACAATGTATAGACGTCATTGAACTTTTGTACTTTAAAGGATTTACTCAAAAGGAAGCTTCCGAAACTCTTGACATGCCCATTGGCACTGTAAAAACGAATATTAGAAAGTGTATTCAACAATTAAGAATCATTGTACTCAAATAACATGGATATAACCGCTTATATACAATCTGGCGTTTTAGAGCTTTATGTTGCTGGCGCACTCTCTGAAAATGAAAACAAAGAGGTGTATGAACTTATGCGTCAACATCAAGAAATATGTCAGGAAGTTTTAGAGATTGAAGCTGCTGTAGTGAAACTTACCGCTGCCGCATCTCCTCGAATAAGCTCTAGCTTGATATACCTCATCATGCATAAATTAATTGATAATTCTTCTAAGCAAAATACCAAAGCTAAATTAGTTTCTATTGTGAAGCCTAAATACAATTGGTTAGCCTATTCAGGTTGGGCCGCAGCGCTGGTTATTGCTATTGGATTATTATGGACTTTAAACCAAAATAACGAATTTGAATCTAAAATATCAGAATTTGAAACCGAAAATTCAGATTTAGAAGTGCAGATTGCAAACTCTAAAACGAATCTCGCAACCGCAAAAAATCTGCTCAATATTTTACGTGACAAGGATATCATTTCATTGCCTCTAAGTGGGCAAGGAGAATTTGCAAACAGCTACGCCAAAGTATATTGGGACAAAAAGGAAAACTACATTTATTTAGATGTCCAAGGACTTCCGGATCCCCCAGCTGGCAAGGTATACCAAGTGTGGTCCTTAAAGTTGAATCCGTTAACGCCTACCAGTTTGGGTATTATTGGGGACTTTAATACTGATAATAATAAGATTTTTACCCTTGTCAATACCAACGACAGCGATGCTTTCGGAATTACCTTAGAACCAGAAGGTGGTAGTGAAACACCTACTATGGAACAATTATACACTTTAGGAGTTGTCGAAGCTACTCGATCTTAATAAAAGTAGTTTAATGAAATTGGCACCAGCGATTGTTGGTGCTTTTTTGTGGAGATAATCGAACTATAAGTTCCAGAACTATTCATTTTTCCCCATTAAATTAGAGGATGAGTCGTATGGTGGTATTAGATAACAAGACCCATTAATTCTACTTTTAGCACTGAATCAAAATAAATTATGCTAACAGGAGTATTTTAAAAGGTACCATAAATAAGTTTCCCGGAATTAGGAAAAACAAATGGTTCCATAGATTGTAAAGGCAGTCACTTCTCCAGAGATCTATCCAAAAATCCTCGATTGTGATATATAATAATAATACTTTCAGATACTGATTCGAGAGAGAAGATTAATAATGGAAATATATTACTTCATCAACGTAAGAATTCATGAAATTTTATCTACAAAATTAAATTTGTTATAAGCTCAAGATCCTATTTAAAAATGGTTCGAAAAAACTGATTGTTATAGAATCCATTATTCTTTCAGCCATAAAAATAGGAATATTGATTTTTATTTTGTTTAAAACAAGAACACTAAAATAACTGTTTCTACATGAATTTAATCAACATTAACGCCAACAATACTCACATTGCAAACCAACCAAAAATCATGGATTTATTATTAACAGACTTAATATTAATCCTGATTATTGGTCTTGGTCAATCGGTTATGCCAAGAACGATTCCGACATTATAATTGATTCTCGAAATTTAGGATCTGAACACAACCTTAAATCCACATACTTTAATAAAGATCTTACCACAGCACTTGAATATTATTAAAAAAGAATAAACCAATCTGCCAAAAGAAGTGTCCCATAAAAACTATTGGTATAAAGAAATATTGAGACTGGAAAACCTACTTTCAGAAAAATAACGGGTGGTAATAAAGGAGTTGGAGACGGCTACTCTGCTATTATAGCAACGATATATAAAGTTCAAGTCACGGAAAGTTTCGTTCTGCTGTCTTAGTATTAATCAACTACTTTTAGTTAAATTTGAGTTTCCCATGACGGCACGCACTTTTTTAGAAAACAAGAGTGGATCTGCATCATCGAAAGTTATCACCATCTTATTCAATTACCATAACTTTGCACAAAATTTGAACACACAAATATGTATCAATTAAATTATCGCTCCATGGCGACATCGGGTTTAGAACTTAAGGATTTAGACGATATTCTTGAAGAAGCCATTGCTGAAAATTCTGCTCGAAATATTTCAGGATGCCTCATATATCATGACAGCAGTTTCGTCCAAATCCTCGAAGGAAAGAAAAAAGACGTTCTGGAGGTTTATGAAAAAATCAAAACCGATAAACGTCATCATTCGGTAACCTTACTCTGGGAAAATAATGTTGAAAACCGATTTTTTGCCGAATGGAACATGGCATACTACAGACCGAACGATAAAAACATGAAACAATTTGTGAACAACTTAATATTGCTTTCTGAACTTTCAGATCGACCATCCAGTTCGCTATTGAGTTTTTGGGGAAATGTGCGGAAAATATTACGTGGTGGCGCAATCAGTCAGTTTGAAACTATTTGAAAACAGGTTGAATCCTAATTTATACTATTTAGAATGCTTGAATTTTCGAATCTTTACTGTGCTTACCCCAAGTTAATTAGATTATAAAGATCAGAAATCAAAATTTAGGTAATTAGGTCTGACATCGAATAATAGCTATTCGGAACTACATGAGTGCACTAATAAGTTAACTACGACGACCAGTAGTAGCAGCAATTATTTTCTCTAAATCATATACATCCTATCCTACGTCTGAAAACATATTAACACAACTAAAAGTCTAAAGTCCATTCCCTAAAGCATGACAGCTTTGCAAAGGATTTTAATCGCTGACAAACCCAAAAAACTAACCCATCGTGAATATTTTATTTCATATTAATAAATAACATTAGGAAATTTAAAATAGTATTTAGATGTTTGTCTAAATAACTAAATACATGAATTCTCTATTTAAAGCTCTTAATGATGAAACACGTCGACAAATTATCGAATTACTAAAAGAGAAAGATATGAATGCTGGAGAAATCGCGGACCAATTCAATATCTCCAAGCCCAGTATTTCACACCATCTTGATATTTTAAAAAGAGCCGATTTGATCACAAGCGAAAAGAAAGGGCAATTTGTAGAATACTCCTTAAACACAAGCATATTGGAAGATTTACTAAACTGGATACTCACTCTAAAAAATTAGATCATGAACATTAAAAAGGAATTGCCGCTGATTGCCATTGTTTTATTACCATTCCTGTATTTAGCATATATTTGGAACCAGTTGCCCGAAAAAGTTCCTGTACACTGGAATGAGAAAGGAGACATTGATCGGTATGGAGACAAAGCAGAACTCATTCTGATACCTCTCTTATTGCCATTATTGGTTTATATAATCTTTTTGGTGGTTCCCAAAATTGATCCTAAGAACAACTTTAATAAGATGGGCAATAAACTTCAAAGCTTGAAGGTTTTGATGACCACGATAATGTCCATTCTCGCTTTATTTATCCTCTATTCTACCAAAAATCAATCTTTCGATAATTCAAATTATCTCTTCATTTTCATCGGAATATTATATATCATCCTTGGCAATTATTTTAAAACTATAAAACCGAATTACTTCATCGGGATTAGAACACCTTGGACCCTTGAAAGTGAATCTGTTTGGAAAGAAACGCATAAACTTGGGGGAAAGCTGTGGTTTATAGGTGGCATTATCGTCGTGCTTTCTAGTTTCATTTTAGACCATGAAACTAATTACATAGTGTTCTTAACCATTACAACGGTCATTGCGATTATTCCAATAGTGTACTCCTACCGCTTATTTAGAAAGAATAGAATTGCATAAAATTCCGGGAAAATATTAGAAAACACCAAAATTTTAAAAAAATAAAAATACTATGAGAACATCAGTTATCTTACTCATTACACTTTTTACTTCGCTTACCCTAAGTGCACAAGACTTTGCTGGACAATGGCATGGGGTTTTAAAAGTACAAGGCACTCAATTAAGAGTTGTTTTTAATGTGACGGCATCCGACACTGTTTACAGCGCTACCATGGACAGTCCGGATCAAGGCGTAAATGGCATTCCTGTGACAAAAACAACATTAGACAACGCAATAGTTAAATTTGAAATTACCAATGCCCAAATAGAATACAATGGCGAATTGAAAGACCATGAAATAATTGGAACTTTCAAACAGGGCGGTCTAGAATTTCCTATGAATTTGTCAAGAAGCGCCATTGAAAAAGAAATTCAAAGACGACCGCAAGAGCCAAAGGAACCCTTTCCATATCACTCAGAAAACATTGTTTTTAAAAACGAAGCCGATAATATCACACTTGCCGGTACTTTTACCTATCCAAAAGAAGGCTCTAATTTTCCTGCAGTCATTCTGATCAGTGGTAGTGGCGCCCAAGATCGAAATTCTGAAATAATGAATCACAAACCTTTTTTGGTTATTTCCGATTATTTGACAAAGAATGGCATTGCCGTTTTAAGAGTTGACGATAGAGGTATTGGAGAATCAAAAGGCAACCATAATGAAACCGGACTTGATGGTTTTGTAAGTGATACAAAAAGCGCAGTGAATTATTTAAAATCCAGAAACGAAGTGGATGGATTAAAGATTGGCTTAATCGGCCATAGTTTAGGCGGGTTGATAGCCCCGATTGTTGCCAGCGAATCCACTGATGTTTCATTTATGGTTCTTCTCGCGGCTCCAGGTATTCGAGGCGATAAATTAATGTTGTTACAAAAAGAAATGATCGAAAGGAAAATGGGAATCTCTGAAGCGGAATTAGCACTGAGTCAAAAAAACATGAAAGGCGCCTATGATATTATTTTAAATTCTAATGGCTATAAAGAAGAATTACAGACAAACTTAAAAAATTATTTTACAAAGGTTTTTGGAGTCTTGCTACCAGAAAGTGAGATCGATGCACTATCTCAACAATTGACAATTCCCTGGCTAACAGATTTTATCAAATTTGACCCCAACACATCGCTGAGCAAAACAAAATGTGCAGTACTTGCCTTAAATGGCACGAATGACTTCCAAATACCTGCGCAGGTTAACCTTTCTGCCATTGAGAAAATCCTTAAAGAAAATGGCAATAATGATATTGAAACATTCCAACTGGAAGGTTTAAATCATTTGTTTCAAGAAAGCGAAACGGGCTTACCTAACGAATATGCGACCATTGAAGAAACTTTTTCGCCAAAAGTCTTAAAAATAATGAGCGATTGGATTTTAAGTAGAACGAATTAACACAACGTAGCATCATAGTAATCATCTCCTGCTCTATGAAATTCTAATAATCATATGGTGCAAGCCTGTTTTAAGCTCTTTTATAATGAAAATGGAAGGTTCTATTAAATTTCGACTATTTAATTAAATATAGCAGATGTAAAAGATTAATCAAAATCATAACTTCCCTCACAACAATTCCCTTATTTTGTGATCGAAATTGAAGTCATGCATAATATCAAAATAAAAGAGTTTGTCCTGAAATATGGTATTCCCAGCCTGGCGGTGGTAATCATATTAATACAGCTTTTTTTTGTCAATACACAAAGACTTAATAAATGGAAAGGCGGCGGCTACGGCATGTACACCGAAATTCATTATTATTATAATCAAATTCATATTCCGGGCATGTCTGTCGATTCATTATTGAAAAATGATCTGGAGATGAAAAACGCTCTTGGTTTTTTAATGTTGATGCCCAATAAAAATAATTTAAATAAAGCTGGAGAACTTATTTTAAAAACCACTCACAAGGACAGTATTCACATTCAAATCTGGAAACCAATCGTCAATTCAAAAACTGGTTTCTATTCCAGAGAATTGATCGATGAAGTTTACTTAAAAAATACAGACTTTTGAAATACTGGGCAGACCTAAAATATAAATTGCGAGATCCAATAGCGCTCGGAACTCAGTTGCTACTTTTGCTACTGGGTATTTATAGTCTTTTAATGGCAGAACAAAATCGTAGATGGAAAGTGCCTGTACTTTTTATTGGACTGTCGGCTTGGATTTTATGGCAGAATAAAAAGAAACATCCCTTGATTTATATCGTTCTTTGTTTACTACTTATTATCGATCTCTATCACGACTATTTCTGGGTAGGAAATCATCATTATATGTTGCTGTTTATGGTGCTTTCAGTTATAATTTATGATTATCACAAACGCAATGACGTCCTTCTAAAAAACATTCAAATTCTTTTTGTAGTTGTCATTTTGGCTTCAGGGTTGCAAAAACTAATGTCGAGCCAATTTATGAGTGGCGATTTTTATTATTATATGATTAATCGGGGTACACTGTTTAAAAACTTTGTTAGATTCTTTCCAGAAAGTTTAGATGTTGCAAAAAGTAACGCTAAAAATATGTTTGAGTTACAAGCCGTGGATCCTAATTTGGGAGAAAGCATCACATTAAAAAACATCTTCCCAAACCTAGGCGCGATCAGTCATATATTTGCTTGGGTCACCGTAATATTTGAAATGATAGTGGCTTTCGCCATATTATGGAAACCTAAGAGCACTGGGGCTCATCTTCTTCTAATACTCATGATTTTAGGCATACTCTCTACACGGTTTGAAACAGGTTTTATGGCATTGCTTGCCCTCAGCGGCCTATTTTTATGTAATAACACGTATTTGAGACTGATGTATGTTTTAATTATCACAGGATGCATTGTTTTAATTTTTACGAAACTTGGGTATCATTAGCTTAAAAAACACCAGTTATTATTCATTAACAGAAGAAACGATCTGCCGGTTTTGGTTTACCTGCATGGAAGCATGAACCGCATTAATCAAGCTATTATGTGAAAAAAAATCAATAGTTTTCTTGGTTGATATTTGGAAATCTCATCCACACGTCGTTCAATGTTCTACTTTATGTTGCGCTATTTCAGATTACAAAAATCCTATTCTCTTTCTGTTATCATGTACATCTGTGACCTTTATTGGCTATTTTTCAAGGCGATGGACTGCTTCCGATGCTTTGAGAATCATATTCAGTATATTTATCAAGATAAGCTTGTTGTGAAACAGGTCCTTTTTTAAAAATGTTATTGGTAGCGTAAACCTAACTAGCGAAGAATTTCAATAATAACCTATGACTGCACCTGAAATTATAAGCAAAATATTTTTACCATTAGCGCTTGCTATTATTATGTTTGGCATGGGTATGACCCTAATTCCTTCCGATTTTACTCGAATTTTAAAAACGCGTAAAGCTATATTAATTGGTCTTACGAATCAGTTTATTTTTCTGCCACTCATTGCCTTTTCCCTAGCCATAGTTTTTAAGTTAAGTCCCGTAATGGCTGTTGGCTTAATGATTATAGCGACTTGCCCTGGAGGCCCAACCAGTAATTTGATAACTCAGGTATGCCGAGGAAATATTGCATTATCGGTCACATTGACTGCCATTTCGAGTATTATAAGTGTCCTGACTATTCCCTTTATTCTTTCTTATGCCTTGCAATATTTTGGTACCGACGCTAATATAATTATCGAATTACCCATTCTCTATAGCATACTTCAGATAATGGTTATTACCGTGATTCCTATTTCGATAGGAATGGGCATTCGCCGCTTTAAATCAGAATTTGCACAACGAATGGAAAAGCCCATGCGCATGGCTTCTACGATAGTTTTTATACTTGTTTTTATCGCTGTAGTGGCTGCAAACTCGAGTTTTATAGTCAGTGCGATGAAGGAAGTTGGATTAGCAACCTTAGTTTTAAATATCCTCACGATGGGCTTAGGATATTTAACCGCCAAATTATTTAAGCTGAATTATAAAAATGCCATTTCAATCACTATAGAAAGCGGTATTCAAAACGGTACTTTAGCATTGGTAATTGCGACGTCGATATTAAATCATGTGGAAATGTCTGTCCCAACCGTAGCCTATTCAATGTGGATGTTTGTTACGGGTGGCATCTTAATGTGGCAACTTAATAAAAGCCCGAAAAAGTTAGAAGAAGCTTTAAAATGAACAAAACCGTGTTGGTCACATTGTTAATCCAAGATTATTATCATTACTATTTACTATGCGACAAAAACATATAATAGCATGTTTAATTGATATGAAATAAATGGAATCGAAAGTTTTTAGAATCTATAAGTTTATTTTTAAGATTTCCTAGATTAAAACTTGGGTATTTAGTAAGAATAATATTATAAAAACAATTTTAAATAATTATGGACTACTCAAATCTATCTTCTAAATTCTATTAACGCAATGGTCTGTGTTATTTTATCGGCGATCTTGCCTAAAATTATTATTTTTATTAAACATGTATCCTATTAAATCATCAACCTGACACTATGGAAACCACTAAAGAATTGAAAGTTCAGGAATTCAACAAGAAGCAAGAGCTATTGGATTTCGCAAATACAAATTCTCAGAAAATAAAAAATATTAAACATAACTACGAGTCAAGAAGGACTTTATTACAGACACTTTTTATGGTATTATATTAACAAACTCTAAAAGCTAAATATGATCATCATCATTGGAGCAGGTTTATCGGGTCTCTTGACCGCGTACCGTTTAAAAAAAGAAGGAATTCCATTTAAACTTTTAGAAGCACGATCAAGGCTTGGAGGACGGATTTATACGGTTTATGGCACAATACAAACGCCCTTTGAAATGGGCGCTACTTGGTTTGGAAATCAACACCAAAACCTCATCGCATTATTGGAAGAATTAAACATAAATTACTTCGAACAATATATGGAAGGCACCGTGTTTTTTCAACCCTTCTCTACCTCTCCCGCACAATCAATTCAAATACCGAGTCAACCACCGAGCTACAGAATAAATGGTGGCAGCTCTCATCTTATCGACACCTTGTATAATGAATTAGATAAAGATGATATCTTTCTAAACCAACCTGTGGCCTCCATTAAATTTCTCAAAAACTCAGTTCAAGTTATAGCAAATACAGTTTTTGAAGGCAACAAAGTAATACTGTGTCTCCCTCCTAAATTATGGTCAAAGAAAATCTTGTTTGAACCTCAATTACCAAATGAGTTGATGCAGATCGCAACAAACACACATACCTGGATGGAAGATTCCATTAAGATTGCATTGACTTATGCACAACCGTTTTGGCAACAAGAAAACCTATCCGGCACCTTGTTCAGTAATACAGGACCTATTATTGAACTCTATGACCATTGCAATTATGAACGCAATAAATACGCACTTTGTGGCTTCATCAATTCTTCATATAAGAATTTGAGTGATGAAGAACGACGTGCAAGCGTTATAAATCAACTGAAACTCATTTTTGGATCAGAAGCTGCTTCGTTTCTTGACTATAAAGAATGCATTTGGAGCAAAGAAGCATACACTTTTGATGCGTCTACCATCGCTCTTTATCCGCATCAAAATAATGGACATCCAATTTTTAACCATTCTTTTTTTGAGGATAAATTATTGATTTCAAGCGCTGAAGCAGCTTCAGAATTTCCTGGATATATGGATGGTGCCGTATTCTCAGCGAATAGTGTGGCCAAAAAAATAATTGATGCAACTAATGGGCGACGTAAATAGAAAATGTCAATTATTAAAATCTGAACAAAATGAATATCTACATAGCAAATAGAAAAGGATTAATAAATTATATACTCATCGGAACAGTGCTTTTACTCATAGGCATCTTCCTATTGGATAAGCAAACTTTCTTAGAGAAACCTTTTATCCTGTTACCATTGCTGACTCCAATAATTCTAGGTTTTTGGATTTATTTTGACACCTCCTATAAAATTGACAAGGACCAATTAATATATCGTTCGGGTTTTTTAAGAGGTAAAATAGAAATAAGTTCAATTAAGGAAATCAAGAAAGGAAAAACAATGTGGAGCGGTACAAAACCAGCATTAGCAAGAAATGGTCTCATCATAAAGCACAGTAAATATGACGACATATATATTGCACCAAAAAATAATGACGAAGTGATTTCAGACTTGTTAAAAGTGAATTAGGAAATTAAAACATCAGAATAATATTTTACGGAATGAAAATTCGCACATCTTACCATCTACAAGCAATTTTTGATCTTTCCATGACCACTCCTCATTTAATAAATTTAAGTTATCCATTAAGAAAGAAATAGCATTTGGCTTGAACAACCACAACGCAGTTAGTAATGGAATTTTTATAAAAAACGAGTGATGCCATTTGAGTCATGCGCATATTAATTATATAGAATTCGTTTTCATCAGCTAACTATTGACTGGTAATTGATCAACTCATCCTAAACAAACAACAATTCGGTACTTATAATTTTAAGTTCCGAAGATATTAGCAGAAGTTTGAATCGTTAAATTAAATTTTAAACATGGAAAAAACGATACAAGTTCTCATTTATATTCACGCAGCTTTCGGAGGCATTGCTTTATTAACTGGTTTTATTGCGATCATCGCAACAAAAGGAAAACCATTGCATAAAAAATCTGGTTTGGTATTTCTCTATGCCATGCTATTATC
>JBBSRC010000096.1:0-14632 GCA_038243395.1 Flavobacteriales bacterium | reverse complement strand
TTTTGATGCCAGTACGACCTTGTGTCTATTTCCAGATTTCTCAAACCAGTTTCCAATAATGCGTTCGGTATCAGCGTATGTTTTTGGTTCTGCCGGTACTGGATAAAGTTCGGCCGTGTCAAAAAAATTAATGCCGTGATCCAGGGCATAATTCATTTGTTCGAAAGCTTCTTCTTGTGTGTTTTGAAGTCCCCAGGTCATTGTGCCCAAACATAACTTACTGACTTTTAAAGGGGTGTGGGGGAGGGTGGTGTATTTCATCTTTCTCCCTGCAACGACAGGGATCTCATTTAGGTTATTATAAAAAGACCGGTAAGTCCCGAAGTTTCGGAACTGACCGGTCTGTGATCAATTAATCATTCAACAATTTGGAAATCTCATCTAATTTAGGAGTCAAAATAACCTCAATTCTTCTGTTCTTAGCTTTGCCTTCGTTCGTGTCGTTGGTGGCCATCGGTGCATATTCTCCACGACCTGCAGCGGTCAAGTTTCCAGGAATGATGGATGGATTTTCTTTTAAGATTTGAACAATTGCGGTGGCACGTTTGGTAGATAAATCCCAGTTACCACTCAGTTGTCCAGTGCCGTTATAAGGATCATTGTCGGTATGACCTTCAATTAAAATAGCGATTTCAGGATTCTCGGCTAATACGCTTCCTAATTGTTGTACGGCTTGTTTCCCGTTAGCGCCTACGGCCCAACTTCCAGATTGAAACAATAATTTGTTTTCCATCGATACATAGACTTTGCCGTCACGTTGTTCCACTGTTAGTCCTTTACCCTCAAAGTTGGTCAAGGCTCTTGAAATAGCATCTTTCAGCTTATTCATGGCGGCATCCTTTGAAGCAATCACACTTTCAAGTTCTGCAATGCGTTGCGAACGCGATTCCATGTCTTGTTTTAATTTTTGAAGACGTGCGTTCTCAGCTGCAAGGGCTTGTTCTTTAGCATCTAATTGTGCTAATAATTCTCTGTTCTTTTTAGCGTTTTCTGCAATAGCGGAAGAGCTGTTCTGTTCTAAGGCTTGGTAAGATTGTTGTAAGTTTTCAAGATTGGTTTTTGAGATATCAAAATCTTTTTGAAGTTGATTACGTTTGGCCGTAGTATCATCATAATCTTTTTGAAGTTGTGATAACTTGTTTTGTGAAATGAGCAGATCCTTTTTAAGATCAGCGTTTTCATCAGATATCTTTCGATTATCTTTTCTTAAAGTGGCGTATTTATTTTCTAAATCCGTATAGATTTTTTTAGACACGCACGACGTTGTTAATACAAGCGTTAAGGCAATAAGGGACAATTTTTTAATCATGTTTATAGGTGTTAATTGTTAAGGTATTCGTTGTGAAATCTCACGCTGTCACTTCGTGACATCTCTCCCAAAGGGAGAGAAAATAAGCGGTTAATTCATATTAAGTTTTAATTTTTTGTTCATCTGACAACTGCTGACTGCCTGCCCGTCCGTAGCTTTTGTCAAGGAGGGAATTAATCCTCAATTTCCAGCAATATTGGACAATGGTCACTGTGCATCGCATCCGATAAGATAACGCTGCGTTTTAGTTTTTCTTGTAGAGGCGCGCTCACTAACGCGTAATCCAATCGCCAGCCCTTGTTTCTTGCTCGAGAATTGGCTCTGTAGCTCCACCAAGTGTAGTTGTCTGCTTCTGTATTAAAATGCCTGAATGAGTCTATAAATCCGCTATTCATAAAGTTTCCAATCCAGGTGCGTTCTACAGGTAAAAAACCAGAAACGTTTGAAAGACCTTTCGGATTATGGATGTCTATTTCTTCATGGCAGATGTTATAATCGCCCATAATAACGAGATTTGGAATTTCTTTTTTGAGAGCATCTATATAATAATGAAACATATCCATATAATCAAATTTATGCTGTAATCGGGTGTCGTTAGTTCCAGATGGCAAATACAAACTCATGATTGAAACATTATTAAAGTCAACTCTTAAATTTCGCCCTTCAAAATCCATGGATTCAATCCCTGTACCATATTCGACATGGTTAGGTTTGGTTTTAGAAAGAATGGCAACGCCACTATAGCCCTTTTTTTGTGCACTGAACCAATAATGATATGGATAGCCAGCTTCCTCAAAAACGGATACGTCCACTTGCTCTTTCATCGCCTTAATTTCTTGCAGACAAATCACATCGGGATTGGCATTTTTTAACCATTCGATAAAGCCTTTATTAAGGGCTGCGCGAATACCGTTGACGTTATAAGAGATGATTTTCATAAAAGGGAATTAAGATATTAGTATTAAGTATAAAGATTAAGCTTAAAAATTAAGTATCGACTTTAGTTCTTAATACTTCGTACTTTATACTTTGTACTGGTGGCATCTGCAAACTTAAATAATACTGTACTTTTATACGATAATTTTAAAGGCATTTTAAAGATAAAATAATTTCTGTCTTTAGAAGTTAATGTATGAGATGAAAATTGCTGTTTCCCTTATCTTATTTTTGACCTATTGTTGTGTGTATGCGCAGCAGCCTGCGTCTAATTATAGGACTAAGACAATGGCGATAAACGATTCTCTTCAAATTGATTCAGTAAGTATCAATTCCAGTCAATTCAGTCTAAAAACTAAAAATGAGATTTTAATTGATACGTCTTATTATAAAGTTGATTTTTCAAAAGCCCTATTAACATTCAAAAAATCTGTGGAAACGGATTCTGTCATTATTAATTACCTCAGATTTCCAAACTTTCTCACAAGGAAATACTTTCAACTTGATGATAATATCATTGTGCAGAATACTGACGATATGCAGCTATTATATAAAATGCAGCGTTCAAGTTTAACTCGAAATTTCACACCTTTTGATGGACTGACCACATCGGGAAGTATTTCGAGAGGCGTGACTGTAGGCAACAATCAAAACTCTGTTTTGAACAGCGAACTCGATCTACAGATTTCAGGGAAATTAAGTGATAAAGTGTCCTTGCGCGCGTCCATTCAGGATGCCAATATCCCCTTGCAGGAAAGTGGGTATTCCCAACGTTTAGATGAGTTTGATCAAGTTTTTATTGAATTGTTCAGCGACAACTGGCGGATTAGGGCGGGGGATATAGATTTAGAAAATCGCGACTCTTATTTTGCCAGTTTCAGCAAACGTGTTCAAGGTTTAAATGTCGATGTTGATTTGGTAAATGACGACACTAAAACGAATCTTTTTGCTGCGGGTGCTTTGGTAAGAGGACAGTTTACAACCAGTCAGTTTAGAGCGCAAGAAGGGAATCAAGGCCCCTATAAATTAAGAGGACCTAATAATGAATTGTATGTATTGGTTATTTCTGGGAGCGAAACGGTTTATGTCAATGGCACACCAATAAAACGAGGCGAAAATCAAGATTATATCATCGATTACAACGCTGGAGAAATAATTTTTAACGCCACTTTCCCTATTACTTCAGAAATGCGAATTACCGTAGATTACCAATTCAGTGAACGTAATTTTTCTCGATTTACTGTATTTGGTGGTGGAAGTTTGGAAACCGAAAAGTTCAAAATTGGTGCCTCGGTTTATTCTGAAATTGATTCTAAAAACCAACCCTTACAACAAAACTTGTCGCCAGAGCAGGTTCAGATTCTGGCAAACGCGGGTGATGATCAGTCCTTAATGGTAGCGCCATCTGGTATGCCTGAAGCCTATAATGAAAACCGTATTTTGTACAAAAAGGAAGTGATTGACGGTGCTGAAGTTTATGTGTTTTCAAGCAATCCGGAAGATGATTTGTACAGTGTCAAATTCCAAAAGGCGGGAAATAATCAGGGCGATTATGTGCTGATTAATAGCAATGCGGTTTCAAATATTTATGAATATGTTTCGCCTGTTTTTGGTGTATTTCAAGGTAATTATGCAGCAATTGTACAATTGATTGCGCCTACCAAATTGCAAGTTGCAGTGGTCAATGGAAGTTACCGACCCACCGAGCGAACGGATATATTTTTTGAAGCGGCGGGAAGTAAAAATGATTTAAATCTTTTTTCAAAGTTGGACGACGACAATAATGAAGGATTTGCGGGTAAACTACGAGTAAAACAAGAGGTCATTAAAAGTGATAGTCTGTGGAATTTGTCCGCCATCCTCGATGTTGATATTATTCAACAGAATTTTAAAAGCATCCAACGCTTGTATTATGCCGAATTTGATCGGGATTGGAACTTAGAGATGCCACAAGGAAATCAAAATTTAATAACCGCTGGCTTAGATCTTTTTCATCCGAAGAAAGGAGTCGCTAGCTACAAATTTGAACACCTTAATTATTCTGAAAATTTTAATGGAAATAGACATAGTGCCTTTGCAAGTTTGAGATTTGATAACTGGCAAGTGTTTACAAACTCTAGTGTTTTAAATAGTGAAAGTGATATTTCAGAATCGACTTTCTTAAGGACATTCAACAGATTTACTTACAACTTCAAAAACCAATGGGTGGGAACCAAATTGGCCGCGGAGGATAATGAACAACGCGAAATTTCAACCAATCAACTGACCACATTGAGCCAACGTTTTCAATCGGCCGAGGTGTTTTATGGGATCGGCGATAGCACCAAAGTTTTTGCCGAAGTGGGCTACAGGCATCGTATTAATGACAGTTTACGCATGAACAGGGTTCAAAAGGTAAGCAGTTCCAACACGTATTATATCAAGTCTAAAGTTATTCAGAATAGATTGACAGATTTGGGCATCTACATCAATTACCGCACATTAAAATCGGTAGATGACGCTATTGAAGATGAGCAATCCTTAAACTCACGAGTGACTTTCAATCAGCAAGTGTTCAATCAAATTGTGCAGTGGAATACCGTCTTTGAAACCAATTCGGGAAGTTTACCGCAACAGGATTTTACCTATGTTAAAGTAGAGGCAGGCCAAGGAGCTTACAGTTGGATTGATTATAATAACAACGGCATACAGGAATTGGACGAATTTGAAATTGCACAATTTCAAGATCAAGGTGAATATATTCGGGTGTTATTGCCCAATCAAGTATTTGTAAAAACCCATCAGAACAGATTAAGTCAAACGGTAACCTTAAATCCGCAGCAATGGGCTGTAAATGACCATGATGTTAAGAAATTCTGGTCGCATTTTTATAATCAGACCTCGTATTTAGTAGACCGAAAAATTAAAAGAGAAAACAATGCCATTGATCTTAATCCGTTTACTGGTAACGATGAGAGTCAATTAGCACTGAATAAAAGTGTTCGGAACGTGTTGTTTTTTAACAGAGGAAAACAAACCTATACCACGTCATACACGTATTTGGCCAACACCGCTAAAACTTTACTTTCCATCGGATTTCAGGAGAGTAAGCTTAAAAGCCATCAACTTAATTTTAATCACAAATTTGCAGAAAGCTGGCTTGTGAATTTAAAGTCCAGCTTGGAAGAAAATGAAAGTTTGAGCGAGAATTTTGCAGCGCGGAATTATAAAATCGATGAAACGCGATTACAACCTAAGCTATCTTATTTATTAAATGAAAATGCCCGTTTTGATGCCTTTTATCAATACACTTCTAAAGACAATACCATTGGTAATATGGAAACCTTACTTCAGAATAACTTCGGAATCTCTTTTACCTACAACAAAGCTCAAAAAGTGGGACTGACAGGTGAGATCAACTTTTTTGATAATACTTTTGAAGGCAATGCCAATACCCCCGTATCTTATCAAATGTTAGAAGGACTGCAACCGGGCAAGAACTTTACCTGGACTTTATTGGCACAGCGCAAATTGACTGCGTTTTTGGATTTAAACCTCAATTACTTCGGACGGAAAACAGAAACCTCTAAAACCATTCATACCGGAACCATTCAGTTGAAGGCTTATTTTTAGTGTATGACACTTATGATATTGTACATCATTTTTTTTATGTAGATTTGCTGCTGCAATGTCAAAACCCATAGCCATATTATATGCTTCTTTAATTCTTTTTCAAAGTTTGAACCTTAGCTTTGAAGACGTGTCAAAATTTAGGGTGCTATTGGATCATGCTTCTTATCATCAAGAAACCTATGGGGATTCTTTTTCTGATTTTCTTTCTGAACATTACGGCGAAGCTTCTTTGGGTTATGGAATTGATCATTCTGAGCATGAAGATTTACCCTTCAAACATGACAGTAAAACCTGTTGTCACGTCAATACTTCTTTTATACTTCAGACCTTTGATTTTTTAAGTTCTTATACCTCTTTTGTGGAAATTCCTTTTAATTTCTTTTACAAGGAATCAACGTCTTCATTTCTGAAACTGCCTTTGTTTCAACCCCCTCGATTCGCATAATTCATTTTGGTTTAAGTTATTTTAAATGAGCTGTTTATTAATGGCTCATAACAATTTTTCATATGAATTATGTTAGAAAACATTATTAAATTCAGTTTAAGGAATAAGCTTATTATTCTATTATTTATGGGGTTCGTCATTGGTTTCGGGATTTTTTCCTTGACTAGAATTCCCATTGGTGCAGTTCCTGATATTACCAATAACCAAGTACAGGTCATTACCACGTCTCGCAACCTGTCAACGCAAGATGTTGAGCAATTTATCACTTATCCAGTGGAGTTGGAAATGGCGAATTTGCCAGGTGTTATTGAGATTCGGTCGATCTCCAAATTTGGACTTTCTGTGGTAACAGTGGTGTTTGAAGATGATATGGGTACGTATCTGCCACGACAATTAATTGCAGAAAAAATCAAATCTGCGTCCGAGAAAATTCCTGAAGGTTTTGGGTTACCAGAAATGGGGCCTATTACAACTGGTTTGGGCGAAATCTACCAATATATTCTTGATGTGAAACCCGGATATGAAGACCGGTATAGCATCACAGAGTTACGTACCATTCAAGACTGGATTGTCAAACGGCAGTTGTCTGGAATCCCTGGTGTCGTTGAGGTCAATACGTGGGGTGGTTTTTTAAAGGAATACGAGGTAGCCATCAATCCGCAACAGTTGAATGCCATGAATATTTTTATTTCAGAAATTTATGAGGCGCTAGAAAAAAACAACAGTGTTGCTGGGGGTGGATATATTGAAAAAAATAATCAGGCCTTTTTTATTCGTGGAGAGGGCTTAGTGACATCACTGGAAGATATAGAAAACATTGTTGTTAAAAACGATGGTGTCCCAATCTATGTAAAGGACATTGCTAAAGTTGGTTTTGGACATGCTACACGTTTTGGAGCTATTACTGGGAACGGAGAAGGTGAAAAAGTGATGGGTCAAATCATGATGATTAAAGATGGAGACTCCAAAAAAATCATTGAAGCCGTTAAGGAGCGTGTCGCTTCAATTGAGGAGAGTTTGCCAGAAGGGGTTTATATTAATGCCTTTTTAGAGCGTACAGAACTAATTGATAAAACCACGTTTACAGTTGCCGAAAATCTCATATTAGGTTCCTTGATTGTCATTTTTGTGGTCGTTCTATTATTGGGTAACTGGCGTTCAGGGTTGGTGGTGGCCTCAGTGATTCCATTGAGTTTAATGTTTGCTATTTCAATGATGAATATATTTGGTGTTGATGCCAACTTAATGAGTCTTGGCGCAATTGATTTCGGAATTATCATTGATGGTTCAGTTATTATCGTGGAGTTTATTGCCTTCCAGATCGTGACACAAAGTGGTAAAATCCAGTCGCTTACAAAGGCTGAAAAGAAATTGGAAATTGATAACATTACTTTAAAAAGTGCTTCTAAAATGATGAACTCTGCCATCTTCGGGCAACTCATTATTTTAATAGTTTTTATTCCAATTTTATCACTGAGCGGCGTAGAAGGCAAAATGTTTAGACCTATGGCGATGACTTTCAGTTTTGCGCTCATAGGGGCGATGATTTTTTGTTTGACTTATGTTCCTGTGGTATCCGCAATGTTCTTAAAAGCTGAAAAACCAAAAGATTCCAATATATCGGTACGTCTCATGAATTTTCTAAACAGGCACTACCGACCAGTGATCAACTGGGCACTGTTGAATACGAGACTCGTTATTGGGTTTTCTGTAATATTATTGGTATTAAGCGGTTGGATTTTTAGCAGAATGGGTGGCGAATTTGTGCCTACGCTTGATGAAGGGGATTTTGTAATTCAGCCCGTCTTAAAAACTGGAACGTCATTAAGTAAAACTATAGAAGTTACGACTAAAATAGAGCAAATATTATTAGATAATTTTCCAGAAGTGGATCAAGTGGTGACACGTATTGGAGCGGCGGAAGTGCCGACCGATCCCATGTCTATGGAGGAAAGTGACGTGATTATCACATTGAATCCTAAGAAGGAATGGACTTCTGCCAGCTCAAAAAATGAATTGGCCGATAAATTTGAGGAGGCATTGAAAGTTATTCCAGGATTGGAATTGGAGTTTACGCAACCGATAGAAATGCGATTTAATGAATTGATTACGGGAGTGAGAGCAGATTTGGCCATCAAGATTTTTGGCGATGATCTATCGGTTTTAGCTCAGAAAGCGGATGAAATAAAGACCTTGATCCAAAATGTTGAAGGAGCTTCTGACATTATTGTGGAAAAAGTAGAGGGTTTGCCGCAAATGAGTGTGAAGTTCAATCGCGCTAAAATTGCACGCTACGGACTCAATATTTACGATTTGAACCAATTGATTTCCACAGGTTTTGCTGGTGGAACAGTAGGCAGTGTTTTTGAAGGCGAACGCCGATTCGATTTGGTCGTTCGACTCGAAGAATCAAAACGGAAGAATATCGAACATCTTGAAAACTTGTACGTGGATGCGCCAAACGGTGCTAAAATTCCTTTAAGCGAATTGGCTGAAATTACTTATACTACTGGACCCGCACAGATATCTCGCGATGACACCAAGCGCCGTATCGTGGTTGGAGTCAATGTTAGAAATCGAGATTTACAATCGGTGGTTGAAGAAGTACAAAATATAATTGAAAGTAAATTGAAACTGCCAACAGGCTACACGATAACCTACGGTGGGCAGTTTGAGAATTTACAAAGCGCCAAATCACGATTGATGATCGCTGTTCCAGTGGCATTGGTGCTGATTTTTATTTTGCTCTACTTTGCATTCCATTCCGTCAAGGATGCGTTGATGATTTACACCGCCATTCCCTTATCTGCAGTGGGTGGGATTTTGTTTTTATGGATGCGGGATTTGCCGTTCAGTATTTCGGCGGGGGTTGGTTTTATCGCGCTTTTTGGAATTGCAGTCCTTAACGGGATTGTGTTGATTGAGCATTTTAGAGAGCTTAAAAGTCAAGGCATGACCAATATTGATGAACGCATCAAACGCGCTACACAAGAACGCTTAAGGCCTGTTTTATTAACCGCTTCTGCTGCTGCTTTAGGGTTTTTGCCCATGGCCATTTCAACCAATGCTGGTGCAGAAGTGCAACGCCCATTGGCAACTGTAGTTATTGGTGGATTAATTAGTGCAACCATCTTAACGTTGGTCGTATTGCCAGTGTTATATGCCTGGGTAGAAAAGAAAAAAGAATTAAAAATGAACAAAACAGGATTAGTAACCGTTGTTTTATTAATGCTGACATTTCATGTCAACGCTCAGGAAAAACCGATGACTATTGAGGAGACCATTGCTTTGGCGATTGAAAACAATTCTGGGTTAAAGGCCTCTTCATTACAGATTGAGGAAGCAGATGCCTTGGTTGGCAGTGCTTTCAGTTTTGATAAAACGTCAATTTATTATCAGTATGATGAAAACAATATGGCGATTAATAATGAGCCTTTAGAAGTGTTTGGCGTGTCGCAGGATTTTAAGTTTCCAACGGTCTATTTTGCTGATAAAAAAGTAAATATGGCTCAGGTAAGGATGCGGGAATCTGCACGTGATATTGGAATTCAGGCAATGAAAAGAGACGTGTATCTGGCTTATTACAATTTGAGTTATGCGAAGCATAAGGCGAAATCCTACCACTATTTAGATAGCCTATACCAAAATTTCGCCCATGCTGCCAAAAGACGATTTGAATTGGGAGAAACCAATTATTTGGAGATGATCACTGCACAGTCTAAACAAAAACAATTAGAAACGCTTTACAAGCAATCGCAACAAGAGGTCCTCATGTTCAAAGCGCTTTTAAAGAAGATTGTTCAAGTGGATGATATAAGTGTTCAAGAAGAGCCATTGCGGAAATTAACCATGCATCCTGTGGCTATAAATGATGATGCGGGACTAAATTACTTTGAACAGTCCAAATCTTATTATGAAGCGCGATTACGTCAAGAAAAACAAAGTTTTTTACCAGATCTGAACTTTGAATATTTCCAAGGCACTAATGATGGGCTCAACAAAAATTATATTGGCTATCAATTCGGTCTCAAAATTCCATTATTGTTTTCTGGTAACTCTTCTAAAATAAAAGCGTCAAAGATTGCTCAGGATATCGTAGAAGAACAACAACAGGATTACCAATCAAAATGGCATGCGGAACAAGAAACGCTATTCGCCAAATTGCAACAGTATAATGAGGCGGTTGAGTATTATGAAACGCAGGGTAAACGGCTTTCAGAAGAAATCATAAAAACCGCTGAACGCACACTCAAAGAGGGAGAAATTGACTTTTTCCAATATATTCAAAGCATTGAGATTTCAAAGGATATTGAACTGACCTATCTGAATAATCTTAATGGTTATAACCAAACCATAATTGCAATCAATTATTTAATTTTAGACTAATGAAAAAGCTACATATTTTATTCGTTTTCATGCTTTTAGTAGCTTGTGGAAATGAGAAAAACAAAGAAGAATCTAAAGAAACCCAGGAAGAAACTAATGACTTGGTCATCACCAAACAACAGTTTGAGGGTGAACGCATGGCATTGGGAACTCTTGAAGAACATGAATTTTATGTTAATATTAAAGCGAGTGGTGTGATTGATGTGCCGACGCACAATCAGTCGAATGTCAGTACTTTTGTTGGAGGTTACGTTACCAAAACTCCGTTATTGATTGGAGATGAGGTAAAAAAAGGACAGTTTTTAGTGACTCTTGAAAATACGGAGTACATTGAAATCCAGCAGCAATACTTGGAATTGGCTCAACAACTCAATTATTTGAAATCTGAGTTTACACGTCAAACAACCTTGTATGATGAAAAAATCACTTCGGAAAAGAACTTTTTAAAATCTGAAAGCGACTATAAAAGCAGTTTGGCCCGTTACAATGGTTTGAAAAAGAAGTTGCAGATGATGAATATCAATCCCGCATCCGTCGACAACGGAACGATCACATCCAGTATTAATCTTTATGCACCCATTGACGGCTTTGTGACTAAAGTTCACGTAAGTAATGGTACCTATGTATCTCCGGCCGATGTTATTTTGGAAATTATTGACACGGATCACATTCATTTGGAATTATCGGTGTTTGAAAGGGATATTCTTAAAATAAAGAAGGGCCAGAAAATTGATTTTAGAATCCCTGAGGCTTCTGATAGTATTTTTAAGGCAGAAGTTCATTTGGTGGGCACAATCATCGATCCGACTAGTAGAAGAGTTACAGTGCATGGCCATATTGATGACGATCATACCGGATTCATTGTGGGGATGTTTGCGGAGGCTGAAATTATAAGTGGCAGTTCAAAAGCAATGTCATTACCAAAAACAGCCATTATTCAAGTAGAAAATGATTATTTTGCACTGCTGGTAATAAGTGAAACGGCTAATGAATACCATCTTAAAAAAGTTAAATTAAATATCGGTTTACAAACGGAGGATTTTGTGGAAGTTATTAATGCAGAATCTTTAAAAGATAAAAAAATCGTTGTTAATGGCACCTATATGTTGCTCAATGACTCGGAAGGCGGAGGGCATTCACATTAAAAAACAAAGTATGACAGAACTTCATAAAGAAAGTAAAGAGGACGAACATAGCCATGACCATGGTGGCATTTTTGGTCCACGTACGGAATTGTATTTTTCATTGCTGTGTGGTGTTTTTTTAGTGACTGGTTTCCTGATCCACTTTTTTGGAGCTGATTCCCAATCGGTCTGGAGCTATCTGATTCCGTATTCGCTGGCTTATTTATTAGGAGGCTATTATATCACGATTGAAGCTTTTCATCAAATCAAACGGGGTGGGTTTGAGATAGACTTCTTAATGATTGCAGCCGCGCTCGGTGCTGCTTATATTGGGAGTTGGGCGGAAGGTGCTTTGCTTTTATTCTTATTCAGTTTAGGCCATGCGCTGGAGAGTTACGCCATGAATAAAGCAAAAAAGTCTATTGAAGCACTTGGGGACTTGTCGCCTAAAACAGCCTTGGTTAAAAGAGAAGGTAAAATAGAAGAAGTTGCTATTGAAGAATTGAAAATCAATGACATTATTGTGGTCAAGCCTAACTCTACAATTGCTGCCGATGGTGTTATAATCAAAGGAAACAGTGCCATTAATCAGGCGCCTATTACTGGAGAAAGCATGCCCATCGATAAAACACCAATTGCAACTACTGAAAATCTTCCGGGTTTTAATGAAATTGATGCTTCGCATGTTGTCTTTACGGGAACCATTAATGGCGATGGAAGTATTGAAGTGCTGGTTTTGAAATTGAGCAAAGATTCTACAGTTGCACGACTTATCAAGATGGTCAGTGAGGTGGAAACGCAAAAATCGCCTACGCAACGCATGACCAAAAAATTTGAAAAATGGTATGTGCCCATTGTTATTTTAGTGGTTATCATATTGTGTTTTGCTTATATAGTGGTCGATGAATCTTTCAACGAGAGTTTGTATCGGGCTATTACAGTTTTGGTAGCAGCGAGTCCGTGTGCGTTGGCAATTTCCACACCAAGTGCCGTTTTAAGTGGGATAGCACGAGCCGCACAAAAAGGAGTATTAATTAAGGGAGGAAAAGCCCTTGAAGATCTGGGGTCCATTAAAACCATTGCTTTTGATAAAACGGGAACTTTAACTGAAGGCAAACCAAAGCTCACGAACTTAATTCCAACTCATAATTATTCAGAAGAAAATTTAGCGCGTCTTGTTTTGGAAGTAGAAAGCTTGAGCAACCATCCCTTGGCAAGAGCAATTGCGAAAGACGTCAAAGCTCAATTTAACATGGTGCACGAAAATTTAGCCTCCAATGTTAATGCTATTCAAGGGAAAGGTATCAGTGCTCTTTATAAAGAGAAAACTGTTTTTATAGGTAATGAAATACTAATGACCGATGAAGGCCTGACCCTTGCTCCTGAACTGCGCTCCAAAATGGACGGTTTGTTGCAAGAAGGTCATACCGCAATGTTAGTGGGGTATGATAATAAGGTTATAGGTTTATTAAGCGTTATGGACGTTCCAAGAAAAGCAGCCATTGCAACCCTAAAAAGATTAAAAGTTATCGGTATTAAACGGATGGTCATGCTAACTGGTGATCATCAAAACGTTGGTGATTCTATAGCCAAACAAATCGGATTGACCGAGGCTAAAGGCAATTTGTTGCCCGAAGATAAGGTTGAAGCTATCAAAGCACTTATGGCGGAGGACGGCAAAATAGCGATGGTAGGTGATGGCGTTAACGATGCCCCAGCCATGGCATTTAGTACCGTAAGTGTGGCCATGGGAGCGGCAGGAAGTGATGTAGCTTTAGAAACTGCGGATGTCGCATTAATGTCAGATAAAATCGAAATGTTACCGTTTGTGATTGGTTTGAGCAGGGCATCCAAGCGTATCATTACCCAGAATATTTGGATCAGTATGGGCGTAGTCGCTTTATTGGTTCCTGCGACTATTTTAGGTCTCACCGGGATTGGATTGGCGGTTGTTTTCCATGAAGGGTCGACTTTGGTAGTGGTTCTTAATGCGCTGAGGTTGTTGGCTTATAATGAAAAGTAATTCAGATAATTTATATTTAGGCGCGTTCGCAAATAAAATTTTTTAAACGCCACATTTTTTATAACATTGTCTTTTTAAATTATAACCCCTAAATCCAACCGCTTACTTATGAAAAATTATGTTATTGCATTTTTAATGCTCTTCGCTGTGATGGCTTCCCAAGCTCAAAATGATAGTATAAAGAAAACCAATTCAGGGCAGAATGAAGTGAAAATAAACGCTATATTTCTATTGCTTGGTGCATTCGAAGCGAGTTATGAGCGAAATTTATCAGAAAATTCCTCTGTAGGGATTTCAGCCTTAATCCCTTTTGATCAGGAAAATTTAGATACAGATCTCAACTATTATGTGTCTCCATATTATCGAGTGTTCTTTGGTAAAAAATATGCTGCAGGATTCTTTTTGGAAGGTTTTGGTATGCTAAATTCAATAGATGATACCTACGTGTATTACAACGACAGTGTTGGATATTCCGATGTGGAAAAGACCACAGATTTCGCATTGGGTCTAGGCCTGGGCGGTAAGTGGTTGACTAAAGGTGGATTCGTATTTGAAGTCAATGGCGGATTTGGAAGAAATTTATTTAATGCAGGTGAAAGAGGTGTCACTTTTGTTGGAAAGTTTGGTTTTAATTTAGGGTATAGGTTTTAAATAAATAGAGGTCAGTAGTTAGTTACTTATTAATTCAGTCTGATAAATTTTGTCCCCTTTCACCATTTTCACAATAAGATTGTTGAATATCGTGGCTTTGCTTTGTGATCGGTTTATCCTAAAACAAAACTCATTAAAATACCTGT
>JBBSRC010000095.1:0-14676 GCA_038243395.1 Flavobacteriales bacterium | reverse complement strand
ATTCGTCTGTATTTGTGTTAGTATATCTGCAGAATAAGCAAGCTTATACCTTAAATGCTTAAAATTCTGCCTGAGCTAAACACTAAAAACGCACAGTATGAAAAATTTGAAATTAAGGAAAGTAATCACTACTGTTTTTATGCACTCTGAGTTTAAGTTGTATAACCCTTCAACAGCCGCTTTCAGGAAGTCTTTTGGGGAAACTGGGTCTTCTACTATAATTAATGGTACAGATCAGCGGCTGTACAATTATCACCATCTTTGTTATAAGGAGGCTGACCGCTTACATTTCTCATCGGATAAGAAAATGACCTTGCGTTGGTACGATGAGAGATGCAGTATATAGAACAGCATAATCCGACGCTACAAGGTGGAGAACACTGTTTTGAAAGTTAATATCGAAAACAATAGTCCCTACCAACAATGTCCATTATCAGCAATTACGTAATAGAGGATTATCCAAATTAATTATACAACCTTAAAGCTTGGGCAAATAATTATAATTGAACTAATCGAAATAATGAGGCATTGGCTTTCGTTTTTATGAAGGTTGATTGAGACAATTGTAATTTAAATAGCGAAACCATTGTTTCTTTCTGAAACTGAAAAGACAATTTTTTAAAGACTCTAACGACAACTAATAACTATTTAAAACCCATTTCTTTAGTCATTGAGCTTATTTAATATGAGGGGAATGATGATTTAAGTCTGCAAACGGTATTAAAGATGAAAGGGTTAAAAATAACAATCCAATACTCAGGCCTCAGAGTTCAGAGGCATCGGAATTCAAACCTGTGTGGTCTAATGAATCCCAATTGCTTAAAAAGCATTAATTTTGCACCAAAATCTCAACCGTGATAAAAATAGGCGACATACAACTTCCTAATTTCCCATTGCTTTTAGCTCCTATGGAAGACGTTAGTGATCCACCCTTTCGAGCATTATGTAAAGAACAAGGTGCAGATGTGGTCTATACGGAGTTTATTTCCAGTGAAGGCTTAATCAGAGACGCCGCTAAAAGTCGTATGAAATTGGATATCTACGAAAAGGAACGTCCGGTTGGCATTCAAATTTTTGGGGCGAATTTGGAAAGCATGTTGCAAACCATTGACATCGTTGAAAAATCTAACCCTGATATTATTGATATCAATTTTGGCTGCCCAGTTAAAAAGGTAGTGAGTAAAGGTGCTGGTGCTGGTATTTTGAAGGATGTGTGCCTTATGGAAAAATTAACCGCAGAAATGGTGAAACGCACCAATTTACCTATAACGGTAAAAACCCGCTTGGGTTGGGATCATGACTCCATCAGAATAGTTGAGGTGGCGGAACGCTTACAGGATGTTGGGTGTAAAGCTATTTCTATTCACGGCCGCACACGGGCTCAAATGTACAAAGGCAATGCCGATTGGGGACCAATTGCTGAGGTAAAGAACAATCCGCGGATGCACATTCCGGTATTTGGAAATGGGGATGTAAATACTCCGGAAAAAGCGATGGAAATGCGTGACGTTTATGGATTGGATGGTTGTATGATTGGACGTGCCAGCATAGGAAATCCATGGTTTTTTAAGCAAGTCAAGCACTTTTTCAATACGGGCGAACATTTAGGACCTATTTCATTAGAAGATCGTGTAGAAGCCGCAAGAAGACATTTAGAAATGGCCATTGGTTGGAAAGGTGAGAAACTAGGCGTTTTTGAAACCCGACGTCATTATACCAACTATTTTAAAGGTATTTCAAACTTTAAAGAGTTCCGTGCCAAAATGGTCACAAGTGATCACTCGGCAGATGTGTTTGCTGCATTTGATGAGGTTTTGGTCGAGTTTTCTGGCTATGAGTTTGTTTGAAAAGCGACAAGCTTGAAGCACGAAGCTTGGAGTTTGAAGTCTGTAAAATTGAGAGTTGATCATCTTTAGCTCTTTTGATTTGGAAATTTTAGTTTTAATGACCGAAAAGTGACAACGGAGACTGAACACTGCTGACCGCCTATCCTTCCGTAGCATTCGCGGGGGCGCGAAGTACTGAAGACTGCTAACTGAAGACTGCTGACTGCTGACTGAAAAATCAACTCTGCATCAACTTCTCATTAATCCGTCCAGATGCAATTTTAGAAGCAATCAATCCCAAAATGGTAATCGTTACTAAAACTAAGACAATATTCAAAATCTTAATATCTACAGGATAAGGAAGCGAAGGCGTGATCATCACCAAAGCGAATTGTTGCTGTAGCACTACAAGGATAAATCCTAT
Organism: Flavobacteriales bacterium; assembly: GCA_038243395.1. Lineage (GTDB taxonomy): Bacteria > Bacteroidota > Bacteroidia > Flavobacteriales > Flavobacteriaceae > Gelidibacter. Next base: position 12,426 of record JBBSRC010000095.1, on the reverse strand, counting down.
CAAAACACCTACAATGCCGCCGATAATAGTCATCAAACTCCCTTGAAGGAAAAATACTCGTCTGATGTCTTTGGTAGTCGCTCCAATATTATAAAGGGTATGTAAAGAGCCTTTTTTGTCCAGGATCATCATAATTAAGGCGCCAATCACATTAAATAAAGCGATGATAATGACCAAAGTGAAAATGAGATAAACGACCAGATTTTCCGTGTTCAACATCTTGTAAAGCGCATCGTTTAGTTGTGCTCTGTTTTTGATAATAATAGAAGTTTCAAAAGTTTCTAGAACGGCTTTTCTAACCGTTTTCTTGTCTGCATTTGGTTGAAGCTTCAATTCTATACTACTCACTTGGTTTTTGGCATAGTCCATCAAATAACGGGCGTTCACAATATCTGTATAAACATATGTGCTATTCAAATCTTCATTTATATCAAAAACGCCAATATTGGCCATATTCAAGGAATTAAATGCACCTCTGATAGACGTGATTTGACCAACACCAGGTTTGGGAACATAAATATTGAGCATTTTTCCATAGTCCAAAACACCAAAGGATAAATTGTGAGCAATTCCCCATCCAGAAACCAATTGACCGCTGCCTTTTTCAAACCATTGCCCTTGGATAATCATGGAATCGATACTCGTGACCTTCAAGTAATTTTCATCCACGCCCTTAAGGGAGGCTAATAAATTTTTGTTGTCAAATTCAATAATGATGCGCTCTTCAATGATTTTTGAATAGGAAGCAATGCCTTCAATTTTGGATAATGCGGTCGAATCTTTATCGGTGAGCACAAAAGATTTTCCCTGTTCTGGGAGAATTTTAAGATCAGGATCTACAAAAGAAGAAAATTCAAGGCTAAAATCCTTTAACCCGGCAAATCCTGAAAGAACAATAAACAGCGCTGCTGCGGCAACAACCACACCCGAAGCCGCAATAATGGTCATAATATTGATCGCATTATTGCTGCTTTTGGTAAAGAGGTATCGCTTAGCGATGTAAAGCGCAAAGTTCAATTACTTCTTTTTACGTTTGTCCAATAAACTAGCATCCTTAATTGGGTTGTCTTCACCTCTTAAGGATTTATCGATACGTTCAATATATTCCAATGAATCATCAATAAAGAATTCCAGATTAGGCATTCTTCGTAGCTGATGTTTGGTGCGTTGTGCTAATTCATGACGAATTAAGGGCGTGTTTGAACGGATTCCTACCAAGAGTTCAGCAGCTTCCTTATTAGGGAAAATACTTAAATATACTTTAGCCAACGATAAATCGGCCGTCACGTTCACCTTACTCACCGAAATGATCACACCACGTAAACCACCTTTAGTAGCAGCACCTTGAAGCACGTCAACCAAGTCTTCCTGCAAAATACCTCCTATTTTTTTCTGTCTATGACTTTCTTCCAAAATGTTCTGTTTTATATAAGCCAAGAGGATACTCCAATGACTTAAATTAGTAAATAAAAGCCGATTAGGGCTTAATGACTGCAAAAATAGAGCATATTTAAGGATTATTGTATTTTTGAAGAATTAAAATGAGATTCTCTCGACGGCATATGTTTAAGTCGGTTTGTCGGGGGAATTAATGAGATGACTTTCTGCAGGTATAATAATGAGATACCTGCCTTCGCAGGTATTTATATGAAAAAAATAGAACACATAGGAATAGCAGTAAAAAATTTAGATGTCTCAAATGCTGTATTTGCTGCACTTTTTGGAAAGTCGCACTATAAAACTGAAGCCGTCGAAAGCGAAGGCGTGCGCACTTCCTTTTTTGAAGCTGGTCCAAATAAGATCGAATTGCTGGAAGCGACTACGGCAGATAGTTCTATTGCTAAATTTATCGAAAAGAACGGGGAGGGCATCCATCACATTGCATTTGCCGTTGATGATATTGAAGCAGAAATAGAACGTCTTTCAAATGAAGGGTTTACAGTGTTGAATAAAACGCCTAAAAAAGGTGCAGATAATAAGTTAGTCGCTTTCTTGCACCCTAAAAGTACCAATGGTGTTTTGATTGAGCTTTGCCAAGAGATAAAGCTATAAAATTGTTGCAGTATTTTAAAATAAGTAGTAATATTGCATCCTCTTAACCGGTCCTATAGCTCAGCTGGTTAGAGCACCTGACTCATAATCAGGTGGTCCCTGGTTCGAGCCCAGGTGGGACCACGCTAGTAAAGACAAGCCATTCAAGAAATTGAGTGGTTTTTGTTTTTTACACCAGTACAACATCTGTACAACAATTCATCTTTCTTTTGCTTTCATTTATTCTTATCTTTAAGATATGGAACGTTTAGCTGAAATATTCGCAAGTTGGCTATATCAAAGTAGAAGGGAGCTTAAACTATTATGGTTAAAGCACGGCGCTTTGACCACCAACAGGCTTTCTATCTTCGTTATCGTAATTTTAGGCATCGTGCCGTTGACCTTTTATTTTTTAATTTCAGGTGCCAGTTACTCGGTAACGCAAATTATAGCAAGCTATATTTTCGTTTCGTTATTATTTAGTTTGTCCTTATTACTTGTGATTACTTGGTTCAAGTCTGAGGAATTATTTAAAAGTAATGTTCAGGGCTTTTCTTTCTTGCTATTGTCCCCGTCCAGAATCGATACCGTCTTTTTTGGTTTTGACAGTAATGATGTAGAGAACCTTCTTCGGCTGATTAATGGATTGCCCGCACAGCAAAAGATCGTAATAAGGGAAACTCCCAAGAACAAACAGACAGGAAACATTCGTTTTTTATTTACATTTTTGGATCTTATTGTTCGCGGCGGCATCTTTAGGATGGATACAAAGCCCAAAAAGTCATTGAATATGCTTATTTCAGAACGTTTCACGTTTCAAAATTCCGAAATCAATTCAGGTACACTGCCTTCAAGTTACTCCAAATGGTGCGCTGCTACCCATGACGGAAATTATGATGATGTGCGAATGGACATCTCAAAAGCGTTAGGTGTTACTTAAGATTTACGCAATTCCACTTTTTATAAAGAAAACTTAGAGCAATCTTAAAGCAATCGTTATTTCCCTATTGTTTTCACTGCATCTATCATCATATGTTTGCCCTGTACAGTAACAGTAAAAGGCCTTTTACTCATTATTAATTCTTAAATAAAAAGATTATGAATGAGCAAGAACATGTTGTGGATTTGTTGCAGGATATCAAAAGCCTGCTTTCCCATAACAAGAAAGTATACAACATGGATGACCTGGTAAATTACACAGGGCTATCCAAAAGTAAGATCTATAAACTCTCGCAGCTAAAACTGATACCAGCTGGAAACAATCCGCATATTAGACAACTCTTCTTTAATAAATCTGAAATAGATGCCTGGCTTCTGGGAGAACCTAATCTATCCGACGAATTTTTAGAACAACAGTTCAATAAACAGTTGTTGACCAATAAAAAATCCGGATTATGAAAAGCGCAACTTACATTCGCGTGGGCACCACTTATTATAAACTGGTTCAAATCCCAACAATTGCCGGACATCTTAACGAGATTATTGTGCCATGGAAACTCGAGGCACTCCGTCAGGATTATGGAAAGAGTTTTATTGGAAGCATTAAAAAGTATGACGGATTTACCAGTCTTCCAAGCCATTTAAACTTCGAACAGGAATGGCACGGTTTCTATAACACCTATGCGCCATTGCCCCACAAACCCTTGGAAGGCAGTTTTTCCTATACTTTACAGCTGTTGGAACATATTTTCGGCGAACAACTGAATCTGGGCCTGGACTATCTGCAGCTCCTGTATAAGAGACCAATCCAAATACTGCCCATATTATGCTTAGTGTCCAAGGAACGGTCTACAGGTAAAACAACCTTTCTCAAATGGCTAAAAATGGTTTTTGATAGAAATTTAACCTATTTGACCAACGATAGTTTCAGTAGCCCATTTAATGCAGATTGGGCCAACAAGTTATTAATCTGTATTGACGAGGTGCTTTTCAATAAAGAAGAATTGACCGAACGGATTAAGAACCTGAGTACGACGAATATCAATATGCTTGAAGCAAAGGGAAAGGATAAAAGAGAAATAGAGTTTTTCGGAAAGTTTATTCTGTGCAGCAACAACGAGGACAACTTTATCAAGATTGATACTAACGAGACGCGCTTTTGGGTGTTGAAGATACCGTCTTTGAAAAAGGAAGAAACGCAGTTTCTGGAATATCTGGAAGCGGAAATCCCTGCATTTCTTTATCATTTAAAACATCGGGAACTGACCAGTCCCAATACCACCCGAATGTGGTTCTCACCTGAGCAGATTAAAACCAAAGCTTTGGAGAATTTAATGCAGAACAATAGGAACCGTGTGGAAAAGGAGCTTGCCAGTGTCATTCTTAGTGCCATGGAGACCTTAGAGTTGGAAGAAGTACAATTATGTCCTTTAGACGCTCTTCATCTTTTAAACCGCACCCGAATCAAAACGGATCTTACCCAACTGCGGCATATTTTTAAAAAGGACTGGAAACTTAAAAATCAGGATAACTCTATGTCCTATAGTAAATTAATGATTTGGCAGGAAGGTGGAATGGGGCTGACCGATGCTAAGGGGAGATACTATTCCATAAAAAGAGATTTTCTGATGGAACATTTCGGGGAAGAATAGCTAAATGATGAAACGATGACAAAGCGATGACACAGCAAACCTAATGTTTATAGGGAGTATGAGCGATTTTCATCATTCGCTAAAAAAAATCGCTGATGAAAAGAAAAAACAACCTACAAATTATACTTTTTTTGATGAAATGATGATAGATAGAGTTTAGACCAATAAGGATAAGGGTTTAGGCCGTCATCGTTTTGTCATCATTCTGTCATCAAAATAAAAATGATGACTGAAATTCGAACATTATTATAGGCTATGAAAGTAATAAGAACACCCAGGCTGTCGTGCGAAAGAGCCCGAGCTTTTCCCATCGAAAAAGCGCTGGCAAAACTCGGGCACTTTCCAACTAAAACAGCGGAAAAAGAAGCTTGGTTTCTGAGTCCTTTCAGGTCAGAAACCCAAGCCTCTTTTAAAGTTTCTAAAATTAAAAATCAATGGTACGACCATGGCGAAGGGGCAGGAGGCAATGTGATTGATCTGGTATGTCGCCTTTTAAAATCTTCTGTAAAAGAAGCTCTGGAGTTTATGAACGAAGACATTTCTTGTTTTTCTTTTCATCAGCAACCACATTTCAGTAAAAATGAAACAGGAATCAGCATTACCAAAATACAGGACATTACCCACTATGCATTGATTCAGTATCTGAATTTTAGAGAGATTCCATTAAGGATAGCCAATTCTTATTGTAGCGAAGTTTGGTACACTTTTAAGGACAAGGAATTTTTCGCTATTGGCTTACAGAATAACAAAAACGGATGGGAACTGCGGAATAAGATTTTTAAAAATAGTAGCAGCCCAAAATCATATACCCATCTCCAAAGAAATAGCAAACGACTGATCATCTTGGAAGGGATGTTTGACTTATTATCGTTGGCCGTTTTGAATGCCCCTTTAATAGAAGTTTCAGATGTTATGGTTTTAAATTCCATTGCATTTATAAAAAATATTGAACCGCATATTTCCAATTATGAAATAGTCGATCTCTATTTGGATAATGATTCGGCTGGACAAAATGCAACACTTTATTTGACAAAGAAATTTTGTTACGTAAATGATCAAAGTGATGGCTATAAAAACCACAAGGATTTAAATGATTTGTTATGCCATGAGAGAAAAAGTTGATTTTAATTCCAAAGAGAAAGAGCAGCATTATTTAAAGATTCCCGCTGAATTACTAAAGGATGCTGATAGTATGGAAGTGGAGCTGGAAATGGATTTAACTGGAAAGGAAATTATTCTGGGTGGGACTGCGAGATGTGTGTCTGTGGCCACATTCTCGTTTGCTCCCGAAGGTCGCAAAGAAAAAAAAGGAGTGTTTAAGGGGAAAAGTGATCTGGTCAAGTTTAGATGTTCTATCTATGAAAAGAAGCTTCTGAACGTTAAAGCGTCACGCTGCGGATTGAGTCTAAGCGAGTATATAAGACGTACCATATTTGAAAAGGAAATCACGGAACGTTTTACGGAAGAGCATATTCAACTTTACAAAATGCTGATCAAATACCATAACAATTTTAAGTCCATCGGAAACATGTATAGAAAACGAGATCCTAAACTGACCGAGGCTGTTTACGACATTGCCAATGAAATCAAGTCGCATCTTAAAAATTTTCAATAATGATAGGAAAGGGCAAAAGTATATCACATACAAAGGTGTCGATGTCCTATGGTTGGGATCAAGAAAAAGACGCTGAGATTGTGCTAAAGGAATTTCTGCATGGCGATTCCCCAGCCGAAATCACACAGGAATTTAAAATGCTCCAGGACCAGAATCACAATTGTACCAAAAATACTTTATCATTTATCATCAGTCCAACGGTTGAGGACGGTAAGAAATTGGACAAAAGTAAACTGGAAGAAATATCAAAACGGTTCATGCAGGAAATGAAATTGGGCGAACGTCAGGCCGTAGCCTTTGTGCATAACGACAAAGAGCATAAGCACATTCATTTGTATGTTAATAGGATTGATTTTAAAGGCACGGCCTATAATGACAGTTTTATAGGTAAACGGAGCCAGTTGGCGGCAGAAAAGGTAGCTGAACAAATGGGGCTGACCACCGTTAAACAGGTTCAATTTGAAAAAGAATTCAATCTGAAGGAAATACGAACCGAAATCAAGCGCAGACATGATCTGACCATGAAACAGTTCAGCCCCAAATCCTTTGATGCCTATATGAAGTACATGGAAACCAATGGTGTTAAAGTGATCCCGACCATAAATAATCAAAACAAATTGCAGGGGTTTCGGTTTCAGTTTGATGGGCATAACTTAAAGGGCAGTGAGGTACACCGTAACATGTCTATAGGAAATATAGGTAAACAGATGGGCGGTTTGGAAGGTGCAAAGGTTTTAAAGAACAATACAGTCCGCGTAATGCTTGCAGGTAAAACAGTAGGTCTAGCGCCACAATTAGCCTTAAAGTTGACCAAGTTCATTGTCAAAAAAACGATACAACAAGGACTCTCATTTTAATATATGAATCATGACAAAACTTGAAGAACTCACCGCACTATTGGTCAATGAGATCAATGACTTTAAAAGTGCCGTAGAAAGGCTTGAGAAAATCAATGCACAGTTAAGGGAAACGAAGATCAAGATGGATTTGACTGAATATAAAGAAAGCATCGAAACCCATCAGCAACAAATGAAATCGTGCATAAAATCTATGGAGAGTTTTGAAAGTCGTTTTGAAAGTAAGATAAAGCAGGCTAAGATTTATCCTAATTGGGCTGTGGTGGTTTTTATTGTGAGTTTAGTTTTGAGTGTTGGTACTTTAACGTTTAATATAATTAGATATTTTAGTTGATAAATTCATATAAGAAAGTTTTTTTTAGAACCACCATGTATTTTTAAGTTTTCTCACTGAACATATCGCTTACATGGAATTACTTTGAATTAATATAGCTTCAATAATTAAGGTATATAACGTTGTGGTAAGAAAGGAAAAAAAAGCAACTTAAAAGCGCAATGAGAATGTTGTTTCCTGATCAAGTATTGAATTTACGGAAAGAATACCGCCATGTAATCGCATAATATGTTTAGATAGACTTAAGCCAATCCCGGTCCCATCTTCTTTAGTGGTAAAAAAAGGAATGAAGATTTGATTTATAATTTCTGGTGATATTCCAGAGCCATTGTCCACGATACGTATGATCGTATTGTGATTATTATTTTCTTTCTCAGCGACCAGCTTTATAATGCCTTCCTTGCCCGTTTTATGAATCGATTGAATCGCATTTTTCACTAAGTTTAATAACACTTGGATCATTTGTTTTTCATCGGCATAAATTTCCAAATTATTGGGTTGAATAGTGACTTCAAATTTAATTTGTTGAAAACCTTCCTCTTGACTTGATAAGATGCGAATTTTATTGAAAAGTGTTTCTGCGGAAAGAACCTCTTTTTCTGGTTTTGATATTTTGGTTAAGGTTCTATAAGATTCAACAAAGGTTATTAAATTTTTGCCTTGCTCTTTTATGATGTCTAGGCCTTTTATAAGGTTGGAGACATCCGTTTCGTTTAATTCAGGAGCTATTTTTTTAGTGTTTTCCTTTTCGAAAATATGAGATAAAGTTTCAGAAAGCGAGGTAATAGGGGCGATAGAGTTCATGATTTCATGCGTGAGGACTCTAAAAAGCTTAATCCATGAATCGGTTTCATTTTCATCTAATTCATTATTAATATTTTGAATAATGATGAGAATGAGACTTTCATTACCAATAGTAATCGGTTCAGATCTGATGGTCAACTGCACGGTTTCGCGCTCATTGGTGATGGAGGTGAGTTTTTGGTCGAAAGGCTTTAGATGTGCTATTAAATTAAAGAGTTTTTCGTCAACACGCTTTAGTTGATCAATATGAGTGAGCGAATCGTAATTAAATAGTTTTTTTGCGGTTTTATTAGCTAATAAAATATGACCTTTTTCATTTAAGGTGAGGATGCCAACAGCCGCCTGCTCTAGTATAGATTGGTAAAAGTGTTCTTGCTGCCTGTTTTCAATTTTTATTTTTTGAATTAGAAAATTAACGCGATTCAAGCTTTTATGTAAATCTTTTACCGATTTATTTTTGGTGTCCATCGGGAAGTGAATTGCAGAATCATCATTTTCAACCGCATTAAAAAAGAAGGCGATTTTCCGATTCATCCGATTGATAAAATTGATGAGACCAATCACTTGAAAAATTAAGAAAACCGCTAAATATATAGCATAATCAAGATGGTTATGAAGGCTTAAATAAGCAATGCCAAACGCAATTGCAGTTATAAGAAGCACGCGAATGATAATATTATAATATAGATTTTTACTCGCCATAATTATTTATTGATCTAAGGTTTAGATAAAACCCCGCCAGAACGCTTGCCGGGCTGGTATGTGCTTTAGTGCATCTCGCTTTAGCTTCTAAAACTTTTTGACACGAATTTCACGAATTTTCACAAATTCATTCGTTCCCTGAAAGTACTGGCGTGAATTATTTCCTATACATTTCACGAATTCAACAGACTTTCAGTCTGTTTTAAAAACCCCGCCAGAATTCATCTCGGGCTGGTATGCTACTTTAGTCCATTGTGATTTAGTTGTGTTGTCCGATTAAAACTTCTGGTGCTTCGCATAATGATGTGAAATAAAGACTTCTAAAGTTTTTAGCAATGATATTCCTTCTTTTTAATGTTTTATTTAGAAATGCCATTCAAACTTGCGCATTTAATCTATTCTTGAGTTTTAAGCCATTTCTGGTTGTCACTTTACGACACAAGTCTATGGTCTATACTCTATATTCTAACAGAACGATTTAGTAATTTTATCCGAACCTATAAATTATTTCTTAAATCCCATACCTCTTTATCTTATTATACAGTGTCTGCCTAGTAATTCCTAATTGATTGGCAGCGGCGCTATGGTTGTTTTCATGTTTTAAAAGTGCGTTTTCAATCATAGTTTTTTCCATGTCATCTATCGTCACCTCTAAAACCTTAGTGGACGATTGCGCCGGTTTCTTAAACATAAAATCGTTTGCTGTAAGTGTTTTGTTGTCGCTCAAAATAACACTGCGCTCAATGGTGTGCTGCAGCTCTCTCACATTGCCAGGCCATTGGTGGTCTAAGAGTTTTTTTTCTGCGGAAGCGTTTATTTTCAATCCCACTTTCCCGTATTTTTTTGTGTAACTGTTCAAAAAGAATTCGGCAAGCAGCAATACGTCATTCCCACGGTCACGTAAAGGCGGCACTTCTATTTGAATGGTGTTAATCCGGTACAATAAATCTTCTCTAAATGTGCCTTCTTCAACCATGCGATCGAGATGGCAATTGGTGGCGCAAACTAAGCGGATGTCAATAGGGATTGGGGTGCTTGATCCAATTCTGAATACTTCTCGGTTTTGTAAAACGGCTAATAATTTGGCTTGTAAGGATAACGACAGATTCCCAATTTCATCTAAAAAAAGAGTGCCACCATTAGCGGTTTCAAATTTACCAGCCCGATCTTCATGCGCATCTGTAAAAGAGCCTTTGGTGTGTCCAAAAAGTTCACTTTCAAAAAGACTTTCTGTAATGGCGCCCATATCCACACTGACTAAAATCTCATCATTTCTCAAAGACCCGCTGTGGATTTCTTGAGCGATGAGTTCCTTTCCCACGCCATTTTCACCCGTAATTAAAACGTTTGCCTTTGTTTTTGCTACTTTGTGAGTGATTTTTAAAACCTTATGGATAGGTTTTGAAGTGCCAATAATTGGTGTTTGGGTTTTGTTGATGAGCTGTTTTAAGTGTTTTGTTTTTCTTTTTAAATGGCTCACTTCTTTGCGCGATTGCCGCAATTGAAAAGCAGATTGTATGGTGCCTAAAAGCTTATTGTTGTCCCAAGGTTTCAAAACAAAATCGTTGGCGCCTTCTTTTAAAGCGCGCACCGCAATTTCCACATCGCCATACGCCGTGATCATAATAACAGAGACATCTGGTGATAACTCTTTAATACGTTTGAGCCAATAAAAGCCTTCATTACCCGTGTTGACACCTGCCGAAAAATTCATATCCAGTAAAACAACATCATAATTTTTTAAATCGTAGATGGCCGTGATTTGGTTGGGATTTGAGATGGTGGTAATCGTTTTGTATTCGGATTGCAATAGTAATTCTAGGGCACTCAAAATGCCTTTGTTGTCATCTACAATAAGAATGTGGCCTTCAATCATTTAGTATAAGCTTTGTTTTCAAAACTAAACAATAGTCAAACATGTTTTTTAAATGTGTCAAATATTTTTACACTTTTTGTCAATTTATTTTACACTGACTTTGGACTTACTCTAAATAAAATCATCTAAAGTTCTGATGGCGTTAGGTTTGTGTTTTGTGGTATGGCGTTGGCATAGGAAGTAATAAATAGAAGTATAAAAATGCATCAAAAAATTATTTGGATTCTTGTTTTAGGAGCGCTATTAAATCCTGGTCAACTGTTTTCACAAAACGTTTGGACCTTGGATGATTGTATCGCTTACGCACTAGAACACAGTTTAAGTCAAACCTCTCAAAAATATAGAGAAGCTATTAGTAAAGAACGTTGGAAACAAAGCAAACGTGATATGTTGCCTACCATTGGCATTTCTTATCCTAGCTATAATGTGAGTTTTGGTAGAACCTTGGATCCTGTTACCAATAGTTTTGTAGAATCCCGATTTGTATCTGGACTTAGCGGCGGTTTATCGTCATCGGTAACGGTATTTGAAGCGTTTCGGAAATGGCATACGTTAGCCTATCAAAAATTAATATATCAATCCAGTCAATTTAGTGCGGAACAATCACAATACGATTTGGCTTTTAGAATCATGGATTTGTTTAATAACGTCCTCTTTCAGGAAGGCGCATTACATATTATAAAAGAGCAGCAAGCGGTTAATTTGCTTTATGAAAAGGAAATTATCAAACGCGTGGCTTTAGAATTAAATGCAAAAGCCGATTTATATGACATGGAAGCTACAACAAGTGGTGATGCCTTAGAAGTTTTAAAAGCTGAAAACGCTCTGAAAGCGGCAAAATTAGCACTGCTTCAAGAAATGAATTTAGAGGCGGATCATATCGCTATTATTCAGGATAAAGCTGTTGAATTTACGTCAAACACTATTACTAAAATGAATCTGAATGAGGTTTTTAGTAGCTCTTTGGAAGTATTGCCAAGTCTTCAAATAAGTAAAATAAATGTGGCGACCGCACAGAAAGAACTAGCAATTAGTAAAACGGCTCTTTATCCAAGCATCCGATTGGGAGGTAGCATATCGACCAGTTATTCGGATAATTTTAGAGATTTTTCGGGAAGTACGATTCCTTTTGACGAGCAGATAAAAAACAACCAATCTAAATATATCGGGTTGTCTCTTAATTTTCCAATTTTTAATAATGGCAGGATGCGCAGTAATATTAAGATTGGAAAAATACAATTAGAAGATTCAAAGACCCAATTAGAAATTGAAGAGCAGCGCACCTACAAAATTATTCAAGAATTATTGCAGAAAAATGAAGCCCTCATGGCCGAGAAGGATCTTAATCAAAAGAAATTAAGAGCAAAACAAAAAGCTTACGACATTGCACAGAAAAAATTCGATAAAAAATTGATTAATCTTTACGATTTGCAAATAGCGAGCAACGCATACGCGTATACAAAAATAGAGCAAGTGCGTATAATTGCGCAAATGGCGATTCAGAAACGAACTTTGGATTTTTATAACGGCAAATTTATACTACCCACTTTAGCGGCATCAAATTAATGACTATGGACACCAAAATTGAAAAGAAAAAAGGCATCAAACTCAAGCAT
>JBBSRC010000094.1:0-14676 GCA_038243395.1 Flavobacteriales bacterium | reverse complement strand
TATGAATATTTTGGAGGTGGTGGATATTCTTCACACTTTGTTACCAAAGGCGAAATGCCAGTGACCATGTGTAGAATAAATCTGGTTAAGGGTCAGGGACCAGTAATGCAAATTGCGGAAGGCTGGACTGTAGAACTTCCAGATGATGTTCACAGTATTTTAGATAATAGGACTAATCCTACTTGGCCTACCACATGGTTTGTGCCAAGACTTATAGATAATAATGTAGCATTTAAAGATGTGTATAGTGTAATGGCTAATTGGGGTGCTAACCATGGTGCTTTTAGTTATGGTCATTTTGGTCACGAAATCATTACGCTCTGTTCTATGTTAAGGATACCTGTAAACATGCATAATGTTGAGAACGATAGAGTATTCAGACCGAAAGATTGGGCATCGTTTGGGATGGATTTAGAGTCTTCAGATTATCGTGCCTGCAAGAATTATGGACCTCTTTATTAATTGACAGGCCAAAAGTTAATGAACAAATTACTAAAATGTTTTTATAATTTATAAAATACAGAAATTTCCGATACTATTGATTTTAGATTGTCGTCGTGAATATAAAATTCTTTAAGGTCTTCGTCAATTTCATTTTTTAAATACAAATCAAAAAATGCTGAAGGATGTTCTAGGGTACTTCTTATAAATCAAAACTACAAAAAGTGTGATTCAAAAACAGAGAATATTTGACCTAAACTCACAAAAAAAGCCTTTCAATTTCTTGAAAGGCTTGTCTTTACTAGCGTGGTCCCACCTGGGCTCGAACCAGGGACCACCTGATTATGAGACAATTAATTTCGGTTTTCATTTGTTAACATATAGCTTATTATTAATTGATTATCAATAGTTTATGAGTTTTTGTTTTGTTTCTATTTGCATATGATTTACCTTTAAAAGGCAATTTGTTGTACAGATGTTGTACTGATTTATTCTAAACCTATGGCAACCGTAAAAACCGTATTAAGAAAAACAAAGCTCGCTGATGGCAGTTACCCCATCTCTTTGAGGGTATCCAAAGATAGACATTCGAAATTTTTTCAAACGATATTTAGGGCGTTTCCGAATGAATGGAACCAAACAACAGGTAGTTTTACCACAAAGAATTCAAACAGCATCCAGAATAATAGATTGCTTCTGAAATTTAAAGATAGAGCTTTAAAAATCCTTTCAGAACTCGAGATGGAAAAGAGTGATTATACGCTGAGAGAATTTGAAAATCGTTTTAGAATTGTATCTAATCCGGTACAGCAAAATGTATTTTATTTCTGGGATGAGATTATTGGCGAAATGATTTATGCAGGAAGAACAGGAAATGCTAAAGTGAATAAAGACACTTTTGAATCTTTAAAAAAATTTAATAAAAGCACCAGACTTAACTTTAAAGAAGTTACCCCTTCTTTTCTGTATAAGTATGAAGCTTTTTTAAGGTCACGAGGCGGAAGTGATGGTGGCATAGGTGTGCGGATGAGAACAATTAGAGCGCTATATAACTTCGCCATTGAAAGAAGCATTGCGAAAGAGCAGGACTACCCTTTTAAAATTTATAAGGTCTCAAAACTTAAAGGTAAAAACCTAAAAAAGGCTTTATCAATAGAGGAAGTCCTAAAAATTAGAGATCTCGACTTAAAGAAATATCCATCGTTTGTCAATACCCGAAACTATTTCATCTTTAGTTTTTACACTAGAGGTATGAATTTTGCGGACATGATGAAATTGGAATGGAAAGACATTGACCACGACAAAATTTATTATACGAGATCCAAAACAAAAGGACATTTTAAAATTAAGATTGTTCTACCTGTTCAAGAGATTCTAAATTATTATAAAAAGTATTCCATTGGTACTAATTACGTTTTTCCGATTCTTTTGAAAAACAACTTCACTCCAGCACAACTAGAGAATAGAAAACATAAAACGCTTCAGCGTTACAACAAGGAACTAAAAGAGATTGCCGAAATCTGTGAAATCAACAAACCCCTGAGCAGTTATGTAGCAAGACATAGTTTTGCAAACTGCTTAAAACAGAAAGGAGTCGCTACCGATATAATTAGTGAATCAATGGGGCATCAAAACTTAGCTGTTACTCAAGCTTATCTCAAAGAATTTGACAATTCCGTTTTGGATGATGCGATCGAAATATTGGTATGAGAATAAATTAAACAATTTCCTTTGAGTATGGATTGATAGATTAAATAGAAACTATTAGAAGATTAAGTCATCTCCAAACAAATCAAAAATATTCTGTTAGCTTCCATTTCTGAAACGCTAGTCACAGAGAATTATCCACAATACAGATTTAGTTAAATCTTAACCGATTAACATTCTCAATGAGTATCGAGAACAACTGAACTATATTTAAAGTGCACTATCAAATAAGGTAGTACGGTGGCATAATTTTTAAAACCATAAAAAAAGGTGCTTGATGCACCTTTTCTTTTATAGATTAATAATCAGCTTATAAGGATTATTGACCGAGGTCACTCCAAAAAGCTCTAATAGCTTTACTTTGTTGTTTCGATCTGATGGATGACTTTCTAGATACTCCTGAACCTTAGGCTGCTTTATTGAAGGTATACGACTTTCAAAAAAAGGCCACAATTCAGCTGATTTATAAAGTTTTTCTTTTGAAGGAAATTCAAATAGAGGTTGTAGATCATTTTGATCCTTAAACCAATCAGTATATATGAAAGACCACACATCATCACTAAAATTCAAATACCCAATAATGTTATGGTGATATTTTAATTGAAATTTAGGATTATGATTAATCTGCTCGTAAGTACAAGGCAAATCTTTTGCCTTTACTTGAGACTTTATGTATTTTTTAAATTGCTTTAACATAGTCATTGAATAATGCTTTTAAGCTTTTGAAATCTTAAATTAAGTATTTTTTCTATAATGAGACGTCTTTCTGGTGTGAAAAGTTTCTTAAAGTCTCTATTAAGAATACTCAAAACCTGTTCTAAACTTTCATGGTTTGTCCACTTGGCAACATGTTCTTCATTAATGTGGTGATTTTTTTTAAGGAACTCTATAAGTTGAAAATGGTTACACTTTTCGTTACCAGGTATACTTATCTTCGGTACTGAGTTCTTAACGTACTTAGCAATTCTTTCATTCTGTATAACTTCTGAATCATTGTGCAAAGATAGTATAAATTTTTCATCATTATTCCAACATAATCCTCTAGCCGTATCATATATCGGCGAAAAGTATGGCTCATAGTTATTTCTAATGTGAGTTATTACTCCCCAATTATAGTAATGACGGTCGTTATTACCACTTAGGCAATCAAATAATAACATATCCACGAAACCATTCAAAATACTATTATCAGGAAAAACATCTTTCAAAGCTATAATTACATCATTGATATTTATTTCTCCTTTAAGCAATCTTTGGTTATCAAGTTCATCAATCCATTTCGTATCTTTTTCTGATAAATATCTTGAAAGAATATTTGCACCATGGATTAAAGATTGTTCTTCACTATGAAAATGTTCACTCAAAAATCTAACATAGCCTTCGGCAAATACTAACTGAGAATTGGCTATTTCAATCCCAAATGACTTACCAACACTTGTAAGAAAATGTTCTGTTATACTTTCATTAGGATACCATTTATGACCAATTTTAGCAATATATTTTGGCCAGCTCTTTTTGTTAGCTATTTTTCCTTTACCATATTGGTAAAATAAAATAACATCTTTTGGCGCGTCCCCACCTACAGATTCAGTTAGAACTTTATAATATTTCTTACGCATAGGCTTAATCTCCCCAAGGGTTGGCTTCGTTCCGGATTGATGTACTACTTCTTCTTGTGTTAGCTTAATTGACATAAATCATTCTCTTTACAAAAAATCGTTCCTTTTAGATGTGTCAAATATAATATTGTCTCGTGGAAAGGAATGTTTATATGTGAATTCTGTACCTCAAATACAAACCCCTAAAACTACATAACTATGCTGAAAATCCGCAGGATTTTACAATTAGGCAAGAACCAACAATTATTTTCACACAGCTTGTTCGTCATTGTTAATTAATTAATCTTCCTTTTTTTCAGTCTTATCTTTGCGCGATGAAAAATAAATTGCGTTAGTGTTTCAGTAAATTCAATTTCATCAAAATAAATTGTATAAGTATTCTTATTAATTCCAGCATTAATGAATCCTGAAAATGAGGTGCCATCCAATTTATAATCTTCATATATTTTATGTGGAAATTCCCAAGTGAGATCATCTATAAATATACTGGCACGTATTGCAGCATAGGGTATTTTGTTGGGTATACTATCTGAAGCATAGGGTATGCTATCTGAAACATTTTTAGTGAAAGGTTCAAAACTGACCAATGTAAAAGTCATAATTGGGTCATCAATAAAGATGAAACAGTCATTTGGTGCAGCAATAAATGCTTCTGAAAATACTTTTTCTTGACAGGGAGGTGTTGGTATATTTGTATTATCATCACTTTTTGAACAACTAGTTGCTATAATTAAAATTGTTAAAAAAAATAATCTTTTCATAATCTGTTTTTTAAGATGTTAGGGGCATGTTATTTTAATGTAGGTTGTCTGAAAGAAAATTAAATAATTCAATATTTGCTTCAATAAAGGATTTGTTCAAGTTGTTTTTTGCTGTGGCAAAACCGCCTAAATTAAAAAAAAATTTTTCTTTATGAATATCCTTTGAGTTTTCAATTTGTGTTTCTTTTCTGTAATCCGACAGATTTACAGAAAAACCAGTTTGTGCAAACCACATGGGGCTTGTAAAAGTTGCACAATAGGCGGTTATCTTTATTTCTATTAATATTTTAGAATTTGTCGATTTTTTATTCTTACTCATTATTTGATTAACATTCGAATTTGGATAGCTTTCTTTAATCAAATTGAAAACGGAGTTACATAATTCCTCAGATGTGCATTTATTCTTTATTTTACTTGTCAGTAATCTTGAATCCTCAATGATTACATCTATTTCAATATCCTTTAAATGTTCAGAGTTGGTATTAGGGTTTAATTTATCCGGACACCAGATATACATTTTCTGAGCTTGTGCGTTTTGAAACACTATAAAGGCCAATGCTAAAAAAATTAAATACTTTAATTTTGTTATTAATTAAGTTTTAATGGATTTCTATATGTTTCTTTTAATTCCAACTAACAATTGGTGCAACTTAAAAGTGAAGAGGGTTATACATCTAAAATACTAAAAATTGACCTGGCCTATGGAAATTCCCAAGGAATCCCTGAGTATGAGTGATCCATGTAAATATTTTACCCAAAATTAACAGTAGTTTTTATTTTTCCAATTCCGTAAAGAATCCATCAGCATCAGAATAGAAGTCAATTTTCAATCGGGTTGAAGATAGCATAACGATAGCGCCTTTTTCGATATTATTGATATATAAAGTCGGCTGGTCTTCCTTTTGTTCAATTCTATAATCATATGTGCCGCTATCCAGTTCAATAGAGGTCATTATATTATTTTCAATACTAACTGTATTATTTAAAACATTAAAAGTCCATGTAATATCTCCTATGTCATAGGTTGATATTCCTGCAAATCCGCCATGTATTTTTTTTAGATTCCAAGTGCCATTAAGATTATCAAATTGAGATGCGTTATCGTCATTTTTGTCACAGCTAGTAAAAAATCCAATTCCAATAATAATCAGTAAAGATAAAATTCTAGTTTTCATAAGTTTTGTTTTTAATTGAACTCGGCTTGAGAGTTGTTGCATGCGCCAGCACATGGAACACAATAAATTGATTGGCTTAAATGTGTTCTCAGGTTTAGGGTATTCTTTCTATGATAAGATACTTGTCATCTAATGTTTTAATTTTCCAATTTATGGATTCCATACCGTTCATGCCATTATCTATTTGAATAGTGACCATGGCATCACTTCTTTCCCAAGCACCGCGAAAATCAGCATACACGAGTGGTGGCGTGCCACACCATCCAGAACTACGTTCTATAAAATTATTTTCAATTAAAAAAGAGATGCCGTAAGCATCATTTTTTAATGATTTAGATCTTTCAAATTGTGTTTCTAATCCGTTGCCAACAGGATTTATCCAATGTCCAAGAAGTTTGTCGGATGTATTGATAGGTATCGTGTCATCAGAGGTGTCACATTCAACGCATGTCACAAGTATTAATAACAATATCGTTTTGATAATTAGCTTCATAGTTATATGATTTTTTTAATTTATGGTCAGATTAATACTAAAGAATTCTGGCTTACTCGAATGAGTTCCCTGCTGTTTAGGAATGAATTTATAATGGATTTGACAATACTGTAAATCAAAAACTTTAGAAGGTCGCTTTGTATGTAATGTCAAACCTAACTTCACTGACTTTGTCTAATTCAATCGTCACAGGAAAAATCCCAATTTCATTAAAAACGTTTGAATAGAACTTACCATCTTCTTTAATAAAAAGACTATAGTTTCCCGTTTCAAGTTCAATTTGAAAGAAACCATCGTTATCAGATGCAACTACGGTTACCAGTTTTGTGCTTATTCCCATATAAAAAGAGGTGCAGCCAATTTGTTCAGCTTCACTACGTGTGGTCAATTCGTAGACGTATACTTCCCGCTTTACCTGACAAATTTCGCCACGTGCAACTGGCATAAAATCACCACTCCAAAACCAAATATCTCCCCAGACACCTTGCTTAATTGTGACTTTATCGCTATTGCTTGGTGGATCTGTTTCGGTATAGCAGTTTAATTCAGATTCTGAATCTTTGCTACAGGATAGCGTTAGAAAAATTAAAAAAAATGAGAAAAGCTTATTCATAATAGTGGACGGTTAATTAAAAGTTTTATTAGATATCAGTGGTTTGGTTGCGTGTGATGCGTTGCGACTTAAGTTATTGAAATCACAAGGTCTAATTTTATATATGAGTTTAATTCAGGATTTTATACTTTAATTGTCACTCTATAACTATGGAATTCCTAATATCTTCTCCATGTGAAAAATGACTTTGGAAAACCTTAATCTTTTAATATTTATCTGGATCACAAACAGTCTCAGTCCAAGCAATACCTGATACTTGATTATATAAACAGGTTTTTAATTTTTATATAATTCAATATCCGCAACATAATTCAATTCGGCCCAATCGACTATATCAAGGCTTTCAAACTTTTTTTCCCATTCGTACTCTTGACCTTCCGGAACTTTAAACTTTATGATTCCACTGTTCAATTCTGGATTGTGTTTGTCCTTCAATTCTAATTCGACCATTGACATTAACCAATCTTGTTGATAATTGACGGTATGCATATCAAAAAGTCTTGGGAATATCCATATGTCCTTAGTTTTAGCATGTAAATATCCATTTACAAACCAGTTTACGCCATCATTTGTATAATCTTTTTCGTTCAGGTTATCTAAAACATCATTTAGGCTGTCTGGCGGTAAGTTAGACGTAAAAGATAATGAGCTAATATGATCAACTTCCAGTTCGAATTGATTTATGAAGGCAAATACTTCATTTATATCTATTCCACTTTTTATCCCGACTAAAATTTCTCCGGGAATAAACTCTTGGGGTTCTACATTCGAATCATCACTGGAACAAGATGATAAAATGCTGACTAACAAGAGCGACATCATAATTTTTTTCATTGGTTATTGTTTTTAATACTGTTATTAACGTCTCATAATTCCTCAAAAAACACTTTACTATATACTACATCTTGAAATCAGGCTAGCCTCATCACGAATGTCTCTGAACAACATTTGGCTTTCCGAATTCCTAGGATTTTCCAAGTTGATACTTACAAATCCATATTTAATTATTATCCGCAATTAATATTCAAATTTGTAGATATAGTTCCCACCACAAACCTCAAATCCTGGGTCAATGCCAAAATAATTGGTTCTTTTCTCAAGTAGGTTATTCTCAGCGTACTTATTTTCTTCAATAATGTTTCCGCCGTCACGGATTATAACCAATCTATTTTGAGAATCATATTCAAATGACTTTTGATAAATTAAACCGCCTGACTTTGTTACTTTCTGTTCTTCCATCAATAAATCATTTTCATATTTGTAGGTAGTAATATGATGTTTTTCAGCATTTTTAGTATAATCTATTCTTGTTGCAAGTTTTCCATTATTATATTCATAGGTGCTAAATCCTCCCCAGTACTCCCATTCTTTGATTAATTGATTGTTTTCATACTCCTTGGGAGCTTCGCTATCGCTTTCATCAATTAGCTGTCCATCACTCTCATAATTGCTGAATTTGTATAAAATATTGATTAGTTGATTTTTCTCATTATAAATAAAGGTCTTTTCAATTTATATCGAATCCGAAAAATACACTTCTGATATTATCTGATTTTGAGAATTATAACGAAAAGTTGTCTTACTTTCTAATTCGCCATTTTGCATTGTTGTTTCGGTTAGCAACTTATCTCCAGCATACTTATACGTCACGGTTTTTAAAGGAGCATCACTTGAAGCCTGGCAATAGACAATCATTGCACTTGGATCATAAAGTTCAGCAGGAACCGAGTCGTCATCTGTTGAACAAGCCATAAATGACAGGAAACAAAGGGTCAAGAGTATTATATTCTTCATTATAATATACTTTCTTAGTATTACTTCAAGTTAAAATTCGCCGTAGGTATCGTGCCAAATATTGATAAGCTCTATTTATATTTTTAAATGTTTTGGATCATTACTATCATTTCCATAAAAAAACAGACTTTTAAGCCTGTCGGTTAGTTAATAGATGCAAAATCAGTTGTTTGGTTGCGTCCAATGCACTGAAAACTTTAATTTTGCATACTCACGACTTCCTCATCAAGTCCATCATGAGTGCGATTGACCTATTATTCTAAAGATACATTAGTTATGTATTTAACATTTTAGATCCGATAACCAATCCGCAAATGTAAATTCACTGCCACATCAGGTTCATTTATTAGAACCACGTTGTTTTTTTAAATTTAAACAGTACAATGGCGACTATCCGGTAATGGTTACCTTTAACGTTGAAAACAAATCTCCCATTCCCAAAGTTATCCGCAGAATTGAAGGTGTTTTTCAAATCAGCAATCCTTTGAATAATTTCGAGTTTCTCAATCGTTAAAATTATTTTTACTAATTCTATTTTTGTTGTGTTATAGTCATATCCATATTATTTTTCTCCATAATTGTTTTCAATTGATCCATTGAAATATTATAAACCATGAGCGGCATATTAATGACAGCGTCCGACAGTGGTTTAATTATATCATAGTCACTTGGAATGGCTGCGGAATCCAATTTTTCAGAATACACATAAAACTCACAATAGTCAGCGGTATTACAAAAGGATACGGCAACTTTAACTTCCCCTAAAACTTTTAAATCGTTTTCCACTTTTTCTATAACTTCCTGATTGATTTCGCGTGCTCCGAGATAGTCTTTTTTTGCTTTAAGTATCGTCATTCCATGATATGGTGCACCTGTTGTGTTGATTAGGTAAGCACCTGTGCAAAACCCATTAGTATCTTCAATGAGTTGCACGAGTTTTTTTCCGTTTTTAATGGAGTTCACATCGATTCTAATTTTTTCTACCGGATTGAACGATTGCTCTGGCAAGGTGGTCATGGCAGCATTGAAATTGTAGTATTTTTTTGAATGGTAGAGTAATCCATTATCAAGATCTAATTTCCCATTGAACACTTCGTTATTATTAGCGTCAAATAAATAAAGCTCATAATCAGATTTAAAATTGGTTTTAATTTCTGATTCATCCTTTATATACTCATTTTTGATCTTGTTTAAGATTCCAATATCATCAATATAAAAATTACTATGCTGTCTAAGGAATGCATTTTCTTTTAATTCGTTTGAATCTTCATTCACTCTCAAGAAATATAATTTATGATCTTTTGTCTCAAAGTCTATGTCATGCATAGGTTTTTTTCTGACAAGAAGAAAAGCTAATCAAGAGTAAGATTAAAAGCGATGGTTTAATTTTCATGTGGTTAATTTTATTAGTTATGTTTATCGTAATTTGAACATTTAATGATAGTTATTTACACGT
The DNA here is from genome assembly GCA_038243395.1 of Flavobacteriales bacterium. Classification (GTDB taxonomy): domain Bacteria; phylum Bacteroidota; class Bacteroidia; order Flavobacteriales; family Flavobacteriaceae; genus Gelidibacter. The sequence goes on along the minus strand of JBBSRC010000094.1, from coordinate 4,617 downwards.
CATCCCAACCTATTCAGATCGCAATGATTTCACCGGATTAGCAACCGCGGCTTTATAATTCTGCCAACTTCTCCTTAACAAGGTAATGACTGTTGTAAACTAACAATAAATCTCCTGTCTCAATACTCATTGTAAAATAATGTCACTATCAATATTCAACTTCTGATGTAAAGCTTTGGCATCATTCAAGTAATTTCTTGAAATGAGATATCCTCGAAACAGCGTTATCAAGAAAGATGGGTTCAAACCGACATATGTGAGACCCACTTCATATGTCCTGCCATCTCTAAAGGCAAAGATACTTCGAGAAACACACCAAGCAGAACGTTAGAGGTGGTTACTCAGTCTAACGAAGTGTGCGCTCCGTCATTTGATTGCGAAACCATCAACGGGATTGCCACCAGTAATTTATTTTTCAAGTTTTTCATTAAGTATTTTTTCTAAATCAATAGGTCTAATATTTATAGCTAATATTTTTCCCTCATGGTCAATTAAAAAGTTTGAAGGTAAATATTGGATTTGTAATGATCTTATTATTTCATTTTCAAATCCGCCTTCGGCAAATGTATTTGTCCAATTCAGATTATCGTCTTCAATAGCTTTAAACCAAGATTCTTTTTTCACATCTAACGACACTCCATAAATCTCAAAACCTTTATCATTATAATTATTGTAAATCCTAACTAATTCTGGATTGGTTTGTCTATAAGGAACACACCAAGAAGCCCAAAAATCAACAAGTAGAATTGATTTTTCTATTTCGCTTGTATTTATTAGTTTTCCTTTGTTATCTACGAATTCAAAGTCTTTTAAAGTCGTTCCTATGTATAAGCTCTTCATCTTTAATAAAGATGCTTTTATAGACTCTATTTCTTCTTGTTTTTGAGTAGTCAAGTCAAGCTTATTGTATAGATTGTTTGCTTGCTGGAAATTAAATATAGGGTCCAAGATTATGTCTGACAGTATCATTCCACTAAATTGGTTTCTTGGATTTTGTGTGATTATAGTATCTAATTTTTTATATAATTTTAAAGTAAAATCAGGATCCGACTCCATTTCTTGAAAATAACTCTGTAAATCCGATATGATAAGAGCAGTTTTATTTCCTTTTATTGAGTTAATAGTTGTAGCACTATTCTTAACTGATACATTAATGGTCATTTTACTGTTTTCTAAGTAAAACGAACTCTGCGAAACTTCATTTTTGGTGTGTAAAACCGCTTCTGTTGGATAATCAACTTTACCTTTGAAAGAAAATATTTTGTTTTTCACAAAAGCACTGTCTATTATGTTTCCGTAGTTTAAATATAAATACTCAGAATAATTATCAGTCATCACTCCAGAAAGTTCGAAAGTCTTATTCTTCGTAATCTCCTTTTGAGAATAACAATCAAGAACTGTGATGCTTACTATTACTATTGTGATTAAAAATTTTAATTTCATAACTTATATTTTATTTTATTTTATTTGTGGCAACGTATAACTTAAATTATTTCTTCGCAACTAAATATAAACTGAATAATGCATTTACGATGGTTTTCTTAAATAACCTTGTTTTTAATGTATAGTCCTGAAATATCTCATAAAGATTAAAATTAAATTTACTTAGATAATTTATAAACTAATGCAGTTTTAAAGATAGCATTTGAAATCTAAATTTGAAATTCGATGTCATTATAACCATTAAGGCACTGGGTATCATTGCAAGACATAAATTCAATCTCTGCCATAATTTTAGAATTCTTATCTTTTATTTTAATCAGCTGTTTAAAAGTAGCTTTGTTTTTGAAAGATTTGATTTCCATATCAAAAGTGGGATCATGAACTGTACGTCCCTCTTCTTCAGATGTAGTTCCAATTAATTCATAATTATCACTGTTTTCAAAAATAAAATTTGTAGGAAGTGGACCGTTGTCAGGTACTTTTTGAGAATACAAGTGATACCCCTCTTCAATGTTGGCCACTATAATTAATTCATAATCTGTCTCTGAAACTTTTTTTGTTTTTGTTGTCCATTTTACTGGTTCAACAATTTGGAGAGACGTATTGTTTTTTTTAGTTGCTTTACTTGAATTTGAGATTTCTGTATTGATATTACCGTTGTCCGATTCATGATTTTCACTTTCATTTTTACAACTAAGGAAAGTCATAATCAAAAATATTAATGATAATTTTATCATAATTTTATGGTTTTAATTCTTATCGACATTAGATTAAATTGTTGATCATTTGATTGTTATGTAATACTTTAAAATCGTCATTTAAATCTTTACTTCCATAGCTCTATTTTGATTTTCGGTCACTATTTTTCCATCAAAAAGGTTCACCACCCGATGTGCGTAATTGGAGTCGTGATCAGAGTGTGTTACCATGACTATGGTGGTGCCTTCATGATTGAGTTCGGTTAATAACCTCATGACTTCAGTTCCATTTTTGGAATCTAAATTCCCTGTAGGCTCATCGGCTAATATAAGTTTTGGGTTTGCTACAACGGCTCTGGCAATCGCCACACGTTGTTGCTGACCTCCTGATAATTGCTGTGGAAAGTGCTTCGTCCTATGTCCCATTTTCATACGCTCCAAAACCTCCATAACCATACGTTTCCGCTCGCTGGATTTGATTTTTAGGTAAATCAATGGCAACTCTACATTTTCATAAACCGTGAGCTCGTCTATCAAATTAAAGCTTTGAAATACAAATCCGATATTTCCTTTACGTTCTTGTGTACGCTGACTTTCTTTCAAGGTGCCTACCTCTTTTTTATTAAAGATATAAGTCCCTTCTGAAGGATTATCCAACAAGCCAATAATGTTTAGCAAAGTGGATTTCCCACAACCCGACGGTCCCATAATGGCGACAAATTCGCCTTCTTCTACGTGTAAATTAACACTGTTTAATGCTTTGGTTTCAACTTCTTCTGTTCGAAAGATTTTTGAAAGGTGTTCTGTTTTTATCATAATTAGTTATTTAATGGTTTATACTATTCTATTCAAATTTCAATTAAAATTTTCATTTTGCTATGCCTAGGAAAACGCCTCACTCAAAAAAGTTTCCCGCAGATTCTTGATTGGTTTAACTTCCCTAATTTGTTCCATACCGTCTATTCTCTATATTCCATTTTCTACCCTCTTTTTCCCATGCTCTCTTTTTACAGCAGAGGTCTGCTTCCTACTCATCCCGCAAACTCTCCACGGGATTTCGCGTCGCCGCTCTATACGTTTGCCAACTCACCGTTACTAATGCAATGACCAATGTAAATACACCTGCCAAAGCAAATACCCAGCAACTTAAACTCGTTTTGTAAGCATAGTTTTCCAACCATTTGTTCGTGGCGTAATACGCGATTGGACATGCCATTACAAAAGCGATAGCGACCCACTTTACAAAATCTTTATTAAGCATGAGCATAATTTCAGTGATGGTAGCACCGTTGACTTTACGAATGCCGATTTCTTTGGTTTTTTGTTGGGTTTTAAAAAGCGAGATGCCGACTAAGCCCAGGATGGTGATAAAAATGGCAGATACCGTTAATGCTAAAATAACTTTAAGCATTGTTTTTTCCGCGGCATATTGCATACTTATCTGGGAATCATACGCATTTAAGTCAACATGGTTATTTGGAAATTCCTTATCTAAAACTTCTTTAATGGCTAGCATTGCATTTTGTTTATTTCCATTTAAATATTTTATTGATAATTGTCTAGATGGTGGCTCTTTATATTTATTTTCACTTGTAAAGGATACAGGAGTTATAGCTTCACTAAAGCGTTCCATATTATAGTCTTTAACGACCCCTATTATAACGCCAATACTTATTTCTTCGCCAATTGGCGCTGTTAGTCCCAACCTTTTAACTGCAGTTTCATTGACTATAATTTCATTAGCTGCCGAATTTTCCGTGAAGTTTTTTCCTTCTATTAATTCAATTTGGTACATCGCTAAATAGTTGGCATCTATTTGGTTGATATGAACCCTAAATTTTTCAGGATCATCCCAATGTTTTGACATTGTGGTTGTTTCACCCCCATTGGATGGTAAAGAATAACCACTAGCTACGGATAAGATTGAAGGATGCCTTAAGAGCTCTTCCCTAACTGTAGACGTATTAAAATCTGTACTATATATCACAACTATATCCTCTGTTTTATAACCTTTATCTGCATTAATTATAAAATGTAATTGCTTATAATAGCCTATAGAAAAAACAATCATTACAGAAACAATCATGAATTGAAAGATCACGATACCGTTATTAAAGTTTCTATTTTCTCTTAAGTTGTTTTTGTTAAAAACGTCAACCGCATTGTATTTCTTTAGGCGCAGATACAAATAGCTACTCGACAATAAAGAAATCAAAATCACCAGAATCATTATATATCCTAAGAAAACATAATTTCCAGTGAGGTTTGGTTCTAAATAAGTACCAGTGACATCATTAAATATGGGAATTAAAAAATGTGTGATGACCAAAGCGAGCATAGATGACACAACGCTTATCAGTATCGATTCTATAAGAAACAGTTTTAGTAATCCTAAAGCACTTAAACCATGCACCTTTCTAAGCATTAACTCCTTCAACCTGCGTTGTGCAATGGCACTATATAATAATAGAAAATT
>JBBSRC010000093.1:0-14774 GCA_038243395.1 Flavobacteriales bacterium | reverse complement strand
AGTCACTAACAATCGATGAAGAATCAAGCAGGCCTCAATGGTTTTTCCAAGTCCAACCTGATCGGATAACAAAACACGAGGTGCAAATCGCGAACTTACCTCATGTGCGATATAAAGTTGATGCGGAATTAAATCTATTTTACCACCAACAAAACCGTGCACGGGAGATACTCGTCTGTTATAATTATGATAAAGAGTTTCTCTGCGAAGTGCAAACATTTCAGGAGAATCCACGTCGCCCATAAAAAGTCGGTCATCCACATTATGAGTCATGGTGCCACCGGCAATTTCCGCTTCGTGCACCTTCCTGTCGTTCCCATAATATACATAAAGTCCATCTTCTAGCTTCACGCGTTCAATGAGCATGGATTGTCCTTGTTTATCTATTATCGTATCTCCAGCTTTGAAAATAGTTCGGCGAATCGGAGCACTTTCTGTAGCATAAAGACGCGTTTCGTTTGATGCAGGAAAATATATCTGTACTCTTCCTTTGCTGACTTCTGTTGCAATGCCCAATCCGAGTTCAGGTTCTCCAGAACTGGTATATCTTTGATCAAGAAAAAAATCTCCCATATAGTATGTTTCTTGTTTAATTTAATGCGGCAATTCTCAACAGCAAAGTTACTCCATTTTAAGAGAAGGAGCGTTTCGATTTAGGAATAGGTCCGGACCTTTGTTCACGGCAAAAATGAATAGCACTGAGCTTTAGCTCGGTGCATGGAAGTGTAGAACAGTAAAAGGCTTTAGCCAAACTGTACTCAAGAGGGAGTTTGAGCTAAAACCTTTTTTTTTCCCAAGCTAAAGTTTGGGTATTCGAAATTCAATCATGTAGGAAAATCAGTGCTGCAAGTAAGTATAGACTTTAGATTTAGAATTCGATAATGCAAGTTTTTAATCGTCTCAGAGAATCTCTATCTGATCTCTATCTGAAATTAATTTTTTTCTAACAGGGTTTTGTACGCAAAAGCGCTGCCAATCATAAATCCGAAAATAAGGGTTCGATAAAGTCCTGATAGTTCATCTACTACAAAAAGGGATAATAAGCATAAACATATTATAAAGACTATTACAATTATTGCTAATCTCTTCATTTACAACTTGTTTTCACGATTTAGTAAGGATTTGTAAATTGCTAAAATATCAGAAAATAAACCAATAGAATTTAGATCTACCGACACGCATGCTTTTGTGTTAAGCTAGTAATTCTTATTCACACATGCCGTCTGGCGTGCAGCTCTGTCCTTGCGTAATATCCAATTTGGTTACAGGGTTTAATTTTCTCCATTCGGAGAAGGCTTGCTCTAGACTTTGTGAAAATGCCTGAGGTGGTTGTGCTCCCGAAACTGCATATTTGCGGTCCAGCACAAAAAACGGAACGCCTTGAACACCTATTTGTTGACCTTCCTTAATATCCTCTTTTACCAGAGCAGCATATTTTTCATCTGTAAAAGCCGTCTTAATTTCGAATTCCTCTAGGCCGATCTCTATGCCAATCTGAGTTAAGGTTTTTAAATCGGCTATATTTTTTGCTTCTGTAAAAAAAGCATGGAATAAATGTTCCTCCGCTTGGTCACCTAAACCTTTTGTTTTGGCAAACTGAATGAACTTATGAGCATTTAAAGAATTGACGATAACCGATTTATCTAAATGGTAATCCAATCCTGCTTGTTTGGCCGTTTGAGTAACATTTTCTAACATAGTCTTTACTTGCTCGCCAGTCATTCCCTTGCGCTTCACAAGATATGTGTGATAATCTTCGGTAACTGATTCTGGAAAAGCGGGATCTAATTGATAACTTTTCCATACAATGTCTACGTGATTTTTGTCGGGAAATTGCTCAAGGGCGGTTTCTAGATTTCTCTTTCCGATATAACAAAACGGGCACATGACATCACTCCAAATTTCGATTTTCATTTTGTTTTCCATTGCTGTTTATTTTAATAATTTAGAATTTCTTCTTTTATGATGATTGTTGATTGGTCAAGCCTTTGCTGAGTTCATTACTTTTTAAACTCGAAAACGGTGTTTAACCGGTTTCGCAATTCAGATCTTAGCAAAAGAAATATGGAGAGAAGTTCAAGATATTGAAAGTCTGCCTAATGAAAGATACATACTTGTTTAACAAAATCCTGCTAAGTTTTTAAATTAGCAGGATTTTTTAAGTTGTAAAACCAATTATTTAGTCATTACAACTGCACTAAGATATTTGAGTACACAAGATCGTGTAGCGCTTTTAAAATGTGGATTACCTATTTAGACTTCTTGAGTCTTTTTTCTGCTTTTTTCTCTTTTGGAGTTTTAGCAGCTTCTTTTTTAACGGATTTCTTTGCGTCTTGACTTTTTGCCATGATATTTTATTTTAAAGATTATTAGTTCAAATTTAAGGATAAATTTCAAATGGTGTAGTGGCTTTTTGTTTAGTTGTGTGGAAAAAGTAATCTCGCGTAGGTTATCAAAATTTATTTTTTATTCCTTAATCAGATAAGGGGTTTATTTAGTTAGCTTTTATTTGCTGAAATTTTAACAGTTTTTGACACGAAATACACGAATTTTCACAAATTTATTCGTCTGTTAAAAACACCTACATCAATTGTTTACTATAGATTCCACGAATGCAACATACATTCAGTTTATTTTTAAAAACAACTAAAATGTATCTCAATTTGGCATGAAATGCTTGTACATTGAATTGGTTCCAAATTCAAGGTTTAGACGGTTTTAAAAGTCCAAAAATTGTTCTTCGGCATCGGCGCCTTAAAAGTTATTTTTTCTTTAGAACTTGAAATTTCATAGGTTAATTTCCAAGCATGTAGACAAATAGAAAGCGGTAAATAATGTTGATCTGAACCATATTTTTCGTCCCCAATAATAGGAAGTCCGATGTTTGATAATTGAGCTCTGATTTGATGAAATCGACCTGTCGTTGGTTTTACTTCCAAGAGGTAGCCATATTCGTTTTGATCAATAACTTGATAGGAAAGGCGACAGTCTTGTGCGTCTTTTAATTTTGAAGGAACGATATCTGCTCTTTTCTCTATATTATTTTTCACAAGAAAATTAATTAAAGTTCCTTTATTCTTTGGTGGCTTATTTACAACAATTGCTAAATAGGTTTTTTGGACTTTGCGGCTACTGAAGAGATTATTTAATTCTACTAATATGCTTTTTTTCTTGGCGAAAATCAATAGTCCGCTGGTCACGCGATCTAATCGATGTGCTACGCCAATATAGGGTTTCCGAGTGTTTTTTAATAGGTGTTCCAAAACTTGATCCTCTACCGTGTCATTCTCATAAGGACTTTTTTCGCTAATAAGTCCGGCCTGTTTGTTGACGACTAAATAATCGTTGTTTTCGTGTACTACTTCAAGAGAACTCATTGGCAAATTTCCTTTTAAATTTTAGAATCGAATTGATATGGTAAAGAAACTCAGTTGCTACCTGTTTCCAAGTTTATTTTATTTAAATTAATTGTGGTCAGGTTTTCTGATAGTTTTTTTTCAGGACGGATGTATTTCACGAACTGTCTAACTCCGTTTTTTAAATCTGAAATTAAGTTTAGTGTAAACAATTATCTAAATTAAATATCATATTTATTTATTCCAATCTATCCCTTTTTAAAGTCATTGTTACGTGTGTATTTGTCGAAGTCGGCGAGGAGAGGATAGAATCAATCCGATTGATCAATTTCCCATATTATAATTGTTCTATCGTCTCCTGCCGAGATCAGATAATTATTATAGGTGCTCCAAATTAATGTATTTACGGAAAAGGAATGTCCCTCGTAGTTTTCTTTATTAATCACTTCTAATAATTGAAAGGTTTCGGAATCCCAAATTTTTATTGTTTTGTCACGACTGGCCGTCGCAATTAATTTTGAATTGGGTCTGTATGCAATGTCATAAATCGCCCATTCATGGGCAGGAATTGATTTTAATATTTCGTAGTCTCCAACTTTCCAGATGTTCAAATGACCATCTCTTCCACCCGTTAAAAGGAATTTCCCGTCCGGACTGAACCGCACAACATTAGATGAAAGCTGATGTCCAACAAAAACCTGCTTTTCCAACAATGTATTGAGGGTCAAAATACGAATGTTGCCATCTCCTGTGGCAACAGCTATTTCTGAAGTCATATAATTAAAGTCAAGATGTCGTACTTTTTCATCGCTAAGTTTTATAATCTTGATTAAGGCCAAAGTGTCGAGTGAATAAACTACAAGATTCCCGTCGCCTCCAGACGTATAAATGCAATTGGTTTCAATAGAATATCTGATATTAAAGATCTCAGATGAATGATTTACAAGGACTTTAATTTCTTCATTTTTTTCTAAATCGAATACGTGAACATGGCCATTTGAAGTGCCTACCAGTAATAATTGTTTTTCGGGAATGTGACAAATAGAATACAGCGCAGCAGAGAAATTAGCTACGACTTTTATAGATTTCAAGGTTTTTAAATTCCATTCAGCAATTAATTTATCCCCACTACCAGAGAAAATAAGGTGTTCAGCGGTGCCTTTATTTAAAGCATATACTGAGCCGTCATGCCCTGAAAGTTTGGCTATTTGTTTTACATTAATTGTCATTTATGAGATAGTTTTATATTTCGAGGTTCTTGCTTGTAATAATGATAAAGGTTGTTGGAGATGAGCGGTTGTTTGGAATTTTACGAACTATTAAAATGTAAAACGCTTTTTAACAATTATTTATGAAACATGATGATCTTGTCTGTTTTAAATTTCACTCGTTAATTCCAAAGTTCTTTTATTATTAAACTTGTTCCAATCATTATTGCCCCAATCCCAGCAGTCTGAAATTTAAATTATAAGCCACCAGTTTGCTTTTTCCTTTATAATTATTAATAGAATACAATTAGACAAATCCCAAGGATAATAAACAACATCCCGATAAATAGATTAATAAAATCCTTGGATGACGTTGCTTGAAATAAAGGCACGATTGAAACTAGCATGTCCCATTAGGCTTATCTTATCAGGCAATATAAAGTATTTAACTGTATTCAACAACAGAAGTCGTTCATGTCAATATCGGTTGAAATAAATGATCATAGTGATAGTATTGGAAATTAAAACACTACAATGATATGCGATTAATATTATTTCTATTTGATTGTTTTCCAAAAACATAACCTTCTGAATACAATGTATAAATGGTTTTGACTTTTAAATATTTTTATAACTTTTTCACTGCAGAAGGAAGACTTCTCTGAAAGTCGCGAAGATCTGTTCTTAACTGACCAGGATATAAAGGATAGTTACAGCCCAAATTATATCCATTCCATGCGCCTAATGAGTAATTTTTAAACTCAAGATCGTTGTAAAGTTTCGAAAATTATGGCTAATTTTCGAGCGGTAAAAATGGCTTGTGGTACTTTTGTTTATCCAGAGTTCTCTTTGGAAGTATCTAACGAAACGACTCGAAATTACTTTGAGTTAAAAAAGTAATTCAATTTCTTACAACAATAAATCTTTGATATAAATGGATAATTTAATTACTTTTTCAATTACAGTATTTACTGGGTTTTTCGCTATAACGAACCCCATATCAAACATGACTGTTTTTTTATCCTTAACGCAAGGCGCAGATGATGCCACAAAAAGGGATATCAATACAAGAGCAAATATCATTGCATTTGTGATTGTACTCGTTTTTGTTTTATTAGGGAAATATATTTTTGAATTATTCAATATCAGTATCCCGGCTTTTAAAATTACAGGAGGGATCCTTATATTTTATATTGGTTTTGATATGCTGCAATCAAAGCAATCTAATATTAAGAGCCTTAAAAAAGTTCAGATTGATGAAAATATTGCCGTTTCGCCATTAGCTATTCCAATTTTAGCCGGCCCTGGAACCATTGTTACCGCGATGAATTTTGTCGCCAATGTCAAACCGATTCAGGTGTTTTTGGTAATCGCTATCTTTGGATCCATGAGTTTAATCACATATTTCACTTTTAGATTGAGTAAATATATTGTGAAATTGGTAGGTTATAATGTGATTGCCGTAATTGGAAAAATAATGGGATTAATCATTGCGATCATAGGTACAGGTATGATTATAGAAGGTATTAAGCTCTCATTTAATTTGATGTCTACTTAATCTTTACAACACATTTAAGCCAAATGGACCTGAAGCCAAAACAGAGGTTGATAAACATAATTCATAAGATTAGTCCTAGTACGTTCATTGTTTTAGTAATAATTTGTTGTAATTAATAGAAATCGTCCTGCGTCCTCACGCGTGCAATCTTAATTCTTAACTTTTCAACATTAGCATTTTCCTTTCTTTAGACTAAAATCTTCGTCAAAGATGTGAGTCTGTTCTCTCTCGAATTGTAGCTCAACACGAAGACAACATTTTAATTTCTGCAGCTTAAAAAATCCTATATTTATTGAAAATAATTTCTTGGCTTATGATGTCAATGAGGTACTTTCGGTTTATAGGGATCGCGTTTTGTCTTTTAGTATCTTGTGAAAAGGATGACGATGCTTCTTCTGGTTCAAATTTTTATGATGGCGCCAATACTTCGGCTTCAGCAAATGCCTTAAAAGGGATTTGGTCTATTCATAAAGTCAGTTTTGAAAGTAATACTGCAGACGTACCTTCTAACCATCAAAATTGTGGGAGGGATTTTTTTAGTTTTTCTGATAACGGTCAGTATTCCGAATATATCCTTGAAAGTAGTTTATGCGATTATGACGTCAATAATTTAAATTGGGAATTAAAGAACGGCGTGATCAATTTTAGGGATGACTACAATCAGTTTGATGAATGGGTCATTACTAACTTGAGTGAAAATGATCTCACTTTTAAAGCCCGAATAGATGTTGATGAGGACGGTAAAATGGATATCATAACACTTTATGCAAAGCGCTATGAGCCACCGGTAGTTGATTTGATTACTCATACGTTTAATCAAAACTATGATGAGGATTACCAAAACCTGATCAGTTATACCTGGCAGCCCTATCTTGGGGTTCAAGAGTTTGTGAGCTACGAAATATATAGAAGCACTGGCGAGAATTGTACCAAGGAAAATGCCGTATTAATTAAAACGATTACCGATGCTCAAATTACAGAGTTCACAGACTTATCGCCACTTGTTGAAGAATATCTTTGTTATTATCTAAAAACAACCATCAATACTGGAACGCTTGGCGAAAGCATGTTATTAAGATTTAACACCTATAATTTACAAGCAATACCTGTAAATTTAAGCCCACCTGAAGTTATAAACAATACCATTTCCTTAAAATGGGAAAAGAGCACGATGCCATACTTTTCGCATTATGAAATTTCCTACTCCAACTATCGTTCGAATGCGATAGGTCCTGGGCAACAGGATGTTGTTATCGCAAACATTACAGACATCTCAAAAACAGCTTTTGTGGATGAGAATCTGCCTTATCTCGAAAACCCCATTTATAATCTTTTTGTTTACGATATTTTTGGACATAAAAGTTTTGCCACATCTACATCCTATAAGGAGGTTGACTACAGGAGAGCTGAACTTCTGGATATTTACAAGTTATTCTCCTACGCCATAGCTCCAGATGAGCCCATAGTATATTTCTACGGATGGGAAACGGAAGGTTCAAAAGGAGTTAAAATTCATAGGTATAATTATGAGACTAATGAGACAGAGGCCATATCAAGTTTATCGCCATTTATGTCTACAGATTTGTCGCTGGAAATTATAACATCAAATCATGGGAAGGAATTGCTGCTAGAGCAAGGTGGGAAGCTGGAGGTTTACAATGCCAACACTTTAGCGCATAAATACGATTTGGAGGCCTCGAATGCTCTTAGATTTGACGATTTCATCTACATCTCGTCTGGTTTTTGGGTGTTCACTGACCGAAAATTTATTTATACCTATACCAGAAATGAATTTAATTTAACGCTAGTAGATAAAAGACCACATTTTACTGGGCATCAACCCATGTATAATTATAGTGTTTTTGAAATTGAAAATAACCAACTTATTTTAGGTCATCGATATGAGCGTAACAGTATGGTGTATACTGTAGATGCTAATGGCATGCTTACCATTACCCAAACTGTAGCGGTGCCAATTATGGAATATGACATCCATAAAACACAATTTAATCCTACAGGTAAGTACATTATTAATTTCGATGAAAATCGTTTGTATTCAACGGTTAACTTCTCGCTTTTACAGTCTTTTCAGCATCCCAATTTCCCTTCAGGAATAAGTAAAGATGGCACTCGAATATTTGGAACTAACAATGATCCGAAATGGATTATCAATGAAGACAGTCCCCATGCAAAGGAAGTTGTGATTTTTAATAGAACTACGCAGCAGCTCAATAAAATAAATACTAAAGGATATCCTCACGTTGTTTTTGAAAGTTACAATGGTAAAATAATGAGTATTTCTACTGGTATGATAAGAGATGATTTAAGGCGAAATCATGAGGGTAAAGTAGATCTGTTTATAGAAACCGTTGATGTCCCGTGATCTAAGTTTCATATTATTTCCTTTTAGATGTCTATGATCAAATAGAAATCTGCGGGTGGAATTGTACCAAGAGAAAAACCATTAACTACTTGAGTTTTTTTTCGTTCCTTAAAGAATTATGATTCAGCCTATTATAAAATAACAGTCACTGCATTATTTTTACTACTTTAGATGTTTATCGGATCACAATGACATAAAACGCTGATTATGTTAACATTAAAAGTAACCGAATACGACAAAGAGTTTGCGAAGCGCCAAATTGAAGCATTTAAAAAAATAGATGCAGGAAGTTGGCGTTATACAGATGTGGAAGCCTGGAGAGGCATCGTTTGTGAGATGTTGGCAAGCAAATGGTTTGAACAAAATTTCTCAGTTGCCAAATCTGCAAAAGGTCTGGATGATTCTGGGGTTGTCGATGATTGTGATATGATTATTAACGCCAAAAAAGTGGAGATCAAATCAGCCACCAAAAATTACTTTAAATATTTAATGCCAAAAATACACGATGTCCGAGATAAGCCAAAAGACATATATATTGGTGTAAAGTACAACGAAACTGTTGAACCGAATGAAATTTACATTTTGGGTTATATAAAACGGTCCGAAATTCTTAAATTTCCTATAAAACAGAATAAAGGCGCACCTTACTTTGAAGTGCCCTTATTTAAATTATCACCCATAAGTCAAACTACTTTTATGTGATGGATCAAAAATTCTTCACTATTTCATTTTGCTTAATTGTAGTTATTGATTAACGCTTACTTTTCTCGGAACACTCCTGATAACACTTAGTACAATTCCCACTCTTAATGTTTTTACAATTGATTTGTTAAACACAATCAAAATCAAGAATTTTGTTGGATACAAATCAATTGAAATCAGACTTTTTATGGAGAATGAAAAATTTATCTTCTGCCTTGAAGCCATTCCAGATGTAGATAATACGAATACTACTGAAGTTGTAAAAATATTAGAGGACATGGCATTGAAACAGGATATTACGAGTATTTACAAGGCTTGTGACACTATTGAAGGGTTAGAAGAGAGCTTGAACATCTTACTATATGAAGATCATAACTTCAAGGATTACGAAATTATTTACCTGGTTATGCCGGGTGAAGCTAATAACATTCTTTTGAATGATTATTATTATAGTATTGAAGAAATAGCAGAGCTATTTGAAGGTAAAATGACTGGGAAAGTGATCCATTTTGCTAACCAAAAAGTATTGGATCTCACTGATGAGGAGTCGCAGTATTTTTTAGACGTCACTGGGGCGCGAGCCATTTCTGGCTACGGATCAGGCCTTAGCGAAGTCTCTAGCACAAGTACTATTGACAGAGTTTTTTTTAGTCTGTACCAAGAAAACGATGATCTGAAGGAAGTCGTAGAAATGATGTTTCAAAAACATTTTAGTCTATGTAAATTACTAGACTTTAGATTATATTATTAAATCATTCTTCAATAAAAACGAATGATTCTCATAACTATTTAGATAAAAAGAGCCCTTCAAACCGAAACCCATTGCTCAAAATTTATCGTGCTGGTAATATTTATCAAAAAAAAGTGAGATGTCATGGATGCTTCCATTTAGAATGTATAAAATATTATTTTAGAGTTAATGCAATAAAGAAATTTAAATGTTAAGGTTATAAGGATAAATTCTTTTAATTTGCTATTTTATTAAGTTATTCTTAAAAATTAACTTTTAATCTTATTTAATATTTTATTAATGATAAAAAAGATAGGTGTTTTAGGCTTAGGGAAAGTGGGCAGTCTTGTTGCGACCTTATTGAGTTCCAAGTTTGAAGTGGGAGGAATGGACCAATTTGATGTTACAGACAAATTCTCTTTCAGTATTACAAAAGGCGACGTTTCTGATGACAACAATGTCCGTGAGTTTTTAAATAATAAGGACGCTGTAGTGTCATGTTTACCTTATTTTCTCAATATCAAAATTGCCGAGATTGCAGTGAATATGGGAATTCATTATTTCGATTTGACGGAAGATGTGCCTACCTTAAATGCCATTCAAAAAATGGCCGAAAACAGCACCTCGGTTTTGGCTCCACAATGTGGATTGGCTCCTGGTTTTATTGGAATTCTGGGTGCAGGTCTGTACAGTCAGTTTTCTGAAATTCGAATGGTTAAATTAAGAGTAGGCGCTTTGCCATTGCATCCAATGGGTCAATTGGGCTATAGTTTTACCTGGAGTGCTGAAGGCGTTATTAACGAATATTTAAATGATGCTGAGGTCATCCACAATGGGGATCGAAAATCGCGTAGTTCACTGGACGATGTCGAGGCGATCAATATTAATGGACGTCAGTATGAAGCATTTTTAACTTCAGGCGGTTTGGGGACGATGTGCGAGACTTTAGACGGGAAAGTAGATACCTTGAATTATAAAACCATAAGATATCCTGGACATAGAGATGGGATGAAATTATTACTTTACGATCTCCTCTTAAAGGATGATAGGAAATTGGCTCAGAAAATTCTTAAAAATGCTTTGCCATTGGTCGATGATGATATTGTGTTGGTTTATGCTGCAGTTGAAGGTATTATGGATGGCCAATTAAGAAGAAAAGAATTTAGCGAATCCTACCGAAAAATCACTTTAGACAATAAGGACTGGCGCGCCATCAGTTGGACAACCGCCTGTAGTATATCGACAGTGGTCGATTTAGTTTCTGAAGGAAAATTAAAAAATAAAGGGTTTATCAAGCAAGAAGAAATTCCTTTTGAAATGTTTATCAAATCTTCTTTTGGTAGTATGTTCGAAAAGTATAAGGATCCAAAATAATTTGACCACGAAAGAATGCAGTTAACTCTGTGAATAGTCCTCTTCTACGGAAGGTCTTATTTATTTAGAGGTTAATGAAGCCCAAATTCTTTATAAATTAAAAAATTGAATTTTATCGAAGTTGATGGACCATTAAATAAACTTTTTACAAAAAAAAATGCTCATAGATTTCGTTTTTATTAAGAACTAATTGTAATAATTCAGAGGGATATACTCCACCTTGGGTTCAAGTGATGCGTTCTATTTTATTATTTTAAAAATACACTTAAAAAGAAGCAGATTACAGATTTATTTATACTCATTCCAAATAATATTTAATATTTTTGTTATCGGAGATTCGACCATCAAATATCAGTTTTAGAACCCAAGTGAAAGACTATACTCTCAACGGACAATTACCGTAGAACTTCTTTCCAAGTTTGATCCAGGAATTTAAAAAAGTGGTAAAAATTTCTCCTTAAACTATTTTTTTATGGAAACAAAAACACAATTTTCAGAATTTATAAAAGATTTTAAAACTACGCTACATCATTTATTTCACGACGAAAACGATATTAACCAATTAAGTTTGGAGCGCGGCTTACCGGCAGAGGTCTTGGAAAAAATAATGTCCAAAAAACCGTTGTCTGTAGCAATTCCTGCGGAATATGGTGGTCGTGGCGGGCACGTTAAAGAATGTCTCGAAATTCTATCCGCTGCCTCTTATGAATCGCTCTCGCTTTCTTTAACTTTTGGAATTAATATCGCCTTGTTTTTAGAGCCTATTGCGAAATACGCTGAAGCATCAGTGAAACCTGATATTTTCAATCGTTTTCTGAAAAACCAAAATATGGGTGGTCTTATGATTACTGAACCTGATTATGGGAGCGATGCCCTAAATATGAAAACCTTCAGTCAAGAAAATGAAATGGGATACGCCATTAAAGGTTCAAAACACTGGCAGGGTCTCACAGGAATGGCAGATTATTGGTTGATTGCCGCTAGGAAAATGATGGATAATGGAGATCTTTCGCGTGATGTCGATTTTTTTATTGCAGATAATTCAATAGAAAAACAGCATATTGTTGTTGAAGAAATTTACGATAATGCGGGTCTTTATATGATTCCCTATGGTTTAAATACTTTAGATCTTGAAATTCCAAAAAATCAGAGATTGATTCCTGAAACCACCGGGATTAAAATGATGCTGGATATTTTACATAGAAGTAGATTACAATTTCCTGGAATGGGAATGGGATTTATCAAAAGAATGTTGGATGAAGCAACGCAGCATTGTAAAAACAGGATTGTTGGTGGCAGTAATTTATTAGCTCTGGATCAAGTACAATTCCAGTTAGCCAGAATCCAGTCGGCGTTTACCATAAGTTCAGCCATGTGTTTAAGAAGCACCCAGATTAGTGGTATTGAATATAATTTGGCCACCAACGGATTGGAAGCCAATAGTATGAAAACAGTAGTTACAGATTTGATGCAGGAATCTGCTCAACTTTTGACCCAACTTTCTGGTGCTAATGGATATAGAATAAGCCATATTGGTGGACGGGGAATTATGGATAGTCGACCTTTTCAAATATTTGAAGGCTCTAACGAGATGCTATATTCTCAAATTTCTGAAATTATTACGCGCGCCATGAAAAAGAGTAAGATATCAAATTTGTGGGAATATCTTAAAACCTTAGACGTTACTGCCGAAGCTTGTGAGTATTTCAAAAAAGATCTTAATTTCAATCTGTCCAGCAACCTCACTCAACGGAAACTAGTTGATTTAGGTAAGATTATCGCCAGAATAGTTAATGTCGGCTATGTGTTGGAACTTCAGAATAAAGGATTTAGACAAGATCTCATTGATAATTGCATTATCATGGTGCAACAGGAAATTTCAGGTCTATTCAGTGCTTTCCATTTCGATAACTCGGTAAAAGTGATTGAAGATTATTCGTCTAATAGTTCATGGTCGGAATTTGCATAATGTCTTGAGGTATTTAGGAGGGGGAATGAGCGGATTTTGGTAAATCTTGATATTAATTTAGGAGTTTACAAGAATTACAATGTCTTTAAACTCGAATTATTGAGATTAATGATGCATTAAGGTTAGTCCAGAAATCTAAATAAATGAGATAAAGAGCGGCGTAAAATATGTTGAAAGTTTAATGTTCAATACCTAAAAACATAATGCGATGAAAAAAATTTTAATGGTCATGACTTCTCATCAAGAGATGCTTAACACAGATAACACAACTGGCTTATGGATAGGAGAATTTTCGGATCCTTATTATGAGTTTAAAGACAGAAATTATACGGTCGTCTTGGCGAGTCCGAAAGGTGGTAGTCCACCCATCGATCCCATGAGTAAAATAACCGAAAACCTAACGGGGTCTAACCGTCGGTTTATGAAGGATGACTTCGCACAGCACGCTTTGAAACACACGCTTAAGTTGTCGGATGTAACTGCTTCAGATTATGATGCGGTATTTTATCCTGGGGGCCACGGTCCCATGTTTGATTTGGCCAGCAGCGAAACCAGTGCGCAACTGATTGTGGAGTTCCTAGATCAAAATAAACCAGTGGCAGCAGTTTGCCATGGACCTGCAGCCTTGTTAAAAGTAGCGGAATCAGACCCTTCTTTTTTAAAAGGTAGAAAAGTAACCGGTTTCTCTAATGCTGAAGAAGTATTGGCTTTGCGGTCTAATAATATTCCCTACAATTTAGAAGATAAATTAAAAGCATTTGGTGCAGATTATCATAAAGCGCTCACTCCTTTCGTATCTCACGTGGAATCGGATGGATTACTGATTACTGGACAAAACCCGCTGTCCGCAGGGCCAACTGCTGTAGCGTTAATTGATGTGTTGGAATCTAATTAGAAGCTGGATATGAAACAGCAGGTTAAAACAACAACTTTTATTTACTAATATATGTCGATTGTATTTATACGCTTGACTAAATTAGAGTAACACGTTTTGGCGTTTTTGCAATTCAGTCAAAAATCGTATCTAATAAGACAATGGGTGTTAATTTATAATAATATATTAGGAATACAAAAATTTTAAAACGAAGAATCATGAGTTTAGACAAAGAAAACAACAAACATCACGGGTACACTAAAGATAGTAAACTGGACAGTTCAGATGATAGTTTAGAAGGCAGATGGAGCAATATTCAAGCAGATTATCGTAAAAAGAATCCCACCATTACCGATGAGGATATAGATTTTAAATCGGGGGAATTTGATCATATGATCGCAAGCGTTGCTCGCAGAACTAATAAGAGTGTTACAGAGGTAGAAAAGGAAATTCGAACTTGGGATATCTAATTTGGTAGTAATAAACGCTTAGAAATTTTGACCGATATTTTAAGTATTTACTAATCCAAGAACTAAAAAAGTCTGAGCTAATCACTCAGACTTCTTTAGTATACAGATTTTAATTTAATGTCTGATCCAACGCATTTACCCTTGAAGATT
>JBBSRC010000092.1:0-14839 GCA_038243395.1 Flavobacteriales bacterium | reverse complement strand
TTCCCGAAACCATACCTGAAGAAACGGTTAAGCTTGGCGAAAATCGTGATATCGATGAACCTAAAGAAAGTATCTGGATCTCCTATTTGAACTTAAGAGAAGGAAAACATACGTCTTTGCAAAATGCTAAATTTACCTCTCATTATTGTCTGGCACACCCTATTCATCCATGGGAAAATTTGAAAATTGGTGGTGGCGCTCCACCTTTTTTGACAAAGCACAGGTGGTTACTGGTTTATCACGGCGTAAAAAAACACAAGGATTGTACCGACGATCAACCCAAGTATACCTATTCGGCTGGGGTCATGATCTTGTCAGAAAAAGAACCTCAAAAAATTATTTATCGTTCTGCAGAACCGGTGTTAGTTCCAGAATTAGATGCCGAAACTATTGGGATTGTTGGCAATGTTGTATTTCCAACCGGAACGGATCGTCGCGATGAAATTGGACAACCCAACGGAATTGATGTGTATTACGGAATGGCGGATAACCGCATTGGAGTAGCGAAAATGCAAATACCTGACGAATTGCCTGCCAACTAAAATTGCTTTTGAACTATAAACAGCTTAGGGATGTTGAGTGGTAATATATTAACTACACTCTAAAAGTATCATAACTTCTTAATAATCTATCTTCTCAATGATTTACTTTTTTCGACAAAGATGGTGAGGAAATTAAATTGTGATGCTCTTAATTATTCCGTTTACCTTTTAATGATTTAAGCATAAATTTAATTCTCCCTTGACAGAATCTAGTTATGTTTATATAGATTTGTGAATAACAGTAATTAGTATTTTATATCTCCCAATAACTATAATTAAATCCTAAATGGAAAAGTACAAAGTAATTTCCTTACCCGATATTTCCGATGTTAATTTACCCATGGTTTATCCTTCCAAAAGCAAAAACTTACCTAGTTCAGGATTGGTCTTGGCGGCTGATGTTGGCGGAACTAAAACGGATCTTGCCCTATTTCAAATTGTAGATGGCAGATTGATTTCGATTAAAAGTAAACGCTATCCGACCACAGATCACGATTCTTTTGTTGAATCCATCCTTAAATTTCATGGAGATGAACTGTCAAGTATTCACTGTGCTTGTTTTGGGGTTGCGGGAGTGGTAGATGGAGATAAGGTTCAAGGTGTGAACTTTGCTTGGGAAATAGACGCAAAAAAGTTAGAACGAGAATTGAATATTAAGCGGATTCTGCTAATAAATGATCTGGAAGCCAATGCATACGGGCTTTCGGCACTTGAAGAAAAGGACTTTAAAATTATTGCAAAAGGTAAGAAAAACAAGGGAAATGCTGCAATTATTGCCCCAGGCACAGGCCTGGGAGAGGCGGTAATGTATTGGGATGGTTCACATTATCATCCCTATGCTACTGAAGGTGGGCATTGTAGCTTCAGTCCGAGGGATCTTCTTGATATTCAATTATGGAATTTTCTGAATACGGAATATGAGCATATCAGTTGGGAAAGACTCGTTTCCGGCCAGGGTATCTATAACATTTATCGATTTTTGAGACACTATAGAAATGAAAAAGAACCCGATTGGCTCACGAAAGAACTGCTGAAAGGAGATGCACCTCTGATAATTTCAAGCGCAGCCAAAGAAAAAAGCGATCCTATTTGTGTAGAAACCATTCAACTTTTTGTAAAATACTTGAGTACTGCGTCCGCACAACTTGCTTTAAAGACTAAAGCTACGGGCGGAATTTATATTGGTGGCGGCATTGCACCAAAAATCCTCAGCTTGATTGACAAAAAGGAGTTTTACAAAAACTTTATCAATTTGGGTCGAATGGAAAATTTACTAAAATCAATCCCCGTAAAAATAGTGCTCAATGATAAAACGCCTTTAATGGGAGCAGCGTATTATGCGGCTATGGGAGTTGAAGAGTAAAAGTTAGTTTCATAAACACTGAATGAATCAAACTACCTAAGGATTATCTCTTTCAAAAATATTTTTTCAACATCAAGTTATGAAGGCATTAAGAGAATTAAGTTTTGCTAAGCCTTAATGCTCCATAACTTCTAAATGGTTCAATTTTTATTTAAGGCTAATTATTTAACCGTAAACTACACTCGCCAATTTTTATAAGTATTTATTAATCCATTGGTTGAGCCGTCATGCGATTCGATTTGATCATCATTATCGAGTTGAGGTTGCACTTGTTGCGCCAATTGCTTCCCGAGTTCCACGCCCCATTGATCAAAACTAAAAATATTCCAAATAACGCCTTGCACGAAAATTTTATGTTCATAGAGAGCGATAAGTGCTCCTAATGAAAACGGCGTGATTTTTTTAATTAAAAATGAATTGGTAGGTTTATTTCCTGTAAAGACTTTAAAAGGAACTAATTTTTCCATTGCTGATTTTTCCATGTCTTTATCTTTAAGTTCTTCCGCTACATGGTCAGCGTCTTTTCCATTCATTAAGGCTTCCGTTTGTGCGAAAAAATTGGAAATCAAGATTGGATGGTGTTTTCCAATGGGATTATGGCTAATGGCTGGCGCAATAAAATCGCATGGAATCAAATGCGTACCCTGATGAATAAGTTGATAGAAAGCATGCTGCCCATTTGTTCCAGGTTCCCCCCAAACAACCGGTCCAGTGCTATAAGTGACATCATTTCCGTTTCGGTCGGTATGTTTACCGTTACTTTCCATATTGCCCTGTTGGAAATAAGCAGGAAATCGGTGCATATATTGGTCATATGGCAAGATGGCTTCAGTTTCTGATCCGAAGAAATTGGTGTACCAAATACCCACAAGAGCCATAATTACCGGGATGTTTTCTTTAAAGTCTGCAGTTTCGAAATGGCTATCGGTGGACTCTGCACCTTTAAGTAATTTTTCAAAATTATCATAACCTATGGTAAGAGCGATCGAAAGTCCGATACTACTCCAAAGACTATATCGACCACCAACCCAATCCCAGAACACAAACATGTTTTCTGGATCGATACCAAAGTCTGCTACACCTTCTTCATTGGTCGAAAGTGCCACAAAATGTTTTGCAACCTGTTTTTCATCCTTGGCCGATTTCAAAAACCAATCGCGAGCGGTATGCGCATTGGTCATGGTTTCTTGAGTCGTGAAGGTTTTAGAGGCAATGGTAAATAGTGTTTCTTCTGGATCCAAATCTTTCAATGTTTCCGCAATTTGACTGCCATCAATATTGGAAACAAAATGTGCTTGTATGCCTTCTATCCAATAGGGACGGAGGGCTTCCGTGACCATTACCGGACCAAGATCACTCCCACCGATTCCTATGTTTACGATGTTCTTGATTTTTTTTCCGCTATAACCTTTCCATTCGCCGCTGTGAATTTTTTCACAAAAGGCTTTCATCTTTTGACGAGTTTCACGAATTTCGGACATAATATCCTCGTCATCAATAGTGACAGATTTATCGGAAAAACTTCGCAATGCAGTGTGCATTACTGCTCGATTTTCAGTCTCGTTGATCTTTTCTCCAGCAAATAGAGCTTCCATTGCAGTCTTCAATTTGCAATCTTCAGCCAGCTGTAAAAGTTTTTCAAAGGTTCCATCAGTAATGATGTTTTTGGAATAGTCAAAAAGAATGTCATTAAATTCAATAGACATCTTTTCAAAGCGTTTTGAATCCTTTTTAAAAAGGTCTTTCATCTGAACTTTTTCCATTTCGGTGTGATGCGCAATTAGGGCTTTCCAGGCTGATGTTTTTGTCGGATCTATTTTTGGAAACATATTTAAATTTTTTTAAAGATTACATTATTATCTTTTTGTTCAATAACCATAAATGCATTCGTATCTAAATACCAATGCAAACATCCCTTTTCGGGATGAATAAGTTTTGCGGGATGATCCAAAGGTGAATTTCCATTATTGTGTAAAACTTGATACACAGCCTCCGCTTTTCCTTCTCCAAAAACCAAAAACGCGATGTGCCTGGCTTGGTTAATTAGCGGCGCAGTCATTGTAATCCGGTACATATCAACTTCTTTCACAAATACTGATTTGATGGTGGCCTCAGTGTCGGTGAGTACGGCAGTATTCGGGAAAAGAGAAGCAGTATGCGAATTATCTCCAAGACCCAAAAGAATAAAATCGAAAATGACCGTTTGTTTTTGAAAATGCGTTGCTATGGATTTCGCATATTTTTGAGCTGCTTCTTCTGGAGAACCGGTGGTGTCTATTTTAAAAATATGAGATTCTTTAATGTTTAGAGGTTCGAATAAACTTTCTTTAGCCATCAACGAATTTCTTTGTTCATCATTCTCGGGAACATAGCGTTCATCGCCAAAGAAAAAATAGGTATTGTCCCAATCAATTTTGTTTTTAAAGGGTTTGGATGCTAATAGTTCGTAAAGTTTTCGAGGAGAACTTCCACCCGAAAGCACAAAATTGAATTGGCCTCGTGCGTCAATCGCCTCTTTTGAAATTTCGCATATGACTTTCGCCAAAGCATTTATCAAATCATCAGTGTCTCTGTAAATCTCTAAATCTTTCATTAATTTTTTTTGTTTTTTTCGGGAAGGTTAAACCAGTGATAGCCATCTTTAGCGATAAGCGCTTCAGCATTTTCAGGTCCCCATGAATCGGCTGAATAATTCGGGAAGTTAGGATCTTTATTTTTCTCCCAATAATTGAGAATCGGAGTAATCCATTCCCAAGCCGCTTCTACCTGGTCAGCACGCATAAATAAAGTTTGATCACCAGTGATAGCATCTAACAAAAGCGTTTCATACGCTTCAGGCGAATCTGATTTTTTACTGCCGAAATAATCGAAAACGATATCTACTGTGTTTAAATTCATTTCCAGTCCTGGTATCTTACTTTGCAACTGAAATCGAATGGACATATCAGGTTGAATGCTAATAACCAATCGATTTTGCTTTGGGATGCCCGAATCTTCGCAAATAAAAATATTGTGGGGTACTTCTTTGAATTGAATGGTAATGATAGAAGCTGTTTTGGAAAGTCGCTTGCCAGTACGCAAATAAAACGGGACGCCCTGCCAACGCCAATTATCCACATAAAGTTTTAACGCTGCGTAGGTATCGGTATTTGATTCTTTCTCAACATTTTTTTCCTGGCGGTAGCCTAGCACTTCTTTGCCTTCGATCCAGCCAGAGCTGTACTGACCTCGAGCGGACATAGTTTCTATTTTATTAGGTAAAATTTTCCGCAACGCCTTAAGTACATCAACTTTTCGGTCGCGCACTTCGTCGGCATCGAAGTTAATAGGGGGTTCCATGGCAATGATACAAAGCAACTGCAAGAGATGATTTTGAATCATATCTCTCAATATTCCGGCGTTGTCAAAATATTTACCACGACTGCCTACGCCAATTTGTTCCGTTACCGAAATCTGAACATGTTCCACATGATTTCGGTTCCATAGTGGCTCCATTATCGCATTGGCAAATCGTAAAGCCATCACGTTTTGAACTACTTCTTTGCCTAAATAATGATCGATACGATAAATTTGTGTTTCGTCAAATATGCTTAGTAATTTCTTGTTCAGTTCTTTTGCCGATTCAAGGTCACTTCCAAAAGGTTTTTCTACAATAATTCGTGTAGTTTTGAGATCATTTTCCAGTTTGGCTTTGGAAATATTCTCTGCAATGATGCTGAAAAAACGAGGAGCCACAGCACAATAATAGATGATGGAAGGCGTCTCATCCCATTCCTTCTGGTATCTTTCAATTAGTGCACCAAACGGTTTAAAAGCTGAAGTATCCGTAATGTCGGCAGATTGAAAAGTGATGTGTGACGAGAATTTGCTCCAATCATCTTTTTTCGTCTTGCCGGTTCTAGAAAATTGATTCACGGCAGACAATAATTCACTTTTGTACTTTTCGTCGCTCATTTCTGTAGAAGAAGATCCTATAATGGCGAAGTTCTCAGGTAACCAGTTATCTAAAAAAAGATTGTAAAGGGCAGGCATTATTTTTCGTTTGGTCAGGTCTCCCGTTCCTCCAAAAATTAGGAAAATGGTCGGATTTGCTTTTTTATTGGATGTCTTTACCATGTGATGGAAGTGTTAAAATCTTTAAGTTGATAAAATGGTTTGTTCTTAATTATTTGGTTCTTCCCATTCGGTATGAAAAGTGCCTTCTTTGCCTTTAAGTTCGTAGGTGTGTGAGCCAAAAAAGTCGCGTTGAGCCTGAATGAGGTTGGCGGGCATTTCTGCACTTCTGAAATTATCGAAATAACTCAGGGCTACCGAAAATGCTGGGACAGCAATGCCATGTCGGGTGGCATCTGAAACAACGGTCCGGATATCAGGAATACTTTTTATTAGTTGCTGGTGGATGTCATCGTCCAAAAACAAATGTTTCAATTTCGAATCACTTTTATAAGCAGCATAAATATCTTCAAGAAATTCTGAACGGATAATGCAACCGCCACGCCAGATTTTGGCAATCAGATGAAGGTTGAGCTTATAGTCATAAACCTCATTGGCTCCGTAAAGCAAGTGCATGCCCTGTGCATATGTAGAAACCATTGAAAAATAAAAAGCTTGCTCTAATTTAGCGATATAGTCGTCATTTTTGTTATCATATTCCGACTCTTTAGACTCCGAATAGAGTGTTGAAGCTTTTACGCGGAGATCTTTATATTTAGAAAGATCTCGCATAGACACTGCAATGTCAATTATCGGCACAGGAATCACGAGATCCATCGCGGCCTGCGAAGTCCATTTACCAGTTCCCTTAGCCTTGGCCTCATCTTTAATGTCGTTGAGTAGGAGGTGGGTTGATTCCTCATTGTTGAAGGCAAAAATATCCCTGGTTATTTCTATTAAATAGGATTTTAAACGGCCTTCATTCCATTGTTTAAATACGTCGTGAATTTCGTTATCCGTGAGTTTTAGACCATTTTTTAAAACCTCATAAGTTTCTGAAATCAATTGCATTAAAGCATACTCAATGCCATTGTGAACCATTTTTACAAAATGCCCCGCCGAACGTTCACCCATATAGGCAACGGTAGGTTCGCCATTCACATTAGCGGCGATTTTTTCGAGGATGGGTTGGACCATTTGATAAGCTTGCATATCGCCACCAGGCATCATGCTTGGTCCTTTTCGTGCGCCTTCTTCTCCACCGGAAACTCCCATACCAATGAAATGGAATCCTTTACTTTCTAAATCTTTAAATCGACGTTCGGTGTCAATGAAGTGTGAATTTCCTCCATCTATAATAATGTCTCCTTTATCTAAAACTTGGATTAATTGATCAATTACGTTATCTACAATCTTACCTGCTGGAACAAGCAGCATAATTATTTTTGGACTTATAAGACTTTCAGAAAATGAATTCATGTCTGAAAACCCATGTATACTATTCGGATTTAATTTATCTAGAATTTCAGCTTTTTGAGAATCGATATCAAATCCCGAGCAGGTAAAACCATGGTCAGCAATATTTAATAAAAGATTGGAACCCATAGTTCCCAGACCGATCATTCCGAAGTCACTTTGTTTTCTATTTTCGTTTGTCATGTGTTTATCTTTATTTTTTCTCAATGGTCACATGCTGTTCGCTATTAATCATTCCCATGAGTGTTATAGTTTTTGTCATGCTCGTTTCATGATACTTTTAATTTCTTATAAAATTTTCAAGAATATTTTTAGTAGGTTCAAATTCATGATGATGAATACTATTCATGCCTAGATCTTTAGCGGCATTGGCTAACATAAGACGATCGTCAAAATAGACACATTCTTCGGGCTTGACTCGTGCGATTTCTAAAGCGCCTTTAAAAATTCTTGGATCAGGTTTTCGCATCTTCATATAACATGAGGAGAAAAACCCATCAAATAAGTGGTGCAGACCAAAAGTGTCAATGCGGTAATCATTGAGCTCTCGACTTTCATTATTTAACGCAAATACCGGCAATTCTGTTTGTTGTTTCCAGGATTTAAGCCATGATAGCATCTGTGGTAATTCGATGGATTGAGCGTACATAAAATCTTTAACTTGAGCTTTCGTAAAATCTCTTGGGCAATGAAACACTACGGTATCTAAGTATTCATCCAAAGAAATACTACCAATTTCAAAAACATTGTAAATAAAATTGTGCAAGATGTCCATCTCTTCATAATCAAAACCGAAAGTCTTCGCCGCCTCTTGACGTGATTCATGCCCCCAGCCATTGGTTAGCAGAACGCCACCAATGTCAATAAACACGACTTTTATTTTCGATACATCAAAATCAGGCATTATTCTGATCTTTTATTATGTTTCTGATCTTCAATACTTTTTAGCAACTTATCGTACGCACTGTTGAATTTTTCAATCCCTTCGTCTTCCAAGTTATGGGTTATTTTGTCAATATCAATATCTTTGGCTTTCAAATCATCCATTATTTTATTGGCTTGATCGATGTTATTGGTAATCGTTTCTGCAGCTTTGCCATGGTCTCTAAAAGCGTCAATAGTTTCCATTGGCAAGGTATTTATAGTTTCTTTACCTATTAAGGGTTCCACATATTTGACATCGCTGAATGCAGGATCTTTTGCACTTGTACTTGCCCAAAGCACTCTTTGGCGTTGCGCGCCCTTTTCTTCTAGTTTTTTAAACCGATCGCTGCCAATCATTTCGAGATAAATTTGATATGCTTTTTTCGCGGACGCGATGGCCACTTCCCCTACAAGGTCTTCCGCACCTTTTTTCTTCAACATGGGATCGACCATAACGTCGATGCGACTGAGAAAGAAACTTGCCACGGAAGCCACATCTTTTATGGATTTACCTTCACTGAGTCGATCTTCAAGTCCACCCATAAATGCTTCGGTTATTTCGCGGTAGCGAGGCAGGCCAAAAAGCAAGGTAACGTTGATGTTAATCCCTTCACTAAGGCATTTTCGAATGGCAGGCAGGCCTTCTTTGGTACCGGGAATTTTTATCATCACATTCTGGCGATCAACTTTTTCCCAAAGTTCCCGAGCCTGTTCAATGGTTGCTTCCGTATTTCGAGCCAGAAGAGGGGACACCTCCAAGCTCACAAATCCGTCTTTTCCATTGGTTTTATCAAAAACTGGCTTAAAGATATCGGCTGCTCTTTGAATGTCTTTTATGGCCATATCGAAAAAAATGACCGCATTGTCATCTTCGTTTTTTGAAAGCTTGGCGATATCATCATTGTAATCTGAACTACCGCTAATCGCTTTTTCAAAAATCGAAGGATTGGAGGTTAGACCACCTAAATCGTCATTGTCGATCAGACTTTGCAATTTGCCTGAGCTCATAATTTCGCGGTCAAGTAAATCGAGCCAAATACTTTGACCTTGTTTTTGTATTTTATTTAATGGGTTCATAATGTGTGTGTTTTATTTTATTTATCTGTTTAGAAACCTGAAGATGACCTAGCTAATTGGACGAAAGATTTACAACTGAAAAAAATAATTGAATTATTCCGCTGTATTAATTACTTCTTCGATTTCAAAATTTTTCTTAATTCTTAATTCTATTTCCCTTCCAGCTCCTGTATTTTCCGCAATCGTCGGATGTGTCTTTCAGCACCTATAAACTTCGCCTGCAGAAAAGCAAGTACCAGTTCTTCCGCGCTGGCATATCCTATAATCCGACCACCAAGGCAAATGAGATTCATGTCATCATCTTCCACGCCTTGATGTGCAGAAAAATGTTCATTAATCAACGCTGCCCTTACACCTGACACTTTATTGGCCGCAATACACGCTCCGACGCCACTTCCACAAATCGCAATCCCACGGAACACTTCGCCGGATGCCACTGCTTTCGCTAATGGAATAACGTAATCCGGATAATCGTCAGATTCATCTAGTTTATTTGCACCAAAATCGACGGCTTCATAATGATTTTTAATCAAAAAAGATTTTATTCTTTCTTTAAGTTCAAAACCTCCATGATCGGCGCAAATTCCTATTTTTTTGATGCGTTCTTTTTGCATTTTTTTTATAGGACATAAGCCTATTAAATTTTAATCTTAATCACGCAAAGATTTTATGCGAATTGCGTAAAGCGAATTTTACTCTACTCTGGAAAGTAAAGCCTTTGCTCTGTTTACCACGTTTTCTACAGAAAAACCATATTCTTTCAAGACTTCTTCTCCAGGTGCTGATTCGCCGAACTTATCGATACCAATCACGTCCCCATCGTCGGTAGTATATTTCATCCATCCTACTGGGGAGCCAGCTTCTACCGCAAGACGTTTCCGAATGCCTTTTGGTAAGACTTTTTCACGATAGGCAGCATCCTGCTTATCAAAAAGACTCCATGACGGCATGCTTATTACCCGTGCCTGAATGCCGTTTTTATTTAATTCTTCTTGAGCTGCCATTATCAAATGAACTTCTGAACCGGTGGCAATTAATATAATATCTGGACTGCCATCTGTATCAGAAAGAATGTAAGCACCTTTTTCAAGATTATCTGCTTTGGCATATTTATTTTGATCTATAATTGGAATTCCCTGACGGGTCAAAACGATGGCTACTGGTCCATCTGTATGTGTGATGGCTACACGCCAGGCGTGCGCAGTTTCATTCGCATCTGCCGGTCTGATTACGGTCATATTTGGTACTGTACGCAATCCAATCAATTGTTCGACAGGCTGGTGGGTGGTACCATCTTCGCCAAGGCCAATGCTATCATGAGTATACACCATAATTGGACGGATGTTCATAATCGCGGCGAGTCGCAAGGGTGGACGCATATAATCGGAAAATATCAAAAATGTGGCACCATAAGGAATTAAATAGTTGCTGAGGGCCATCCCGTTGATTACTGCTCCCATGGCATGCTCGCGGATTCCGAAGTGGAAGTTTCGACCGTCAGGATGCTTGGATGAAAAGGATTTGTAAGCGTCGAGATTTGTATCTGTTGATGGGGCAAGATCCGCTGAACCTCCAATCAATTGGGGAAAATATTCAGCAATGGCATTTAAAGTTTTCCCAGAAGCCTTCCGGGTGGCCATTTCAGAACCAGATTCAAATACTGGCAGATTTTTCTCCCAATCCTCTGGTAATTTTCCTGAGGTTATAGTCTCATATTCTTTTGCAAGTTCTGGATGGCGTTGCTTGTATTGGTTATACAATTCGTTCCAATCTTCTTCGTTTTTAGCACTTTTCCTTCCGGCGGTGTGATAAAAATCCAAAACCTCATCGGGCACTACAAAACTTTTGTCGGGATCGAAGCCAAAGTTTTCTTTAACTAAGCGCACTTCATCTTCTCCTAACGGAGAGCCGTGTGCGGATGCAGTATCGTGTTTATTAGGACTTCCGTAGCCAATAACACTGCGGATACTAATAAGTGACGGGCGATTGATCTCATTTTGCGCATTATTAATCGCTGTTGAGAGTGCATCTAAGTCGTTTATGTCTGGTAAGTTTTGAACATGCCAGCCATAAGCTTCGAATCTTTTTGAAACATCTTCATCAAACGCCAGATCAGTATCGCCTTCAATAGTAATATTGTTATTGTCGTAGAAGTAAATCATATTTCCCAAACCGAGATGGCCAGCCATAGACGCCGCTTCGGCAGTAACCCCTTCCATAAGGTCGCCGTCACTGCAGATGGCATATATTTTATAATCGAAAATCTTGAAATCAGGTTGATTGTATCGCGCTGCCATATATTTTTGAGCAATAGCCATTCCCACCCCGTTAGCAAAACCTTGTCCCAATGGGCCGGTGGTTACTTCAATTCCTGGCATAAGATCGTATTCCGGGTGCCCTGCCGTAATGCTATGCAGTTGTCGGAAATTTTTAATGTCATCAAGCGTGACGTTATATCCTGTCAAATACAAATAACTGTATTGCAACATACAGGCATGCCCGCAAGACAGTACAAACCGATCGCGATTTGCCCATTCGGGATTCTTTGGATTGTAGTGCATTATTTCCGACCATAAAATATGGCCCAAAGGCGATAATGCCATCGGGGTGCCCGGATGTCCTGAGTTTGCCTTTTGCACCGCATCGGCTGATAATACGCGTACGGTGTCAATACTTTTTTGAATTAAATTTTTAGTTTCCATAATCTCCTACTTGTTCTTTCATTTTTTCTTGTTCCAATTTCTTTTCATCGACTTCTGCGGAGTTTAAAATTAAGCCCAAAGGGCGGTCATAATTGAGATAATTCGCAGCCCATTCAATGAACGTTACTATTTTATTACGAAACCCTACCAAAGAGAAAATATGGATAAACATCCAAACAAACCAAGCAAAAATGCCTTGAAATTTGTAATGTGGTAGATCGACTACCGCTTTGTTTCTTCCAATTGTCGCCATGACGCCTCTGTTATGGTATTCAAACGGTTCCATCGGTTTGTTTTTAAGTAATCTTAAAATATTCTTCGCGACGAGACGGCCTTGATGTTTCGCTACTGGAGCCAGCATGGGCAATCCCTTCGGTTCTTCAGAGGTAACATGAGAGGCCACATCACCAATGGCAAAAACATTTTTATAACCCATAACTTGGTTAAATTCATTGACTGCAATCCGATTGCCACTTAGGATGTTGAATTCGGGAAATCCTTCGATCGTTGCACCTTTTACTCCTGCAGTCCAGATGACTGTATTGGTTATAAAACGACTTCCATCTTCAAGCTCAATGCTGCTGCCATCATAACTCTTTACTCGTGAGTTTAGAAATACATTAACTCCTAATTCTATGAGGTATTCCAAACTTTTATCCGAAGCCTCTTCTGACATGGATCCTAAGAGTTCGGGACCTGATTGATATAAGTTAATACTCATTTTAGAAAGTTCTAAATCAGGAAACTCTTTGGGAATAACAAACGTTTTCATCTCAGCCAAAGCACCCGCCAACTCCAGACCAGCTGGGCCACCTCCGACGATGGCGATGTTTATAATTTCCTCAAGCGGTTTTTTTCTGTTTTCGGCCATAGCCCTTTCCAAATTCCGGAAAATACTATTTCGCAAGGTCAACGCATCAGGGACTGATTTTAAAGTCAGTAATTTGTCCTTAACCGATTCAAAATTGTGAAAATTGGTGGTGCTGCCCGAGGCAATTACCAAATAATCATATTTAATCCATCCTATAGAAGTTAAAATTTTTTGATTATCGGTATAAATTTCACACACTTCAGCCATTCGAAAATCGACATTGTCAAACTTTCTGAAAATCCGACGTACCGGATAGGCAATGCTTGCCGGTTCTAGCCCTCCTGTGGCTACTTGGTACATTAATGGTTGAAAGTTGTGATAGTTATTTCGATCGATCAAAAACACATCAACCGGTTGTTTATGCAAATTCTTAACTAATTCGATACCTCCAAAACCGGCACCGATAATAACTATTTTAGGGTTTTTTGACATTTTTTGATTCGCGATTCTGAGATTTAAAAGTGACGATTTCTCTACTGAGTTTTTAATTAAAACCTCGGTTTTCTAGAAGATATCCGCACACTTCCAAACATTCTTATACAGAGCGCTAGATAATCCTGAAGAGATAGTCTTAAAGGTAGTATTTAATTTATAGAAGTGATTACAAAACCTAAATGATAATTTATAGGATTCCCATGCGGGAAACACTTCAAACGGTTACTCTGATTATTGTGATATTGGCAAAACCACAACAGATAATGAAACTACGATAATCGGATTACGTCAATCAGAATACCTCGAGTAAAAATTTTATATAAGGTTTACTTACTAAAGAGTAGCATCTATCTTCAGGGTAATGAACAGCTTTTTTAGCTGTAGGAAAATGTAGTATCAACTTTCAGTTAATCCAAAATTAGACGCTTTTTATTTTTGATTAACCCTTGTCATCTTCAAGATCCTTACGATTGTCACCACCTAAATTGTAATGGTTGTTTTCTTCATCTTCACTTCCCGCATTACTTTTAGCTTCGTCAGCTTTGGAACCTGGATTATCGAGATCTTCGCCTGTTATATCCTCACTAAAATATTTTTCATTTCGTTTTCCGGGCTTATTATCTTGAGTTTTCTTTTTAGTCAGGTCGTCAGGATTTAAATCCGTTTCTTTTTCTCGGTTATAGATGTCTTCGGATGCTGGGTAATGTGGGTAACCCGGAAAGCCTTTTTTTTCAGCTTCATCTTTTCCTTTCTCAGAATCATTTTCTTTTTTATCTGATGGTTTTTTGTTGTCGAAATTCTTATCTCTATTTTGCATTTTATTTTATTTTTTAATTAATAGTTTATATTTAATTTAAATCATATTTATTAATCCGGTAAGGAATTAGACTTTTCTATTTTTCCAGAATATTCTCCAGCTCACGCGAAATGAATGATTGCAAATAGCGCGATGGTACAAAGCTCGTTGGGATTTGAGAAGTATGGTTATAAAGATAACCTTCAGATTCCTGAACTGTTTATAAGATTCGAATTATCTTTTATAAGATTCCCACTCTTAGTCATCAATGCAATTATTGGAAAAATATAGCTTGTGAAAATAAATTTAGGAAGTTAGGAATCAAGCATATGATCAAAATGTCTCAGCACTTAATAGTCGTGATGCTTTAATAGTTCAAAAAACATGGCCGTTAAAAAAAGGGAGACCATTATGGATTTTATTATAAAAAAGAAATTCCTTTGAGAGCGCTAATAGTTTCCCTAGGATTATCCGAACCAAAAACAAAGCTACCCGCTACCAAGATATGCGCTCCGGCAGCCAGAAGCTTTGAAGCATTGGTTAAATTCACACCTCCGTCAACTTCAATTTTTGTAGCGGCACCAGTTTTCTCAATTAAATTGCGCGTAAGTTCTATTTTTCGGTACGTATGTTCGATGAATTTCTGTCCCCCGAAGCCAGGATTTACAGACATAATAAGCACTTGGTCAATATCTTGAATTATGGCCTCAAGATTGTTGA
>JBBSRC010000091.1:0-14912 GCA_038243395.1 Flavobacteriales bacterium | reverse complement strand
GTTTTTTGAGATCAAAATAGCTTACAAGCACTTCTGGAAGTAATAGATTGGCAATAGATAAAAGTGAATCAGAGGACATAGAAATTTTTGCTCCAAAGTTCTTTTAATTTTAGTTACTCCACAACTTTTTGTGTTGACCCAAGGTTTGCAGGAAACAAAAATCCATAATGCGCTGCTAAGCGCATGGGATTCTATTTGCAGAATTGGCTTTGATCTGGATCAACGCAGTTAATCCAAATGTTTAAAATCTATTAACATCCAGAACGTAAGACTCAAAGGTTTGCAGGAAACAAAAATTCACAATGCGCTGCTAAGCGCATGGGATTCTATCTGCAGAATTGGCTTTGAACTGGATCAACGCAGTTAATCCGAATGTTTAAATTCTACAATCATCCAAAACGTAAGACCTGAAGTTTTGCAGAATTCGCTTGATCTGGAAAAGCGCAGTTAATATTAGTAAGTAAATTATAGTTTATGACAAGTCGCCAGCCTATTACGTTTGAATAAATAATAACCGGCCCAGCCCTAACATTTTGTAATTTCAGGATTTAATTAAAACTGTTGGTGGAAATCATCAACAATGGACTGAAAAATCAAATTATAACGAAAACCAAAGTCCCAAAATTGAAAAATAAGAATGAGATCCTCTAAAATACATCATCATGGCAAAACCTAAAGGCCAGAAAAACACTAAAAACAAGGCCAAACACACTAAGCTTCTCGACAGAAAGATCAATAAACAAAAAGCTGAAAAAGTGCTTCGGAAAGAACGGCTTAAAGCAATTATCAAAAAATCGAATGAGTAGGGAGATGTGTTTAAAAATGAACCTCACGATTTCCCGAAAGGTTTGTTATAATCAATTCAGATATCGATTTTAAAATTAAAAAAGCTCTAAAATCCGCTCTAAAGCCATGCCACGAGATCCTTTAATCAATATAAATGAATCTTTGATCGGATGGTTCTGAAGATTTAATTTTAGATCATCAAAAGTTTCAAATT
The DNA here is from genome assembly GCA_038243395.1 of Flavobacteriales bacterium. Classification (GTDB taxonomy): domain Bacteria; phylum Bacteroidota; class Bacteroidia; order Flavobacteriales; family Flavobacteriaceae; genus Gelidibacter. The sequence goes on along the minus strand of JBBSRC010000091.1, from coordinate 13,912 downwards.
TTTCGATATTTGAAAAATCGACTCTCGTTTTGAAAAAGTTTTTTCCGATCAGATAGATTTTTCCTAAATCATTTTTCTCGAGATAATCTACGATACTTTGATGTTCACTTTCCGCAGTTTGACCCAATTCAAACATATCTCCAATAAAAATTATTTTATGCTGTTGGTGTAATTGTTTGAAATTTTCTAAAGCCGCCAACATACTTGTTGGATTAGCATTATAGGCATCCATAATTATAGTATTGCTGCCCTTTTCTAATATCTGTGATCGATTATTAGTTGGTGTATAATCTTCAATGGCAAATACAATATCTTTAGGATCAACTTTAAAGTAAGACCCAACCGCAATGGCTACCGCAATGTTGTTAAAGTTGTAAGCTCCCGTAAGTTGACTCTTGATGATGGAATCGTTGTATTTTAGGGTAACATAAGGTTGGGTTTCCGTCAGTTCCAAAACCGTATCTGAAGATGTAAGTACTCCAAATTTATAAACCTTTTTAGAGTTCAAAGTCTGGCTGACCTGTATCGGGTCATTTTCGTTGACGAAGATGGTTTTATCATGTGCCATCAAATAATCATACAACTCTGATTTTGCTTTGATCACGCCTTTCAAACTGCCAAAACCCTCAAGATGTGCTTTACCAAAATTAGTGATCAGGCCATAATCTGGTTGGGCAATCTCACATAATAAGCCAATTTCTTTGGGATGATTAGCTCCCATTTCCACAATACCAATTTCTGTATGCTGGTTCATTTGTAATAAAGTCAAGGGAACGCCAATATGATTGTTTAAGTTACCTTGTGTTGCCGTAGTCTTGTATTTTTTGGACATTACGGCATTAATTAATTCTTTGGTAGTTGTTTTTCCATTACTACCAGTTAGCGCTATAATGGGAATCTGTAATTGGTTTCTGTGAAATGTGGCAAGGTTTTGTAAAGCTTCAAGAGCATTTTCAACAACTATGTAACGTTCGTCTGTTGCATCCTGTTTTTCATCTACAACGCAGTATTTCGCTCCAGAAGCTATGGCGCGACTTGCGAATTCATTGCCATTAAAATTCTCACCTTTCAATGCGAAAAAAAGACAGTCCTTTTCAATTTTTCGAGTATCCGTACATACGACGGTACATTTTTGAAATCTCTGATAAAGTTCTTCTATAATCATAAATAAAAGTAATAAAAAAGTCCTAACTCAGTGTTAGGACTTTTAAAATTTAAATATTAATAAAAATTAGTGTCTTGATTTATTCGACTTTTTAGATTTTGAACCAACTCTTGACATGGCACATCTAAAGCCAATATAGTCTGTGGCCATATCTTGTGGGAAATAACGACGTTGCGCTGGATCAATCCAATAAGCTCTATCCTTCCAAGATCCACCTTTGTAAACTCGTACGTTATCATTTATTAAGGACGTTCTGTCATTAGATTTGTCAAATGACTTCACGATTGCTCCCGTGGAATCTGTAGTAACTTGATGTCTTGGAGAATTGTACATTTCTCTGGTGCTTGATTTATCAGAAGTTTCTTCGCTGTCATCAAAATTATCACTGTAGTGTCGTGATGATTTTCTATCGCCGTCTCTAAAGTTTCTATTATCGCTAGTGTCAAAATTTGTTTTTAAGTAAGAATCTTCAGAGCTGATAGGCACTTGCAATATGGCACCTGGTAAGTTTCTCGGTACAATTTGTCCGTTACTTAAGGTATCGTAAACAATTTCTTCAACAGTAACAACTTTTACCGTGCCATCTTCATTAATTGCATTTTTGGTATAAACGTTACCACGGTAGTAGTTGAAATCATTAAATTCATCATCTACGATAGGTCTGTAAACATCGGCCACCCATTCAGCAACGTTACCGGCCATATCATAAATTCCAAAATCATTAGGTAAGTATGATTTCACTTTGTTAGTAATATCAGCGCCATCATCAGACCAACCTGCAATTCCGCCATAATCTCCTTTACCTTGCTTAAAGTTTGCTAATTGATCACCTCTGGTTTTTCTTTTACCAGAACGTGTGTATTGTCCACTCCAAGGATATTTTTTTCTTCCACGGATCGTGTTATAATTTCTTAATTCATTCAGCCCAAGTGCTGCATATTCCCATTCCGCTTCAGACGGTAAACGGTATTCTGGAGATACAACGCCAGATTCTCTTTTTGCATAAATGTTGATAGGATTGCCCTCAGCATCAGTTTGTTGTTTTCTGCTGCTTTTACCTTCAAGTATTTCCGCATTGCCACCATAAGTTGAACTAGGGGAATTGATATAGGTTTCTGTATTAAAATTAGAATCCGCAGTAACATCCGTTATACGAGCATCTTTTTTTAAGAATCCAGCTTGTTCCAAATATAATTCGTTAACTCTATCGGTTCTCCAGCTTGCAAAACTAACTGCTTGAATCCAGCTGACACCAACCACAGGGTATTCACCATAACCTGGGTGACGCAAATAGTTTTCTGTCATCATTTCGCTATACCCAAGACGGTTTCTCCAAACTAATGTATCTGGTAAAGCACTTTGATAGATCAATTTAAAATTAGGATCATCAGGAGGATAAACGCGCTTAATCCAATCTAAATACTCCAAGTACATTTTGTTAGTAACCTCACTTTCATCCATATAAAAGGATTGGACATGCTGTTGACTAGGGGTGTTGTTCCAATCGTGCATAGGATCATCTTGCACTTTTCCCATCGTAAATGTGCCACCTTCAACAAAAACTAAACCTGGAGAGGTTTCTTGTTCCTTAAAATTGGTGTTGTACTGAAAGCCTCCATTCTTATCATTTATTTTCCATCCAGTGGCTCTGGATTCGTTTGATGAAGAAGACCTTTTACACCCAACCATTGCTAAAGAGAGCATTAGGGCAAATGCAATCCTTATATTAATGATGTCTTTCATATCCATACTTTTTAAGTAAGTTGTTTAAATTTAGTGACGCAATATAGCAATTAAAGAGAAATGAACAAGCGTTTTTTTTAATTAGATTTAAAAAATGTTGCATTTCATCCCTTTTTTTGAACATCACGTCGGATTTTTGTTGCTTTTGTCGATATATCTGATGTTTGAATAACGGTGTAAAAACTTAAATATTGTCGTAATTTTGAATATTGAATGGAAACACCATAATAAGAAACAGGAGCAGCCGTTATTCTTTCGATATATTTAGAGGTTTTGGTCGATGGAGAATAATAAAATTGCTGTTTTTTTCAAAAAGATTAATACATATTAATGAGAATAAAATTACTAGTACTTTTTGTTTTGTGGTCAGCCTTGAGTTTTAGCCAAGAGAAGCGTTTCGACATAAAATGGAACGGTGAGATAGTGTTGGAAACAGTGTCTTCTGCCATAACAGTGCCTTATTTTGATAAAGACCATTTTAGTTTTGATTCAACCACTGGACTTCGGTTTTTTGCAGAGTGGGCGTCTGATGGAAATATTGATAAGAATTCGGTAATACTTACTAAAGTTTCTTATGCTATTATTTCTGCCGATGAAGTCAAATCGATTCCTGATGAAACTATTCCTTCGGCTCCTGAGCTTTATTTTGAAAATGCAATTGCAAGAGGTAAAACTCAAGCATTTTTTGAATTGACTCCTATTATTAAGGAGAATGGAATTTATAAGAAGATCACTTCATTTGTAATTTCCTATAGTACAACTGCCAGCAGAAACCCGAATAGTTTTGCCAATCGAACAAATAATGTGAGTAATTCAGTGCTCAGTTCAGGAAGTTGGTATCGATTTTATGTGGATAAATCGGGTGTTTTTAAATTGACCAAGAATTTTTTGAATTCGCTTGGCGTAAACACCAATTCGGTAGATCCACGCACCATTAAAGTTTATGGAAATGGAGGTGCGATGTTGCCACTGCTAAATTCAGAACCGTATCCTATTGATCTTACTGAAAACGCCATAAAATTTATTGGCGAAGACGACGGCGTTTTTAATAATAATGACTTTATTTTATTCTATGCTGAAGGGACGAATGGTTACAGTGCAGATAGTAATACCAATCATAATGTGTTTACTGATAAGAGTTATTACTATGTCAATGTGAGCAGTGGCGCAGGTAAACGGATGCAGAATATGTCACAGCCCGCAATGCCTGCGACTTATATGATTGATACTTTTCAAGATTATCAATTTCATGAAGTTGATGAAATTAACATTGTTCGTGTTGGGCGTCGTTGGTTTGGGGAACGATTTGATATAGAAAATCAAAAGAAGTTTGAGTTTAAATTTCCAAATCTCATTACTACAGAACCTGCCCACGTTAAGGTCTATGCGGCATCAACTTCTGAAGTGCCAACCAGCATGCAAATCAAAGTCAATACAAATGTGGTGGCCAATTTAGGGTTTGTTCCCATCGCTACTCCAATCTTGGCCGATGGAAAGTTCTATAATAATAACAATGTCATGCTGGGATCTTCTGACGTTACGGTGGAATTAAACTATAATAATTCAGGAAATCCAACCTCTCATGGCTATTTGGATTATATCTCCATTGAGGCTACAAGAAAATTGGCTTTTGACGGCAAACAGCTCATTTTTAAAAATAGTAAGGTGGCAAAGACTCCTGGGATAGTAGAGTATAACATGTCCAATGCCGCATCAGTTTCTGAGATCTGGGATATTAGCGATAAATATGATGTCACTCATGTGGTCAATACTGGAGGGAATTCAACCCTGAATTTTAAATCTGTTTCTGGAATTCCTAAAAAGTACTTGGCCGTAACCACTTCCGATTATTATGAACCTTTAAGAGACAGCAAAACTAGTGTCAGCAATCAAAACATTAAAGGAACGATATTTAAGGATGAACAAGGTCAGTTCAAAGATGTGGACTATATCATCATTTCTCCAAACAATTTAGTTTCTCAAGCCGAACGCTTGGCGCAAATCAATAGAGATCAAAATAATCTGAATGTCAAAGTAGTGACCCTGAATGAGATTTACACTGAGTTCAGTTCGGGGAATCAAGATGTGGCAGCTATCAGAAACTTAGTGCGCTACGTGTATCACAATGCCAGTGCGCCTGATAAAAGGTTGAAATATCTGTGTTTATTTGGCGATGCCTCTTTTGATTATAAGGACAGAATTCCGAACAACACCAATATAGTTCCTTCCTGGCACTCTGTAGATAGTTTTAGTTTGACCAATGCTTTCATTTCTGATGACTTTTATGGCATGATGGATCCTAATGAAGGCGATATGAGAACTTCCGATAAATTAGATATTGCAGTAGGAAGAATCTTGGCAGAGACGCCTCAACGTGCCAAAGAAATGGTTGATAAGATTGCTTTGTATTATCAAGATGAGTCTTATGGTAGCTGGAGAAATAATGTCGTCGTGATATCGGACGATGTAGATAAGGCTTGGGAAAGTATATTACAAGAAACTACAGATGAAATTGGGCGCAACATTACCGCGGAAAAGCCATTTTTAAACGTGGTAAAAGTTCACTCTGATGCTTTTCAACAAGAGGCATCAGCGAGTGGCGAGCGTTATCCTGCAGTAAATAAAGTCATTAAAGATGCGATTGAAGTTGGTGCTTTAGTGGTTAATTATTTTGGTCATGGTGGTGAGGATGGATTGGCTTCTGAACGTATTTTTGATAAAAACGATTCTCAGGAAATAAGAAATATCTGCAAATTCAGTTGCTTTGTTACGGTCACTTGTGAATATACCCGATTTGATAACCCGTACCGACCCACTGCCGGGGAATATACCTATTGGAATCCTGACGGAGGTGCAATTGCATTGATTTCAACCACGCGCCAAATTTTTGTGACGACTGGGATAACCTTTAATATGAAATTACAAGAATACCTTTTTGGATTTGGTTCAAACGATTACCCATCAATGGCTGAGTCTTTGCGGCTCACGAAGACCGATCCTGCCATTGCTGGAATTCAACAACGCCGTCTGGTTTTTTTTATAGGTGATCCGGCCATGAGATTGGCATTTGCAAAGCCTAATATCCAACTGACAAAAATTAATGATGTGCCTTTAGGTCAAACCAATGATACCTTAAAAGCATTGAGTAAAGTTAAAATGTCGGGTCAGGTTTTGGATCCTTCCGGAAATTTAATGACGGGCTACAATGGCGTTCTTACTGCAACTATTTTTGATAAAAATATTGAACGCCAAACATTGGGAAATAATGGTGTTACCCAAAATGGGCAATTGATTAAAATGGATTTTACTACTTTGGGTGAGAAACTTTTTATAGGTCAGGCGACGGTTAAAAACGGGGTTTTTGATTTCGAATTTGTGGTTCCAAGAGATATTGGTGTGCCAGTAGGAAAAGGGAAAGTAAGTTTTTATGCAAAATCAGAAACGCCATTGCAAGATCAAACGGGTGCAAGTTTTGATATATTGGTCGGTGGAATCAATAAAGATGCAGCAACAGATATAACAGGCCCGGTTGTCAAACTATATATGAACGATGGAAATTTTGTGTCAGGCGGCATTACCAATGAAGCGCCCACATTGTTAGCTAAGTTGGAAGATGAAAATGGGATCAATACTGCGAGTGGTATCGGACATGATATTGTGGCCATTATTGATGGCGACGAAACCAATCCGTTTGTGCTTAATGACTATTACAAAGCGCAAGTGGATGATTATACTAAAGGAGAAGTTACATATCCTTTCCGGGATTTGAAGCCTGGTCTTCACACCTTAACTCTTAAAGCTTGGGATGTTTATAATAACTCTGGTATTTCTGAAATTCAGTTTGTTGTGCATGATAAAGATGAAGAGTTAAAGATTGAAAACGTGCTCAATTACCCCAATCCATTCATTAATTACACAGAATTTTGGTTCAACCACAATAGTTCGCAACCTTTAGACGTTTCTATACAAATATTCACCATCTCCGGTAAACTTGTCAAAACTATAAATAGTCAAACCAATGCAGGAGTTTGTTGCAACGAAGGGGCTTCCTCGCTGTCCAGAGAAATTGTTTGGGACGGTCGCGATGATTTCGGCGACAAAATCGGAAAGGGTGTCTATGTATATAAACTTAAAGTGAGATCCAATCAACTGAATAAGCAGGTTGAGAAGATTCAAAAACTTGTAATACTTTAATATTAATTTATATTTGTTAAATACTTGGGCGTCAAACTGCCTAAAAGAATACTCAATTTCTCATGAAAAAATACGTCCTAGCACTTTTTACATTAACCATTTATAATTTTTCCTCTGCACAGGAAACTGTGATCTTTGACAATCAGTCATCAGTCATTACTACTGGTGTTCCTTTTTTATTGATCGCCGCTGATGCTCGTGCTGCTGGGATGGGAGATATAGGCGTTGCAACTTCTGTTGACGCTTTTTCCCAACAATGGAACGCTTCGAAATATGCTTTTTCTGAAGTAAAATCAGGAGTGGCCGTGAGCTATACTCCGTATTTAAGCAAACTTGTCAATGACATTTTCTTGGGAAATGTGACTTACTTTAATAGAATTAATGAAAGAAGTGCCTTTGCGGCCAGCTTTAAATATTTCAGTTTGGGAGAAATTGAATTGGTGCAAGATGAATTTTCTGAAGCGCTCATTGCAAAGCCAAATGAGATGACCATTGATGCTTCATATTCCTTACGATTGGCTGATCAGTTTGCAATGGCTGTCGGTTTGCGTTATTTGCGTTCTGATTTAAAAATTCAGGCATTGGATAATTCTGCAGAAGCTGCTAGTTCCGTGGCGGTTGATATATCTGGATTTTATCAAAGTGAAGAAGAGGCTTATGATAGCTTCAACGGACGAACGCGTTTGGGTTTTTCCCTTCAGAATCTAGGTCCAAAAATCAAATATGATGAATCGGGAAGAGAAAACTTTTTGCCAACTACCTTAAGACTTGGTGGCGGCTTTGATTTCATCTTTGACGAATATAATACTTTAGCGCTAACGGCTGAGGTCACAAAATTACTGGTGCCAACGCCTCCTCTTTATGGGTTTGTTGATTTAGATGGGGATGGCAAACAAGCGACCGACGGGAGTGAGGCAACAATTATTGCCAAAGGCAAGTCGCCGGATGTTAATTTTCTAAAAGGTATGTTCCAATCTTTTGGAGATGCTCCAGGAGGTTTCAGTGAAGAGCTAAAAGAATTTACTTGGGCCTTAGGTGCTGAGTATAGATATCAAAATTCTTTTGCTTTTAGAACTGGTTATTTTAATGAAAGTGACGACAAAGGTGCGCGTAAGTTTTTTGCTTTAGGTGCAGGTTTTAAGTATACCACGATTAATATTGATATGTCTTATTTGTTTTCAGCATCAAAGGTTCAAAGTCCATTGGAAAACACGTTGCGTTTTTCACTGACTTTCAATTTTGGAGATGGTGAGTATAAAGAGTATTAGTGTACCACCAAACTAAATTATAAAAAAACTATTGTTATTTAAAGCAATAGTTTTTTGTTTGGAAATGTGTCGTATTTTTAAAAATAGATAAAAAATATATGAAGGAACTTAAAATTGAAACCGTACTTAATGTCTATGATACTTTAAGAGAACTTCCTGAAGATGTGGTCTCTCTTATGGGAAAAGCATCCGAAGCCAGAGATAAATCCTATTCTCCATATTCTAATTTTAGTGTAGGGACAGCGATTTTGCTTGAAAACAATGAAATTATCACAGGAAGTAATCAAGAAAACGCCTCGTATCCATCGGGTCTTTGTGCTGAAAGAACCGCTATTTTTTATGCAGGAGCACAATTTCCCAATGTTAAAATCCTACGTATGGCGATTATAGCGGGTTCAAGATTAAAAACTACTGATCAACCCATTCCGCCCTGTGGTGCCTGTCGCCAATCCATAGCAGAATATGAAGTCAAGCAAGATGCACCCATTGAAATTTATTATATGGGAGAAGTGGGAAAAGTAGTCCGATCCCATTCTTTGGCCAATTTATTGCCCCTGGTGTTTGATAATACCGTTCTATAACGATTTCGTAGAAATTTTACGATTTTCAGTTTTTTCATTACTGCTTAATGTGTTACTTTTGTTATCCGTTTAGTGAAGCACGACTTTTGAGAGTTTGAAAAACGAATCAAATCTTGATATCTGAACTAATCCTGCACTGCGGGATCTTCAGTTCTCTAAATAGAACTAATTAAGTACTTAATTTTTTAGAAATTATTTCGGATGCAAAAGATCACAAAAGAGGTTTACCTCAAATGGTATGAAGACATGTTTTTCTGGAGAAAGTTTGAAGACAAACTTGCTGCAGTCTATCTTCAACAAAAAGTAAGAGGATTTCTTCACTTGTATAATGGGCAGGAAGCTATATTGGCTGGCGCCTTGCACGCGATGGATCTTACCAAAGATAAAATGATTACTGCTTATCGTAACCACGTTCAGCCTATTGGTATGGGAGAAGATCCAAAACGTGTGATGGCAGAGTTGTATGGTAAAGCTACAGGAACTTCTCAAGGTCTTGGCGGATCCATGCATATTTTTTCAAAGGAACACCGTTTTTATGGAGGTCATGGTATTGTAGGTGGCCAAATTCCGTTGGGGGCAGGTATTGCTTTTGGAGATAAATACCACGGTATTAACGCTGTAACTCTATGTTGTTTTGGTGATGGTGCCGCACGTCAAGGTTCTTTACATGAAGCTTTTAACTTAGCAATGTTATGGAAGTTACCGGTAGTGTTTGTTTGTGAAAATAACGGATACGCTATGGGAACGTCTGTGGCACGTACCGCAAACCATACAGATATTTGGAAATTAGGTCTGGGTTATGAAATGCCTTGTGGACCTGTTGATGGCATGAATCCGGTAAAAGTGGCAGAAGCTTTTGATGAAGCAATCCAACGTGCAAGACGTGGTGACGGTCCTACATTTTTGGAATTAAAAACTTACCGATACAGAGGGCACTCCATGAGTGATGCGCAACATTACAGAACTAAAGATGAGGTCAAAGAATATCTAAAAATTGACCCTATTACACAAGTGAAAGATATTATTCTTGAGGAAGGATATGCTACTGAAGAAGATTTAAAGGAAATTGATAAACGTGTTAAGGAAAAAGTGGCTGAATGTGAGAAATTTGCTGATGAGTCGCCGTTTCCAGATAAAAGCGTCATGTATGATGCCGTTTATGAGCAGGAAGATTATCCATTTATACAACACAAAATATAAGCTATGGCAGAAGTAATAAACATGCCGCGTTTGAGTGATACCATGGAAGAAGGCACTGTGGCAGCGTGGTTAAAAAAAGTAGGAGATAAAATTGAGGAAGGCGATATTTTGGCTGAAATTGAAACAGATAAGGCTACAATGGAGTTTGAATCTTTTCATGAAGGCACATTGCTTTATATTGGTATTAAAGAAGGAGAAACTACTAAGGTTGACGAATTGTTAGCCATTATCGGAGAAGAAGGTGAAGATATTTCTGCTTTAATTGATGGTGGTTCACCTGATAAAAAAGAAGAAAAGTCAGAGGATAAAGACTCTAAAAAAGATACTGAAAAGTCTGATTCTAAAAAGGATCAAGATTCTGATAATTCTGAAGATAATTCAGATAAAGAAGAAGATTCTGATGAACAAGAGGATTCAGATGAGTTACCAGAAGGTGTCATTGTTGTAACCATGCCACGTTTGAGTGACACAATGGAAGAAGGTACTGTGGCAACATGGCTTAAAAAAGAAGGTGATACTGTTGAAGAAGGAGATATGCTTGCCGAAATCGAAACCGACAAAGCCACTATGGAATTTGAATCTTTCCAGTCAGGAACTTTACTCTATATAGGATTACAGGAAGGCGATACCGCGAAAGTGGATTCTTTGTTGGCCATTATTGGACCTGAAGGAACAGATGTATCTGATGTTGCTAAAAACTTTAAGGCTGGTGGTTCTGATAAAAAAGAAAAAACTCCCAAAAAAGAAAGTTCTGAGTCCAGTAAAAAAGAAGAAACTAATGCGCCTGTAAAGGAAGAAAAGAAGGAGTCTTCAACTTCAGCTTCAACTTCAAGTTCAACTTCAGACACAAGCCGTATCTTCGTTTCGCCTTTGGCTAAAAAAATGGCTGAAGAAAAAGGAATTGATTTGTCTCAAGTAAAAGGCTCTGCAGAAAGTGGTCGTATCGTCAAGCGCGATATTGAAAACTTTACGCCTGCACCAGCGAGTTCTGAAACAAGTTCTGCAGCAGAAACTGCTAAATTTGTACATTCTGGAGAGGAAGATTTTATTGAAAAACCAAATTCGCAAATGCGTAAAGTAATTGCAAAACGTTTGGCTGAATCCAAATTTACAGCACCTCATTATTATTTAAACGTAGAATTTGATATGGATAATGCTATTGCTTTTAGAGAGCAAGTAAATGCAATTCCTGATACAAAAATCTCTTTTAATGACTTGGTGGTTAAAGCTTGTGCTTTGGCATTGAAACTACATCCTCAAGTTAATTCGCAATGGTTTGCAGATAAGATGCGATTAAATAATCACGTCCATATTGGCGTGGCTGTAGCTGTTGAGGACGGATTGGTTGTTCCGGTGGTTAAATTTGCAAATGAATTGAGTTTAACTCAAATTGGTGCAACGGTCAAAGATTATGCAGGGCGTTCAAGAAACAAAAAGCTGACCCCACAAGAAATGGAAGGCAGCACTTTTACGGTTTCCAATTTAGGGATGTTCGGTATTGAGAGCTTTACATCAATCATCAATCAACCTAATTCGGCAATTTTATCGGTAGGGGCCATTGTTGAAAAACCAGTGGTAAAAAATGGGCAGATTGTTGTTGGAAATACCATGAAACTTTCTATGGCATGTGATCATAGAACGGTTGATGGTGCTACAGGAGCACAATTTCTTCAAACCCTTAAAGGGTTTATTGAAAACCCAGTGTCGATGTTAATATAATTGTAAATTGATTGACTTTGTCGAAGTGAGCATCTATCTTGCTGAATTCGAGATCAACCAATAGGAATTTAAAATGAGTCAATAAATATAAAAAAATCCTGTTTCAGTCTAATGAAGCAGGATTTTTTTGTGGTAAAATCTAATCGTAGGTGATATGAAAAACATCCTAATAATCGGTGCGCTCCTTATAATGGTAAGTTGTAAAAACATTACGCCGGAACCTTCTGAAAACACTAATAAGGACCTGGCTTTGGCAGCACAATCATTAGAAAATGAGCTATTAAGTTTCGTAACCGCAGATGAACTTAAAGAAAGTGTACATTATCTCGCTTCTGATGAATTAGAAGGTCGCGCTACAGGATCTGAAGGCATCGAAAAAGCAGCTGTTTACATCGAGAATAAGCTGAAGTCCTACAATGTCCCTCCATATTTTGAAACCTATCGCGATTATTATAAAGCTAAAGGAATGGATGCCTCCAATGTCGTTGGATATATAGAAGGTAATGATCCGCTGTTAAAGAATGAAATAATTATTCTGGGCGCACATTACGACCATATTGGTATTGTGAAAGCCGTCGATGGCGATTCTATTGCCAACGGAGCCAATGATGATGCATCGGGAGTAGCGGCTGTTTTAGCAATGGCACGCTATTTCGCCACCAAGAAGAACAATAAACGCAGTATTCTCTTTACACTTTATTCTGGTGAAGAAATCGGCCTAATTGGGTCTAAGCATTTAGCCGAACGTTTAAAAGAACAGAATATCAATCTCTACACCATGATCAATTTTGAAATGATGGGTGTGCCTATGGTTGATAAATCCTATGAGGCTTATTTTACGGGATTTGATCTTTCAAATATGGCGACAAAGATGAATGAATACGTAAGCTATAATCTTTTGGATGAATTGCCAAAGGCAAAGGAATTCCAGCTATTTTACCGTTCCGATAATTATCCGTTTTATAAAGTTTTCAATAAACCGTGTCATGCCATTTCCACCTTTGATTTTACCAATTTTGATCATTATCATAAAGTAGGGGACGAGGCGGAATTAATGGATTATGAATTCATGGCCAATTTGGTTAACAGGTTAATTCCTGCATTTGAGGCCATGAGCAATACAGCAACCCAAGAAATTAAAATGCATGAGTAAACATATCATTATTACAGGTACGAGCAGAGGTATAGGCTATGAATTGGTCAAATTATTTGCTGAACAAGGACATCAAGTTTTGGCGTTGTCAAGAAATGATGGGCCGGTAAAAGCCTTGAATTTAAAAAATGTAACCGCATTTTGCTTTGATTTAGGAGATATGGAAGCTTATGAGAAAGTGGAAACTTTTGTTTTAGAGGAATGGAAATATGTGGATGTGTTGATCAACAACGCGGGATTAGTGCTCAATAAACCTTTCGCAAAAACAACGATGAGCGATTTTGAAGAAGTGTATCGCACTAATGTATACGGCGTTGCAGAATTGACACGAATCTTAATTCCGCATATGGCCAAAAATAGCCATGTGGTAACCATGAGTTCCATGGGAGGTGTTCAAGGAAGTATGAAATTCGCTGGGCTTGCTGCCTATAGTTCAAGCAAGGCCGCTGTGATTACCTTAACCGAATTGCTTGCGGAAGAATATAAGGATTCTGGAATTTCGTTTAATGTACTGGCATTAGGCGCCGTTCAAACCGAAATGTTGGAAGAAGCTTTTCCTGGATTAAAGGCGCCCATAACACCCGAAGAAATAGCAGATTATATTGTTGATTTTTCCCTGAAAGGTCAAAAGTTTTATAACGGAAAATTGCTTCAAGTTTCCAATTCAACCCCTTAAATAATGTCTAAGTATAAGTGTGTTATTTTTGATTGTGATGGCGTTTTAGTAGATAGTGAACCCATCGCCAATCAGGTATTAGTAGAAATGGCAAACGAATTCGGAGCAAATATCAATTTAGATTATGCCTTGAAAAACTTTAAAGGAGTGCCTATGCAACGTTGTCACGAGCAAATTGCTGAGTTAGCTACTGAAAGATTGCCGGACAACTTC
>JBBSRC010000090.1:0-15246 GCA_038243395.1 Flavobacteriales bacterium | reverse complement strand
TTTAAGCTTCACATCTGACCAGTAAAAAAACATGAAGAAACCAACAACCAAAGTAAGCGCAGTTATAAGAAAAAATCCTGCTAAAACTTGTTGGTATTGAAAGAAAATAGGGTTCCAAATAAGGCTCATTATATAATACAAAATTAACAGGCCAAGAAGGAGTTTTTTATTTTCCACCACAGGCCACAAATATGACAAATAAATACTAAAACAAATAAGTAATAGAGTCCAAGATATGCCAATGACTAATCCTGGGGGCGTCCAAGGAGCCGTGTTAATCCCGACATACCATTCAGATTTTGGGCCTTCTCCTCCTAGTAAACGTCCGAATCCTATAGAAGCAAAGTTTAGTATTAAAAATAGTATAAGTCTATAAATCATTTGCAACTGTTTTTAAAATTCTAACATTATTCGGAAGTGATAATTGTTTTAGTCTATCATTTCGTAATCAATAGACAGTTTCGCAAAACTCTTAAAGCGGAGACAGGGTTTTTATCTTCCACCTCGATAATTACAGCATCTCACTCTAAAAGTATATCTATAAATTCATGCGATAAGTATCCATCAATGTTTGATGAAATCACTACAATAGATTTAGAAATAGCTTTTCTATAGGGTTTAGAGCTATCAAAAACAATAAATTTAGTTTTATACTTTTAATTTATTTAAGCAAGGTACCAAAGTTGAAATTGGCAACATTAAAATTATAACTAAATCTCAATGGATTAAAGTGACAATGTTTTCTAAATACAGAACGAAAGTCTGTTGAATTCGAAAAATTTTGAGTAAATAATTTACGCCAGCATTTTCAGGGAAGGAGTGAGTTTGTGGAAATTTGTGAAATATGTGTCAAAAATTTTTAGAAGCTAAAGCCAGATACACTAATAGTTTCAACTAATCTTGAGACCAATAAACCTATTCATTTTATGTCTGACTACACTAAAAAAAATTAGCTTTTGTATTAAGCAAAAGTTTGACCACGACTATTAATGGTGTTCAAAACAAAATATTTTCTCGGCCTATTATTCAATTTTTTCATAACATCTACTACTTGCTTACCGATAATAGAATATAAACTTGATTTCTTCAGAAAATACTGCCTTTTCATACTGCTGAAATTTTCATGCCCAACACGTTTCCGGGAGCAACATGGGTTTGAAAAGTAAAAATCTATTTGGCAAGCATCTGAGACATCATTATTCGCAGTGAACTCCTTTCTGAAATATGTGCCGATATTCTCTACTCCTAAAGTCTTAGATCAAGCAAAAATTGTAGTTAATCTATAATAGAAAAAAAACCAACGTTTCGAACACCCTGAACTGCGCTCAAAAAGCTTTTATTTTGGTATTGTAAGATTCCGGTGATATAAAAGAGTAATAAGTTATCTATCTAGTGTCTAATCACAAATCAGTTTAAATAATCTATGAATCTAATAACTACAAAAGACAAGCCCATCTTTTATGTATATTTGTAAGATAAGAACTATTCATTATTTTCTTTAAAATCTATAATAATAGTATGATCTCAAAATCCTGTAAATACGCCATTCGCGCTACCGTTTTCATTGCTTCCAAAGCCAGGGAAAACATCAAGGTTGGCATTAAAGAAATAGCTGAAGAAATTGAGGCACCTGTTGCTTTTACAGCAAAGATCTTACAGACTTTAAATAAAAATAAGATCGTCACTTCTCTTAAAGGACCTTACGGTGGATTTTATTGTGATGAAATTCAACTTGATTCTCCTATAATTGAAGTGATCCGTACAATTGATGGGATGGGTGTCTTTACCGATTGTGTTTTTGGCCTTCATCAGTGCTCGGATTACCACCCCTGCCCTATGCATTTCCAATATGCAAAGAACCGCGATGAGATATACCATTCCTTCAAAAACACTACCATTCGAAGCCTGGCTGATAACCTAAGCACCGGCAATGCATTCCTTAAAAATCCGAAGTAAAAAAGGGGTAATAGCTCTACTTAATAAAAAGCTTTTTCATAGAAGACAATTTTGTCTTCTATGAAAATATATGTATCTTTGTACTATAAAATGATACAACATTCATCTTCATAATTGAATTTGAAATAAAATCATAGACCGATGAAAAAAGACAAAATAAAATCCGGACGTAAACATATCGTAATTATAGGTGGTGGTTTTGGTGGTATAGCCACTGCAAAAGCATTAAAAAACGCAGATGTGGATATTACTATTATTGACAGACTAAACCATCATTTGTTTCAGCCACTTTTATATCAAGTCGCTACCGCGGAATTATCTCCAGGTGATATCGCTGCTCCCATTCGCGCCATCGTGAATGAAGATCCTAATATAAAAGTGATTTTAGGGGAAGTGAAAAAAATTGATCCTAACGGAAATACTATACATTTAAACAACGGTCATTCGATCTCTTTTGATCAACTCGTCATGGCCACCGGTGCTCAATACAATTACTTTGGTCACGAGGAATGGGCAGAATTCGCCCCTGGAATGAAATCAGTTAGTGATGCCTTAAAAGTTAGGGAGCAACTTCTAATGTCCATGGAAGAAGCCGAACAATTAGACGATTCCCATAGAAGAAAGTCACTTCTGACCTACGTAATAATCGGCGGAGGGCCAACAGGTGTTGAAATGGCAGGGGCTATTGCAGAAGTTGCCGGCAATGGAGCAAAACATGGTTATCATACCATTAAACCCGAAGATGCCAAAATATATTTAATTGAAGCCGGACCCCGAATTCTAAACGCCTTTCCAGAATCTCTTGGAAAGAAAGCTAAGAATATGCTGGAGAAAATGGGTGTAAAAGTTTTATTGAACACGCCAGTAACTGATATTGAAAAGAATAAAGTCCACTTTCAAGTTGGATCGATAGAAACCCCAAATATTATTTGGGCTGCTGGGATCAAGGCATCATCTCTCTTAGATTCATTGAAAGTGGAACAGGACCGCTCTGGTCGTGTACTTGTTGGACCGGATTTAAGCATTCCAAAGTATCCTGATATTTTTATTATTGGGGATTCAGCACATAGCGAAGACAAAGATGGAATACCATTGCCAGCCTTAGCTCCGGTTGCTACACAACAGGGCAAATTTGTGGGTAAATTACTTGCTAGCGAAAGAAGATCGGAGGCTAAGTTTGTTTATACTGACAAGGGAACCATGGCTACCATTGGCCGTGCAAAGGCAGTTGCAGACATTAAAGGACTAAAGTTCAGCGGCTTTTTCGCTTGGTTCTTATGGTCGTTTATCCACGTACTCTCCTTAATTGGATTCAGAAATAAAATCGGAGTTTTTATGACCTGGATGTGGAGTTATTTCACTCATAAAAGAGGTGTACGTCTCATAACTGATCGTTCTGAATGCGAGTCTTGTACTACTTACGAAAGACCTCATAACAAACTCATGGAAATACCAGTTTGAAGTTAGCTTTAACAAAACAAATAGTCGTTCCAAATTATGGATTGGCAAAACAGAGAAGAAGATAAATAGCACCGTGTCGCTTCTTGGCCGAAAGCATTAAAATTCATTCATTCGTTTATAATTCGACCTAAATGTGAAGGAACTTTAGCTTATTTACCACATCTGAACGCTCTGCAAAAAGGATTATATTTCTTAAATTTTTCATATGTATCGACAAAATATTTTTCACTAAATTAGTAGGCCCATCTGTGAGCGCACTGCTTCAGATATTGTTTTAAATCTATTTAAGGCCTCGATCATCTACGAATTAATATAGGAGTGATCGTTTTTTTAAATTTTTAATATTTACTGTTTTCACATTTTGATTTTTGCTCATATGACCAAACAAAGGAAGTATCCAATTGACAAGGTTTCTCAACCCATCCAAAAATTTATCCGGCAAGAAAAATCAGGTGGGATTATGATTGCTTTAAGCGTAGTCATTGCTTTGATCTTAGCAAATTCACCTTGGTCAGAACAATATTTTCAATTCTTCGAGCATAAGTTAGGATTCGAATTTGATGGGAAGTCTTTTTTAACCTACAGCATTCATCACTGGATAAATGATGGCTTAATGGCTATTTTCTTTTTTGTAGTAGGGCTTCAACTTAAAAAAGAAATTGTTGGAGGCGAACTATCTCATCCCAGAAAGGCAATACTGCCTATTGCAGCGGCATTTGGAGGAGTTCTTGTCCCTGCGATGATTTATTTATCTTTAAATTCAACGGGAGAGGTCAGCAATGGTTGGGGGATTCCTATGGCTACCGATATTGCCTTCGCTTTAGGTGTTTTATACTTATTAGGTGATAGAATTCCTTTATCCCTAAAAGTGTTTTTAGCCGCTTTAGCTATTGTAGATGACTTAGTCGCAGTATTAGTAATCGCATTTTTCTATACTTCTGATATATCAGTGATAAGTCTTTTAATTGGTCTAAGTTTTATATTGGTTATGTATATAGGCAACAGAATGGGCATACGTAGCATTTTATTTTATGGTATTTTAGGGATTATTGGTGTTTGGACAGCCTTTTTACTTTCTGGAGTTCACGCAACCATTGCTGCTGTACTTGCAGCATTTACTATTCCAGCCGATATGAAAATAAAGGAAAATGTCTATATCACCTCTATTCAATCCTATTTGAATAAATTTAAAGCAAGTGACCCGAATGATGAAATACCAACTCTTACAAATGAGCAATTACTCATTTTAGAAGAAGCAAAAAAATACACACATAAGATAATTCCACCTTTACAACGTTTGGAACATGCCATGTCGCCTTTTGTTAATTTTTTGGTCATTCCTATTTTTGCCTTAGCCAATGCAGGAATTTCTCTAGCCATTGATACAGATGTATTGTTTAGTACAAATGTGACCTTAGGTGTGGCTCTTGGGCTTCTAATCGGAAAAGTTATTGGCGTTGTCGGAGTGACACTATTACTTGTGAAGCTCAAGGTAACAACATTTCCAAACGGAATGAATATTAAAAATTTAATTGGAATTGGCTTATTAGCTTCCATCGGATTTACGATGTCATTATTTATTACTGGTTTAGCATTTACGCACGAAGAATATATAATACAAGCAAAAATAGGAGTTTTTGCAGCCTCCATAATTGGGGGTACATTAGGGTATATAATATTAAATAAACAGACTAAAAAATGATGTTTGTGATTCTCACAACAGGAATAACGGAATACTGAAAGATGGGAATGTTAACTTTTACGAAAAATCTGGAATTCGACCCAGGTAAAATTTCAATTCTCCATTGGTTATAGACGATATTGCCTCTAATTAGACAGGTAACTTAGAAGAACACCACATCGAGTTCGTTCCATTTTTTAATATTATAGATTCATGTTAAAAACGAAACATAAATCACAACTTGTTAATGTTGAGTAATTTTCTAGTGATTTCAGGGAGAAAGAAGTTCCTATTCTGTTTGATATTCGATTCTAATAAAAAAAAATGGTGCGCTAACCATTCGTAATAATAGCGATAAATCTTAAAGATATGAGAGCAATGGTTACTAAACCTTCGAGTGCTGGAAAACGAATCAATATGCTGAACTGTTACAACAATTTCTCGAGCAATGTTTGATATGTTAACTATTGCGGTTCGGGAGGAATGCGAATAGTGAAGTAATCATTTTGATAACTATTCCAACTTCTTCAAGATTATCTTTCGCACTATTACATCGTGCTTATCAAATAACGAAGGAAAGTAATTCACAGATTACACAATGGGAACAATATAAAGTTCCTTTAATAACCTTTATACCGCCATTAAAATGGCCACATAGTGACAAACTGCCGCCGCCAATACAAAGAAATGCCAGATTGCATGGTTATAGGGATATTTTCTCCAAAGATAAAAGATAACACCCAGAAGATAAAGTACACTTCCTATAAGAATCATCGCCATTACATCAGTCGGAATCGCATCAAAGAAAGTCCGCCCTCCAACCACCATAATACAGCCCATGGCAATGTATGCGAGTGTAGAAATAACATTCCATTTTCCCGTAAAGAATATCTTAAAAATAATTCCCACTGTGGTCAAGCTCCAAAGTACAGTGAGCAATGTAATACCAAAGGTATTGTTCATATAAATCAATAGAAATGGCGTATACGTACCCGCTATCAAGAAATAAATACTGATGTGGTCGAGAATTTGTAAAACCCGTTTGGCCTCAGGATGTTGAAAGCTATGGTAGAGTGTGGACGACGTAAAAAGTTGTAAAAAGCAAAATCCATAAATCGCCGCACCGATAACTCCTGGCGTATTATCGCTTTTTATAGCTAAAGCTATCAGGATAGGAACCCCTACAATACCAAAGATAATTCCGAAGCCATGTATGATACTGTTTACAAGTTCTTGCTGAATTTTAATATTAGGATTTGAAGATTGCATAAAAATAGATTTTGGTTATGTGTTATGGAACGTAATTTCTGGGAACCGCTAAGCACAAGTTTGTAATAATCTTAACTTTGATTAAACGAACAGTAATGATGTCTATATTATTCAACTTGCAATTCCTCATTTCATTTTTGAAAGTTTAAATATATTCATTCCTCTTGGCTCAATTAAAATTTCTGCTTTCTTCACTGTCCATTATTCATTATAATAAATTCAAAATCCTTCAATTTCGAGAGAATGATAACAATAATAAAAATTCCTCGAGGAAAAGCCTCGAGGAATTTTATTAATTAAATGTTATATGACGATCATTTATAAACGGCAGCACCATTATTGAAAGCCATATTAAATTTTATTTTTGCACAAAAGCGATATGAATTAGTAATAAAGTTAATTTAAAGTACACATTCTTTAAGTTCTTCAGTTACATGCTGCCCTTGTTTCACGAATTGAATGTTGGCGTTTAATTTAATTTCGTCGCCAACAATCATTTCACCAGCGGCATTTTTTCCATCCCAAGTGAGTCCGAAATCTTGGCGATTAACTTTTCCGGAAAATGACAATTGTACTTTATTTTGGGAATTTTTACCAAAAGTCTTTTTGCCAGAATCGATCGTCAGAATTATTGGTTTAGTAATGTTTCTAATGGTAAGATTGGCTTGGATCTTTTTTTCGGCTATATTAAAATTCTCAGCAGTAAAAAGAATCCATGGATATTTTTCCATATCGAAAAAATCAGCTGATTTTAGGTGTTCGTCCCGCTTGGGGTCGTCAGTTTTTATTGAATTAACTTCAGCCTTGAAACAAAGTCTTTTGATTAATTCAAAATCTTCGGTATCAGTCTCTGCCTGACCTTCAAAAGATTCCATCTGACCAATAACATTGGTTATCATGAGCTTGCGCACTTTAAAGCTAGCTTCACTATTTAATTTCTCGATATTCCATTTTGTAAGTTTCATAGTCTTTAGATTTACTTGTACACTATAAAGATACGTAAATTTTATAAAAGACAAGAGTGTCCTTTAACAAAAATAAGTTAATTTTTATTCTTTAGACTTTAACTAACTAATCTGATGTTCTAAACCACTTTCCTCAGGTCCGCAAAGCATCTTTAATAGATTTGGTATTCAACAAGGCCTGAATAAATTCCTCTATTGGTGTAGGTTCCATAAAATTTCCGAGCAAGTTTTTTGTCTTCAAGATTTATGTCTTCAGGCACGTTATTATATTTCGAATGGCTACGAACTGAGCTTTCCATCGTTTTTCTAAATACCCACTCCGTTGGTGCGATGTGTTTATCTGTAGCACCCACGGTGTAAACACCACCGAAAACTACGGCAACAAAGACTACTACTAAGAGCGTTACAAAAATTAAAGTAAGCGTAATAAGCGATTTTTATTTCATGAATATTGGTTTCACTGGTTATTCGTCTGAGGTCATGCCATTGCTTGATGTACCTCAGCCTCAGCCTTGGCTAAGCCATCCACTTATTTTTAAGAAAAACAAAAAAACAGTAATCTAGAATTCTACTTCCGGATGGATTCCCCAACGCGTTTTATCAGCAAAGGCGAAATCCATTTTATACTTCTCTGGAATGTTTCCATTAAGCATAGAACCTGGTTTTATAGATGGAAAAAGTTCCTCGTAAGTAATCATATCATTAAAGGAAATACGACGATAAATGTGAGAACGCGTCATATTTTTCGGTTCATCCAAACCAGTTGCACCCAAAAGTTCAACAAAATTTTTGATGGTTAATTCGTGATATCTAGCTACACGGACTTTCTTGTCTTCAGGAACCAAACCTACGGTCAATTTGGGATCCTGAGTTGTAATTCCGGTAGGACATCTATTGGTGTTACATAGTAATGCTTGAATACATCCCAAAGCTAACATCATGCCCCGCGCTTGATAACAGGCGTCAGCGCCTAAAGCAATAGCACGTGCAATATGAAAAGCAGCGGTAATTTTACCAGATGCAATAATTTTAATATGTTGGCGTATTCCCATGCCTCTGAGAATATTATGAACAAAATCAAGACCATCAATTAAGGGCGCACCCACATAATTGGTAAATTCCGGAGGCGCGGCTCCTGTGCCACCTTCCCCACCGTCTACTGCGATATAGTCTGGATATATATCGAGTTCCACCATCGCTTGACAAATGGATATAAATTCACTCTTATACCCAATACACAATTTAAAACCAACAGGTTTTCCTCCAGATAAATCTCTTAATTTCTGAATGAATTTTACCATCTCCATTGGGGTATCAAAAGCTGAGTGATACGGCGGGGACACCACTTTAGTGTGTGGTTGAATGTGACGGATCCTTCCGATTTCTTCAGAGTTTTTCTCTGCGGGCAGAATACCACCATGTCCAGGTTTTGCTCCTTGGGAAATTTTAAGTTCAATCATTTTCACATGAGGGTGTCTGGACTTTTCGGCAAAAAGTTCAGGATTGAAATTCCCTTCTTCAGTACGGCATCCAAAATAAGCAGTACCAATTTGCCAAATCAAATCGCCACCATGTTTTAAATGATAATCACTCAAACCTCCTTCTCCGGTATTATGGGCGAAGTTTCCGATTTTTGCTCCAGCATTCAAAGCTTCAACCGCAACAGAACTAAGTGATCCAAAACTCATGGCGGAAATATTTAATATACTGGCAGAATAAGGTTGTTTGCAATCCTTATTACCTATCATAATCCGTGGATCATGATCTAACGTATCAAAAGCCTTTGGTGCAATGGAATGGCAAATCCATTCGTAGCCTTCGGCATAAACATCTAGTTGGGTTCCGTACGGAATAGTATCACGAACTCCTTTTGCTCTTTGATAGACAGTGGAGCGTTCCACGCGATTAAAAGGGCGTCCGTCAATATCGGATTCAATAAAATACTGATACATTTTTGGTCGTAGATCTTCCAGTACATAACGCAGTCTCCCTAGTACGGGATAGTTACGCATAATGGTATGTCGTGTTTGAAAAACGTCATAATATCCCAAAATAGTCAGGATTAGGACAATTCCAAAAAGCACAAACCAACTGGAACTTAAAAAAAGGCCTAACGCAAGGGTTATTAAAAGCGAAGCCGTCGATATTATATAAAACTGTTTTTGCATAATTAAAGTGTATTAAATAATTCTCCAAGGCTGACGTTAACTATCCAATGAGAAGAAAATTTTCACTTTATTTGAAAACCAATAGTTTTCAAACTTTTCTACTACTTCTGGCGCTGAACTTCGGCGAATTATAGTGATTAAAGTAATGACAGTAAGAGCAATGAGTGATTTCAATCCATGTTTAATTGTATTGCCCGTTTTTGAAATGTAATCTTTTGAAATGCGTCATAAAACACCGACTGCTGGACTGCTTTTTGTTCAATATTTCTAAGTTAAACCTTGAAAAAACATTATAAGTTTTAATCACCAAGGATTTTTATTTTGTTACCCACGGGCATAATGTGTATAGCTTCGGTATCCTCTATAACTTCTAGATAATGTTCTACGCCGCCAGGGATTATTTTCGTATCTCCCACTTCCAAAGAGTAATCTTTGTCGTTAATTTTTAAAACTGCTTTTCCTTTTAGAATAACAAGTACAGACTCATCCACGGATAGATGTTTTGGACCGATTGTATTGGCCTCCGCAATCATTTTGAGATTTTTGAAAACCTTTCCTTCGTTTAAAAGTTGGGTTTTAGGATTCTTTTTAACTTTCATATATGTTTAAATTACCTGATGATATAATAAATTATTACCTATAAAGACAGCTTTGATTTACTTAATTTAACTGCTTAATTTATTGGTAATTCTGTTAAAGTTACACAAATTTAATTAGAAATAAATATCAGTTAGGGCTGATAACTTAAAATAATATTGCTGCAAAACAATTGAAAAAGTAATAGGGTAAACGTTGATATAATAGTTAGAATATAGGTGGCAAATTATAAAACCACCATTATAAAGGGCTTTTCGAATTGGTTATTTAGCACTTTGATAAGGCGTCTGGAGTGAACAATCGTGCAGACTTGTTGATGTTATTATAAAATTAAATGACAATTAATTAACTGTTGTCTGAATCTTTCCTGCATCCATGTGAATAATTCGGGTTGATAATCTTTTGGCTTCTTCGATATCATGAGTGACCATGACAAAAGTAGTATTCAGCTTATGATGAATGTTTTTCACTAAATCTTGCAGGTTCATTCGTGTTTCAGCATCGAGCGCTGAAAAAGGTTCGTCCATTAATACTATTTCCGGGTTGTGAGCAATGGCGCGGAGAATACCTACCCGCTGCCGTTGCCCTCCACTTAGCATGTCAGGAAACTTATTCAATACGTTGCGGTCTAAGTTGACGAGTGGTAGAAGCTCGTTGATTCGTTTCTCAGATTCTTCGGCGTCACTGTTAATCAGATTGAGGCAATAACGCATGTTTTGATAGGCCGTTAAATGAGGAAAAAGGGCACCTTCCTGAAGCACATAACCCATTTTACGTCTCAATTGATGCAATTCCCAATCGGATATGTTTTTGTTTAAAATTTCAATTTCCCCTTCGCGTCGTGGTAACAGGCCATTGATCAATCTCAACAATGTTGATTTTCCACAACCGCTTTTTCCAGTAAGGCAAATAAACTCGCCTTTATCCACACTAAAAGAGATGTTATCCAGAACACGTTGTTCTCCATATGAAAAGCCTACCCCAGTGAAACGTATGATAGTTGAATTGCTCATTTCTGCTGTTCTTTTAAATGTTCGAGAAATATTCTTGCCACTACTCGAGGATCTTTTTTTAGCACTTCCACTTCATAGTTCATATGGGTCATTGATTCGGTGCTTATCTTTTGATTCAGCTCCCTAAGCAGCGGCTCTAATTGAGGGAATCGTTGAAGTATTTCCATTCGAGCAATTATTCCGGCCTCGTAACTTGGGAAATAGTTTTTATTGTCAACCAATACTTTTAAATTTAGTGCTACAATCTTCGCATCCGTAGTAAAAGCATCAATGGCATTTACTTTGCCCTCTACAATGGCATTATATCTCAAATTAATATCCATCTCGTGAATGGACGAAAAATTAAACCCATAAGTTTTCACCAGGCCTTCGTAAGCATCAGAGCGTTCGAAAAAATCGAACTCTGCACCAAATTTAAAATGCTGGCTATAACGAGCCAGATCTGAAAAATTGTGGATCTTATATTTTTGCGCCAGGCTGTCAGGGATAGCCAAGGTATAAGTGTTGTTAAAACCAAGTAATCCTAACCATTTTAGATTATAGTTTTCTTCATATTGTTTTTGTATCACGGAAAATTTTACATGATTATCATTTGGCAATGGTTTTTCCAAGACATTCATCCATCCAGTTCCGGTATACTCAACATACATGTCCACTTCTCCATTGGTCATTGCCGGATGAATATTTGTAGTTCCTCCACCAATACCAAATTTTCTGACTACTTGAAGATCTGTTTCATTCTCAATCAGCTGCGCTATTATTTCACCTAAAATGAATTGCTCGCTTGTTGGTTTTGAGGCTACAATTATGGTGTTTATATTTTTCGATTGAAGTGGTCTTGTATAGACTGTGGCGGCAATGAGCACAATAGCCAATAATGCCATATTTATGTACACAACAAGCTTTTGTTTTTTTGAAGCATTCTTACTTACTAATCTTACCAATCTATTCTCAAAAACACCAACCCACTGGTCGCTCAGAACTGCCAATAACGATACCCCAAGAGATCCCGCAACAATCATTTGCGTATTCATTGTATTAAGTCCTCTGAAGATAGCCTGTCCTAATCCGCCTGCTCCAATCAGTGCAGCCAAACCTGTTAGCGCCACCAGCATAACTGTTGTAATGCGTAAACCCGAAAGAATGGATGGTAACGCTAATGGAAAGTATATGTCTTTGAAAATCTGATATTTGGTCGCCCCCATCCCTTTGGCAGCTTCTACAATATCTGGACGCACCTCACTCATACCTGTGGATGTGTTTCTTACCATGGGTAATAATCCATATAACACCAAAACGATTAATGCATTTTTAAGTCCGATACCCACCAACGGGATTAATAAGCCGAACATCGCAATAGACGGAATCGTATATAAAAAGTTTACTAACGGTAAAACAAATTTTCTGGATTTTGATGAATAGAAGACCCAAATACCGAGCAAAATTCCGACGATTGTTGTAATGGCAAGTGCGCCAAACGAGATCAGAATATGCTCCGACAATAGCTGTAAAAAATACTCTTTTCGTTCAAATATTATCATGGTTTTGTTCCATTAAATCCTAAGGTATTATGACAAAATTTAGTAAGCTCTTGATAATAGTGGGTTTCCATTTTAATGAATTTATCTTTGTGAAAGCTTCATTATTTTTATCCGCATGATCTCTATCAATTCGGCTGCAACTTGATTTATTGTTATTTCCTCACGATTTCCATTATTCATTTTTAAAATGTAATTCCATATCGCTCGATGATAAAAAACTATATTTAAATCAACAACATAACAATGGGAATGCATCTGCCCTCCATTTACCTCTATTAGTGGAGCTTTCCTTTATGTCCTAGTAATAAATTTGTAGAATTTACTCTCAACACCATCCAAAGTTTTCTCTTGATATAAAAAAGCTAAATTATGCTCATCAAAGATTTCATAGAATAGTTCCCATGAGATATCCTTTAAGCTTTCGTCGGCATTGTCTGAAAAGTGTATTCGCAGCATTTCCCCTGCTTTTACTTTGTCCACAATGCCCTCCACCAAGGCAGGTTCTCCGTAGCGTTCTTCTGTCCATTTTTTTATAATGTCGTGATCTTCGGTAATTTTGGATTCAATTGAACTCATAGCTCTTTATTTTAGATTCAGTAATGCTCTTTAATGGTTTTTGTGGGAAAAGGATTTTACGCACCCTTCCCGCTTGACGAGAAGTATTCAGTAAAACAACTATTTTATTAATGACCGGCTAGTCTTTTTCTTTTGTGACTTCGTGGTTTTAGTTATCTGCCATATTCACAACTCTTAGTCAAGCGCTTTAAACCTTGACCATATTCTTGATGTTTGTGAATAGGAAAAATGTCAGTTGACCAATTATGTTCCGAACTACAATTCTTTTGAATAATGACGTTTTCTTGCCAGGATTGAATTTAAGACTATTCTCAATAATTAAACGGCTTTACAGAATGTTTTTTTATAGTAGATATTAAATTTAAATCGAAGTTATATCAGGATGTGCTAAAAATGGATGGAATGTTAAGCATATGTAGGTCCTAAAGATGAACGTAATTTGGTGTTTGTTAATCTTGCTGAAATAGAAAGCCTCACTCAGTTCTATTCCTAATATGTTTGGTTGGTCCAGTCTACATTACCGATCATGCGCAGCACATCATAAATCAGCTATTGTTATTAAAGTAAGCCGCATAGGAACTCTATAAAATATTAAGAAGTGTATTACCGTTGCTAAGATTCGAATAAATATTGGGCAGATTCTAATTGATAATTCTATTCTCGCATTACACAAATGTTCTACATTCTGCAAAAACTTAATTTAAATGGTGTGTTGAGGCTTCAAAGTTTTTTTGACGCGTTAAGTTCCGAAAATTTAGATTATATTCCTTATAGAAATAATGTTAAAGACAGATAATAAGCAGGAAGTTATGAAAAATTTCAAAACGCAAGATTTTCTATTCCATTTTACTGCTCTGCGTTCCCATGAGCTTATCCCAAAACGTAAAATATAATCCATAATTGGTGTTAAACTCTTCGTGATGAAAATGATGATGAGTGGCGTCGATCCACAGCTTTCCGAAAGCACTTTTCCTGAAAAATTCAGGATAAATCTCAATGTCCAAGTGATTGATGACACTACTAAATGTCATAAACATCAAATATAATAAAAGAACATAAATATTGACAGGAATAAGCACTAATAACACGGGAACTATTAAGGCTTCCAACAAACTTTCCCAAGGATGAAATGAGAACGCTGTCCAAGGCGTGGGCGTTAAACTCTGATGATGGACCTTATGAACAATTCTATAAATTTTGGGAACATGCATGGCCCGATGCAACCAATAATAATAGGTTTCGTGACAGAGCAGTATTAACAGCAGACTTACGGGTAAATACCAATACCCATATGCGGAAGGCTCTAAATAAATGGCGGTCAAATCATGCAACCACAGCCAATACACTACGGCTCCAAAAAACGCGAAAATCGCAGAAGAGATGATGCTCCAATATATTTCTTTTTTTACCTGATTTTTTTTCGCAGGTCTTCGACTTAACAATTTTTGTGAAGTGCTATCTTTCTTAAGTCTTAAGTAATACATATAAAAACTTCCTGCGGTCGCAAAATACCGAAGCAGCAGAATACCAAAAAAAATAAAAATATAACTGATAAAATTTCCCATTATAATTGATATAGATGAAACAAATTGAATTTAAAGTTAGGAAAACAATTTCATCTGATTCACTTTCCTCTTGTTAAATCGAATTTAATAAGACGTAGTTTTCATCTGGCGGAAAATCACTCAAGTATTTACATATTAAACTAATTAGGTCAGTTTATTTTTTAATGTCTGCTACTCTAAGCCCACTTCTACTGTAATATTCCAACAATTAGTCAATTTAAATTTCGATTGAGGTAATCTATTCCCTGGTAAAAATGAATCTTTGTAATGCATCCAATAAGTTGGAGAGCAAACATTAATGCTAAACATATAAAGTTATGATGGACAATGAATATGCAAAACACGAGCTGGATTATATCAAACGGTATGAAGCCTTGGGTTATACAGATCAATATCGGATAGTGGAGGATCAATTAGAAAATCTTGACTCAAAAAAGAGATACGCTCCTGAAGA
>JBBSRC010000089.1:0-15285 GCA_038243395.1 Flavobacteriales bacterium | reverse complement strand
TCGGAGCTTCGGGAGGCCGAAAAACGTTGGGAAACAATGGCGTGGTGGATGGGATTCTGGAAACCATACGTGCACATAAAAGATGTGTCCTCTTTATATATGGGAGTCGATTCCCTATCTCAACATTCAAAGCTTGCGAAAAGTGAAATGCAAGCGTGGACCTCGATACTAATTCTAGCCCTGCTTCGCGTGCTAGAATTCACTCGGTCGACTTGGAATTGTTTAGATATTGCTGATTTTAAACCTATGATAAAGCTAAGGTCCATGTATTTCCAACGTTAGAATTCACTCGGTCGGCTTGGAATTGTCTAGATAAATGCAAAGGTGGACCTCGATACTAATTCTAGTCCTGCTTCGCGTGCTAGAATTCACTCGGTCGGCTTGGAATTGTCTAGATATTGCTGATTTTAAACCTATGATAAAGCTAAGGTCCCTGTATTTCCAACGTTAGAATTCACTCGGTCGGCTTGGAATTGTCTAGATATTACTGATTTTAAACCTATGATAAAGCTAAGGTCCCTGTATGTCCAACGTTATGAGGATGTATCGAAGGGATCGTACCGAAATTCACACACTAATTTGTCATGATTTTAATGGAGCGCTGATGACGCTGATTGCTTATCATTAATTATAATTTAGTGTATTGATGGGTATATAATTTTGCTTAAGAACGTTTGATTATCACTCGGAAGAAATTCTGACTTTAATCAAAAGACCAAATTTACAAATACTAAATAGGCTGCGTTAGCGATGGAGCCCATTGCTCGAACTCTTTCGGGACACCGAAGAGCGGGCCGAAAAGTGAGGGGCCAGAGCGCAGTGGTTGACCTTTTCGGGAAACCAAGCGCCCAAATGAAAGGAATGCTCATTATAATAGATAGGTGTCTATACCTTATATATGGTCCTATCAATATATATTGTTCCTAATAAGGCTCATATAATAGAACGCTTTTTTAAATCATTACGACTTAAGATACTCCTGCTCTATTCTTAGTTTTATTCACTATATTATTTATACCTATATATATATTGTATGAAACTATTTAACCTCTTATCTTTGTGCTCCTAATTATTAAAAAATAATATGATTGATATAACGCTACCAGACGGAAGTGTCAAACCGTTCGAAAATAATGTAACACCAATGGATGTTGCTAAGAGTATAAGTGAGGGCTTTGCCAGAAACGTCATTTCCGCAAACTTCAATGGAACGACGGTAGAAACTCACACCCCGTTAACAACCGATGGCGCTCTCATATTATATACTTGGAATGATAAAGAAGGCAAAAAAGCATTTTGGCATTCTTCGGCGCACGTTTTGGCGCAAGCCCTTGAAGAATTGTATCCAGGTGTGAAACTTTCTATTGGTCCAGCGATTGAAAATGGATTTTATTATGATATCGATTTGGGCGACCAATCGCTTTCTGACAAGGATTTTAAAACGATTGAGGACAAAATGCTCGAAATTGCTAGAGGAAAACATGACTTTAGCTTGCGATCTATTTCTAAAGAAGATGCTTTGTCATTATATAAGTCTCAAAACAATGAGTATAAAGTTGAGTTGATTGAAAATCTTGAAGATGGCACGATTACATTTTGTGACCATGACACTTTTACGGATTTATGTAGAGGCGGACATATTCCGAATACCTCAATTATCAAGGCCATTAAAATAATGTCTGTTGCTGGCGCCTACTGGAGAGGTGATGAAAAGAACAAACAATTAACGCGCGTTTATGGTATTTCTTTTCCGAAGCAAAAGGATTTGACTGAATACCTTCACTTACTCGAGGAAGCAAAAAAACGCGATCACAGAAAACTGGGCAGGGAATTAGAATTGTTCACGTTCTCTGCTAAAGTGGGTCAAGGTTTACCGTTATGGTTGCCAAAGGGAGCTGCTTTGCGGGAACGTCTTGAGGATTTTTTAAAGAAAGCCCAAAAGAAAGCAGGTTATGAAATGGTAATCACTCCTCATATTGGACAGAAAGAACTTTATGTGACTTCTGGCCATTATGAAAAATATGGTGCTGACAGTTTTCAACCAATCTTAACCCCTGTTGAAGGTGAGGAGTTTTTGCTAAAACCAATGAACTGTCCACATCACTGTGAAATTTATAATGCAAAACCCTTTTCATATAAAGAACTTCCCAAACGTTACGCAGAGTTTGGAACGGTATATCGTTATGAACAAAGTGGAGAACTACATGGTTTAACTCGTGTAAGAGGTTTTACTCAAGATGATGCCCATATATTCTGTACTCCAGATCAATTGGACAAAGAGTTTAAGGATGTAATTGATTTGGTACTTTACGTATTTGGATCTTTAGGATTTGACAACTTTACGGCACAAGTATCTTTAAGAGATCCTAAAACTCCTGAGAAATATATTGGTAGCGATGAAAATTGGGATAAAGCGGAAGCTGCAATCCTTAATGCTGCCAAAGATAAAGGCTTGGATTATGTTGTTGAAACTGGCGAAGCTGCTTTTTATGGTCCGAAGTTGGACTTTATGGTTAAAGATGCTTTAGGAAGAAAGTGGCAATTGGGAACAATTCAGGTCGATTATAATTTACCAGAACGTTTTGACCTGACCTATAAAGGGAGTGATAATGAATTGCACAGACCGGTAATGATACACCGCGCACCATTTGGTAGTATGGAACGTTTTATTGCTATTTTGCTGGAACATACAGGTGGTAATTTCCCTCTTTGGTTAATGCCAACGCAAGTTATGGTATTGTCAATTAGTGAAAAATATGAAAAATACGCTGAAAAAGTTTTAAATTTGCTAGAAAATGACGAAATTCGCGCCCTCGCAGATAATAGAAACGAGACCATTGGTAAGAAAATCCGTGAATCGGAAATGGCCAAAATCCCATACATGATTATCATTGGCGAGCAAGAAGAGACTGAAAACAAGATTACTGTGCGTCAACATGGTGGTGAAGATTTAGGCATGATTAGTGTAGAAGACTTTAAGAAAATTGTTGAAACAGAAGTAAATAAGACTTTAAAAACATTTAAAGAATAAAATTAAGTTTAACTAAAAATATATAAGCCATAGCAATTCGTAGAAACAGAGGTAGCTTCAAAAGAACTGAAAAAGAGGAGCAACATAAGATTAATAGAAGCATCAGAGCCGAGAACGTAAGACTTGTCGGGGATAATGTTGAACCTGGTATATACACCACCAGACAAGCTTTAGCTTTTGCTGAAGAACAGGAAGTAGATCTGGTTGAGATATCACCAAAAGCTGATCCGCCTGTATGTAAGGTAATGGATTACAAGAAGTTTCTCTATGAACAAAAGAAGCGTGACAAGGTTTTGAAGTCCAAAGCGACCAAAGTTATTGTTAAAGAAATTCGTTTTGGTCCGCAAACAGATGAGCATGATTACGAATTCAAAAAGAAACATGCAGAAAAGTTTCTGAAGGAAGGTGCAAAATTAAAAGCTTTTGTATTTTTCAAGGGACGTTCTATTGTGTTTAAAGAGCAAGGACAAATTTTATTATTAAAATTGGCCCAAGATCTTGAGGAATATGGTAAAGTTGAACAGATGCCGAGATTGGAAGGAAAGCGAATGACGATGTTCATTTCGCCGAAAAAGAAATAGCTTCGATAAGAACTCAGCTATCGAGTAGCTCATCTTTGATAAGTTCAGCTCTAGATCAGCTCGGCTATCGAAATATAAAGATTAAAAAATAGCACCTTTGTTTAGGCTTTGGTGTATGAAAATAATAAGCGAAAAGTAAATTAAATTTAGGAGAAAATGCCGAAAATGAAAACAGTATCTAGTGCTAAGAAACGTTTTAAAGTAACGGGCACTGGGAAGATTAAAAGAAAACACGCTTTTAAGAGTCATATCTTAACTAAGAAATCTAAAAAGCGTAAGAAAGCGTTGACTAAATGGACGTTAGTTCACGAGGCCGACATGAATAATGTTAAAATCATGTTGCGTTTAAAGTAACATCAATTTTAACTGGTTAAAATAATTTATAAACCCTGGAGTTAGGCCTCAAGGAATTACGATTAACAAATGTTAATTTTAGATTTTTGAATTAAAGTGTCGAAAAACAAAATGACCGCCTACTACAAAAACACAATTAAGAAATGCCAAGATCAGTAAATTCAGTAGCAAAAAGAGCCAGAAGAAAGAAGGTTCTTAAACAAGCAAAAGGATACTTTGGAAGACGTAAAAACGTTTGGACAGTAGCCAAAAATGCGGTTGACAAAGCGATGTTATATTCGTATAGAGACCGTAGAGTAAAAAAGAGAAATTTCCGTTCGTTATGGATCACGCGTATTAACGCTGCAGCCAGAATTCATGGAATGTCTTATTCAAAATTCATGGGAGGTATCAAAGCTGCCAACATCAACTTGAACCGTAAAGTTCTTGCAGATTTAGCGATGAACCATCCTGCTGCTTTTGAAGCCATTGCCACACAAATTAAAAAATAGGCGTTTCGCCAAAATAACAAACACATTTCGCTTATAAAAATCCGATTCTTAATTGAATCGGATTTTTTTTTGATTTCTTACATATGGTTACTTTAGAGGACCGAACTATTGAGGTAGCAAATATCCGAAAAGATAATGGCATAGATTCGACAAGGGGTAAACATTGGCATAGATATCAGTTATACCTTATTTTTTCATAATCTAAGAAGATTTTTTAATGATCTGACTAACTGTGAAAAGGACACAGTAAAAATATCTAGGGATAAAATCCATCCCTACCTCTGTTCTATTTAAGAATCTACAAATAGCTATTGACTAAAATAATACGAACAGTAAAAAAGTTATGATACCAACTACCATAGAAGAAATGTGAGGCACAAACAAGGCTCTGTTTAACTCAGGTAATTGCCCTATTGAATACTAGATATCTTGAGCCAGATATAATCGAACCTAAACGTCTTAAAACACCACACATTAATTAAAGTTCATTCTACGGAGGTAGGTATGGTTATTAAGATACCGATGTAATTTTATTGTTGTTGAACTTCTTTTAAGGATTTCATAACGCCTCTACCGCCTATGAATGGCAAAAATTTTGAGTTCCTCTGTTTTGCCTTCCAATAATTCATCGCCAAGAGAGATAGCCTCGTAATTGGAAGTCAGTTTAAGTTGTTGCAATAAATCATCTGAAATGAGCAGCGATTCGTTGTATTCATTACATTTTTCTTGAATGCGGGAAGTGGAGTTGATCACATCACCATGGTAGGCCAATTCTTTTTTTACGGTGCCTACTTCAGCAATAATGATTTTACCACAATGTAAACCCGCTTTAAATTCGGGCTGAATACCGTACTTCCTTTGATAATACTTGGTGTGTTTCTTTAACTTTCGTTCAAAATCGAAAAACAGATTGATACAATTCAGATGGCGAATTCCTTTTTTCGGAGTCCAACTTAGCACGGCTTCATCGCCTACATATTGGTAAATTTCAGCATCGTATTTATTGATTATCTTATTAAGGTAAAAAAAACAGTCCTGAATCAGCTCGCTGTATTTCAAATGTCCTAATTGTTCCGCATGGGTGGTGGAAGATTTCAGGTCCAAGAACATGAAGATTTTGTCCACTTCACGTGGATTCTTATAGCGGCCGATCAACATTTTAAAGATAATGCCTTTGCCAAATTTGTCATTGGCCAATCTTATAAAGGAGAATAATAAGGAACAAATGGTAAAATACGCGGTTACCATCCAAAATATCTTATTGGAAATCCACCATCCTCGATGATTAGGAAAGTCTATATTGAGATAATCCTCTGCCAGATAAGCAATAACACTCAATGAAAAGATGAGAAACACCAGATAAATTATAGATTTTGCCACAAGAATGAGCCCCAAATTTAGAGATTTGGACAAAAAATTGTCAAATAAATATTCAACAATCGTATAAACCGTAGCCACCATTACTCCCAGAACGACACCAAATAAAAGATATTCAGAAACCGGAAACACCTTACTCTGTTCTATGAGATCTACCTGTTCCTGTTCCCTACCCAAGTACCTTATGAGGATAAAAAAACAAAAGGCAAACGACCAATATAAAATCGAATAAAAAAATAATCTAATAAACTGCTTAATGTAAAATAGCATTACTGATCTGTTAGTGCTTTTTGTTAAATTCGTTTGTTTATAACCGCTTTAAATTCGACCCAATCCACGAGTCTGTCGCTATCCTTATCATAGGCTTCAATGCCCTTAGTACTGACCGTACCTCTGATCAATCCGTTTATTCTGCTTGTTTCAATAACTCAGAAATCTTCTTCCTGATTAATTTACCACCTTTATCCTTATCAAAAAAGGCAGAGGCTTCTTCTGGAGTTTTGAGATTGTTTGATATGAGAATTTGAACATACCTTAAATTTTAAATTAAATGTAAACAATAATACGGCTTTTTCATTAACTTTTAATCGCACTAACAAGGCTAATAAATACGGACTTTTAAAAGGCAAATATCGATTTGCGTTAATAAAATATTCTCGATAAGCCCAATGAAAGTAAACGACGATCATATAGCTTTAGCATCTAAACTGCCGACTTATTCTTTTAAAATTCACGTACTCCATAAAGCAATATAAAAAAGCTAAAAAGATATCTGCGTATTAAGTTTTCTGCTTTTTCTTTTTGGCCGCAGGAAATAATACATTATTTAAAATCAACCTATACCCTGGAGAAGTGGGATGCAGTTCCAATTCCGTTGGTGGATCTCCAACTTTATGGGTGTAATCTTCAGGATCATGACCCCCATAAAATGTGAAAAAACCCTTGCCTTTAATACCATGAATGTACCTTGCTTCGCCATTGGTTTTATTCTCTCCCAAAATCAGAACATTTGATTTAATTTCTTCTCTTGTAAACGCAGTAGTCTGCCCCATAAATCCTTTTACCAAAGCCGTGTGATTCTGACATAGCATAGTTGGAATTGGATCCCATTTGGCGGAAAAATCCATCAAAGTAAAGTAATCTGTGATCATCGGAATTCGACGTTTTGTCGTCATATCAATAGAAGAAAACTCATAAATATTGGGATTTCTTTCCAATATAAAATCTTTAAATGCAAACGTTTTTGAATAATCAATTTTGCTCTGATAGTTTGGCTCGCTGGCATCGCCATCAAACATGGGTTCACAAATATCAACGCCTTCTGCCGCTAATGCAATATCAAAACTATCGGTAGCGCTGCACATAGCAAACATAAAACCACCGCCAACCACATAATCTCGGATTTTTAAGGCAACAGCCAACTTTTCTTCAGAAACTTTATCGTATCCTAATTTAGCGGCTAATTCTTCCGCTTGCTTCTTCTCTTCAATATACCATGCTGCCGATTTATAAGTTCTGTAAAACTTACCATATTGGCCCGTAAAATCTTCGTGATGGAGATGCAACCAATCATAAAGTAGCAACGCATCATTCAGTACTTCATCATCATAAATAGTCTCATAAGGGATTTCGGCATATTCCAACACCATGGTAACGGCATCATCCCAAGGACGATTACCTTTTGGGGAATACACGGCAATCTTCGGTGCTTTCTCCAAAACAACCGATTCCATATTTTGTGAAGGACTACTAATAAATTCCAGAATCCCCTCAGTTTTAGCATCTGAAAGGACTTCAAACGAAACACCCCTTATTTGGCATTCCCGTTGAATTTCAGGCACATCAGGCAACAGAAAAGAACCGCCCCTATAATTGAGTAACCAACTGACCTTTAATTGTTTGTCAAGTGTCCAGTAGGTCAGACCATAAGCTTTCAAATGATTTTTTTGCCCTTCGGTATCCATAGGGATGAGAATATAACTGGCAAAACTTTGAATGGAAAAGAATAGAAAAAAGAGGATCGTAAGTGTCTTTTTCAAATTTATTTATTTTAGAAAAGAGATATAAGAATAGAGATCATAGATTTATTCTAGCCTTTAGATTATTTCGCTCCTTAAGATTAGTATTAGTCCATCGAAAGATAAACAAAATTCAGTAGGCTTTAAAAGTGTTTAGGAAAATACTTAGATAGTTCCAATTCCTATATCTATTTGTTCAGACCTAATTCCTTGCCCGATAATAAGCCAGCAATGATCTTTGTATTAGGAAATTGTTCCAAGATAATCTTAAGGAATACGGTAATTGGAATAGACATGATCATTCCTGGAATACCCCAAATATAACCCCAAAACATCAGCATTACCAAGACGGCAATAATGTTTATTGAAAAAGATTTGCCCATGAAAATAGGCTCTAAAATAGATCCGAAAACAACTTGTATCAATGTAATGGAGAGGATAAAGAAGAATAAAGTACTTGTAGGATCCAACTCCACAAAGGCGAAAATTGACAGACTGATGATTGAAATAAATGATCCAATCATTTGCACGAAGTTAATCACAAAAACGAAAAGTCCCCAAAATATTGGAAAGCTGACATCAAAATACACACAGGCCAAGCCTGTAAAGACGCCTGTTCCTAGACTCACTAAAAATTTAACTTTAATGAATGTTATAAGGTCGTTTTCAATTTTCAAAAACGTTTTGACCGACGTATGTTTTCGTTTTAATATGGTAGCGTTCAGCAATTTCTGAACGTTAATAGACTCTGCCAACCAAAGCACTGTAAAGAATGCCGTGGTCAAAGACATACTTAAAAAACTCCCAACAAAACCAACTACTGAACCAATGTTTTTTGTTTCGCCAATTTGAGCCATCAAATTACCATTTCTGCCTAATTCGATACCAAAATAGGATTCAAAGGAATTTTTCAAATCGCGTAATTTGACTTCGGCTTCCGCAAAAAACGTACTGTCAGAAGCTAGGATTTGCTTACTGGAAAGATGAATTAATTCTGCCGTAATTCCCAACCCCATTAAAATTAAGAGAATGACGATAAAAATACTGATATATTTTGGAACCCCTTTTTTGCCCAACCAACGCATCAGTGGCAAAAACAAGAGTGCAATAAACATAGAAAAGGCCAATGGAACAAAAATGAACGACAAGATTTTAAGTAAATAAAATACAAGTGGCACAACTATCACCAATAACAATAAATTTGTTGTACGTCTTTTATCCATGAAGTAACATTATTATAAAACCTTGCAAATATATTCTAAACTACTATATTAATTTAAGAATAGATTGAGATTTTAAAACGGCACATCATTATCGTCATCGTCGTCCATGGAAGGCGGATCAAATGCATCTGATGGGGACGGGAAATTGCTGGATTTAAAAGTATTGTCATTCGCTGCGGCATTCATTTTCGAATGAAACTCACCAAACGGCGTATCAAAATCATCCAAGTTGTCAAACTTACCTAGATTTCCAATAAATTTCAATCGAATGTTTTCTAAACCACCATTTCTGTGTTTTGCAATGATAAACTCGGCCTGCCCTTCAGTAGGAGAGCGTTCCTCATCATCCCATTCGTCTATTTTATAATATTCTGGTCGGTAGATAAACGATACAATATCCGCATCTTGCTCAATAGCACCAGATTCACGTAAATCAGATAATAAAGGTCTTTTACTTCCACCACGCGTTTCAACCGCACGGGATAATTGTGATAATGCAATTACTGGAATACTTAACTCTTTTGCCAAGGCTTTCAGGTTACGTGAAATGGTCGAAATCTCCTGCTCCCTGTTACCTCCTTTCTGGCTTCCACCAGCAGTCATCAGTTGCAAATAGTCAACAATAATCATCTTAATGCCATATTGAGACGCTAAACGTCGCGCTTTAGCACGCAAGTCAAAAATAGAAAGTGACGGCGTATCATCAATAAACAAAGGTGCTTTCTCCAATGCCTTCACTTTAACATTCAATTGCTCCCATTCATGTTTTTCAAGCTTCCCCGTACGCAGTTTTTCAGATGACAACCCTGTCTCACTAGAAATTAAACGAGTTATCAACTGTACCGAAGCCATCTCCAAAGAGAAAAACGCCACGGGTATGTTATGAGTGACCGCAATATTCCGAGCCATGGATAAGGTCAAAGCGGTTTTACCCATCCCAGGACGAGCCGCTACAATGATCAAATCACTTTCTTGCCATCCCGAGGTCAATTTATCCAACTTATCAAAGCCAGATGGCACCCCACTCATTCCTTCCTTATTGGAAATTTCTTCAATCTTCTTTTTAGCCTGGATTACTAAACTTTGAGCCGTTTCTGTTGATTTCTTGATATTACCTTGAGTCACTTCGTAAAGTTTTGCCTCAGCTTGATCGAGCAAATCAAATACATCCTTCGTTTCATCATAAGCGTCCTCAATAATTTCATTAGAAATTTTTATCAAACTGCGTTGAATGAATTTTTGAAGAATAATACGGGCATGAAATTCAATATGTGCCGAAGAAGACACTCTTTGAGTCAAAGAAATAAGGTAAAAATCGCCGCCGACCAATTCCAATTTTCCATCTTTTTTTAATTGACTGGAAACGGTTAATAAATCAATAGGCTCACTGTTTTCGAACAATTTAAAGATCGCCTCAAAGATGTGTTTGTTGGCATCTTTGTAAAAAGCATCTGGACTTAAAATGTCGATGACTTCATCCACACCTTTTTTGTCAATCATCATTGCCCCTAACACAACCTCCTCTAAATCAATAGCCTGAGGCGGGATTTTCCCTTTCTCTAAACTGATAAGAGTACTCTTGTCGACTTTATATCCTTGTAATTGATTTGGTTGTTTCATGAATGCGAAAGTAAATAAATTGTGAAGAATGTAGCATTTTTCAAGGGCTTCAATCTTAACAGGTCATCAACAATGTAACTGTTAATAACTCAATAATATTGTTAATAAGGCCAAAAAAAACCGAAGTCAACAACTTCAGTTTTTATCTTTGTTACTGAATTAGGGCATTGTTATTTATAGACACCCATGTTTTCATATTTTTCCATACGGGATTTTACCAGTTCTTTTGGTGATAAGTTTTTGAGCTCGTCAAAGGATTTTTCAATCGCTTTTTTGACTGCTAAAAAGGCTTCCTCACGATTTGTATGTGCCCCACCTAAGGGTTCTTTGATAATATCATCGACCAATTTCATTTTCTTCATATCAGGTGCAGTAAGTTTCAATGCTTCTGCCGCTTGTTCCTTATATTCCCAGCTGCGCCATAAAATAGACGAGCAAGATTCGGGCGAAATTACAGAATACCACGTGTTCTCCATCATCAATACACGATCTCCAACGCCAATACCTAAGGCACCACCAGAGGCACCCTCACCAATAATCACACAAATGATTGGCACTTTTAATCGGGTCATTTCCATGATATTTCTAGCGATGGCTTCACCTTGTCCACGCTCTTCAGCTTCCAGTCCCGGATATGCTCCAGGGGTGTCGATCAAGGTCACAACAGGAATTTTAAACTTTTCCGCCGATTTCATCAAGCGTAAAGCTTTACGGTAGCCTTCAGGATTTGACATTCCAAAATTACGAAATTGTCTTGTTTTGGTATTGTACCCTTTTTGTTGTCCAATGAACATATAACTCTGATCTCCAATTTTGCCCAAACCGCCAATCATTGCTTTATCATCTTTTACATTCCTATCGCCATGAAGTTCCAAAAATGAATCACCACATAAGGCTTTAATATGATCTAAAGTATAAGGTCTGTTGGGATGACGTGATAATTGAACACGTTGCCACGCCGTAAGATTTTTATAGATCTCTGTCTTTGTAGCGATGAGTTTCTTCTCAATTTGTTCACAGGTCTGAGTTACATCAACGTCACTTTCTTTACCAATAATCTGGCATTTTGACAACTGATCCTCTAGTTCTTTTATGGGAAGCTCAAATTCTAAATACTCCATAGAAATTTAAGTTTTAATTATTAGTTAGCCTACAAACCTACGTAAATTTTTCCGTTCTGATAAAATCTAGAACAGTAAAATAAGGTATTATATGGACCTCACGGCAAAGGTACGGATAAAGAAAGTAACTCTTAATATTTAAACACTTTTGTGCAGATTGCGTTTTCTCGCCTTATAAGATTTTACATTCTTAAATATACCATCCAAAAGCACTGATAGCAAAACTAAAATGGCCCCATAATAGAATTGAGAGCCCATGGTTTCTGTTTCTGGAAATAAAATCAAGGCCAACGTAATCCCATAAACAGGTTCTAAGTTATAAGAAAGCACCACGGTATAAGGGCTGATATATTTCATCACTTTAACAATACCAATAAACGCATAGGCCGTACAAATAGAGGCTAAAACAAAAAGAAAAATCCAGTCTGAAGAGGAAAGCGTGAAGAACTCCGCGGTAAATCCGCCTTTAAAAATGAGTATAAAGAGTGTCAAAAAAACCACACCACTTATAAACTCATAAAATGAGATAACCGTTGCTGAGTGCTTTTGTATAAAGGTACCATTGATGACCGCAAACAAACTAGATAATAACGCGGAAACAACGCCTAAGATTATGCCGTTTATATATTTTAATTCGCCTCGCGTAATCAAAAAAACACCGAAGATGACAATCAGACCGAAAAGAATTTCATACCAAATGATGCGTCTTTTATAAAATAAGGGCTCAATGAAAGATGCGAAAAAAGCACCCGTTGAAAACATGGCCAAAGTGA
Organism: Flavobacteriales bacterium; assembly: GCA_038243395.1. Lineage (GTDB taxonomy): Bacteria > Bacteroidota > Bacteroidia > Flavobacteriales > Flavobacteriaceae > Gelidibacter. The sequence goes on along the minus strand of JBBSRC010000089.1, from coordinate 2,696 downwards.
TGGAAATATTAGATTGTTTGATGGCTTCAAAAAACGTAATCCAATGTAGAGCGATGATGATCCCCGCTGCAAAAAACTTGAGCATGGTGCGTCTGTCGACTTTAATTTTGAGTTTTATGAATTTAATGTATAAAAACATGAGCATTCCTGCTATGGACATCCGATACCAAACTAACGGAATGGATCCAATGGTAATCAACTCCCCTAAAATAGCCGTAAAGCCAGCAATAAATACCAAGAGATGGAGATGCAGATAGTTTTTCAATCTAGCGTTTGGCATTGTAGAGAAGATAAATAGCCAAAAAACCAAATACCACATTTGGAAGCCAAGCGGCAATTAGGGGAGAAAAATCCGACTGCTCGGCCAATACCCCGAAAACTTTGTCAAAAAACACATATACCATGGCTGTTGTGATCCCAAACGCCAGGTTAACGCCCATCCCCCCTCTTCTCTTGATTGAAGATACGGAAACCGCAATAATCGTTAGAATAAAAACAGCAACCGGCAAGCTCCACTTCTTATATTTCACGATTTCATACCGCCCAATATCTGAAGAACCTCTTGCCTTCTCTTTGTTTATAAAATCCACCAATTCAGAATATGGTTTTGTTTCTGCAATGTAATTGACAGGAGTTAAATCTTCCAAATCAAATGAGAACAGGGTATCCATTCTTCTTTTAGTCTCAATCCTATCACCCTTATCCGTTACGGTCCTTTTGAAATAGTTAAATAGCTGATAGGTACTATCCTTTTCGGAATATTTAATGGAATTGGCGAAAATCTTATACTTTAATTCGTTGTTTTCAATATGCTCCAATGTAAAATTATATCCTGTTTTCTGAGCCGGATCAAAACTGCTCACAAAGATAAAATCGGTATCATTAATTTGCCGGAAGATGTTCTGTCCGGGTTGTGAACGAGTGGCACTTTTCAGATATTTATAAGAAAACTCATTAAACCCCTGACTTGCAATGGGAGCCAAATAGAAGCCTAAGATCATAGCAAATATTGAAATAATAGTTGCCCCAATAATATAGGGCCGAAGAAAGCGCGAAAATGAGACGCCTGAACTTAAAAAAGCTACAATTTCTGTATTATTGGCCAGCTTGGAGGTAAAAAAGATCACGGATAAGAACAGGAAAATAGGAAAGAGTAGATTCGCAAAATAGATGGTAAAATTAAGATAGTACAATGCCACCTCCCAAAAAGGCACTTTGTTTTCTAAAATTTTCCCAATCTTCTCAGCAAGATTAACTGTAATTCCAATAGGAATAAACAGTAACAACATCATCAAAAATGTGAAGAGATAACGTTTTAATATGTACCAATCGAGAATTTTCAAAGTCTGAGGACTATTGTTTAATTTTTGTTTTATTCTTTATTGTTCGCGGTCAGAAATTGAGCTTAAATTTAACCTGAAAATTTCAAATTCTATTACCCACCTCTGCAAAAGCTTCGGAAAGGCAGGCTATTTCAACTTCGACTTTAATTTCCCGCCTTACCTAAAGCTAAGGACGGGCAGACAATTTCAATTCTTACAACCGCTTATCCATCTGCTTCACCATCATTTCTTTCCAAGTCCTAAAAGTACCTGCTAAGATATGTTTTCTGGCTTCTCTGACCAACCATAAATAAAATCCGAGGTTATGGATAGTTGCAATTTGCATAGCCAAGCGTTCATTGACACTGAATAAATGACGTAAATAAGCTTTAGAGTATTCGGTGTCCACATAGGTCATGGCCATCTCATCCAAAGCGGAAAAATCAGCTTCCCATTTTTTGTTTTTGATATTCATGGAGCCATGTGCCGTAAATAACATCCCATTCCGGGCGTTACGAGTTGGCATTACACAATCAAACATATCAATACCCAACGCAATATTCTCCAAGATATTGATTGGCGTTCCCACCCCCATCAGGTATCGTGGCTTATCTTCGGGCAAGACACTACAAACTACTTCGGTCATCGCATACATTTCTTCCGCAGGCTCGCCTACCGACAATCCGCCAATAGCATTTCCTACGGCACCGGCATTAGCAATATACTCAGCCGATTGCAAGCGCAAATCTTTATAGGTACTTCCTTGAACAATTGGGAAAAAACTTTGTTCGTAATCGTATCTGAATGGTATTTTATCCAATTGATTAATGCATCGGTCCAACCAACGGTGGGTCATGTGCATGGAACGTTTGGCGTAGTTATAGTCGCAAGGATATGGAGTACATTCGTCAAAAGCCATGATAATGTCAGCGCCAATAATACGTTGTATTTCCATGACATTTTCTGGGGTAAAGGTGTGATAGCTTCCATCAATATGCGATTTAAACTTGACTCCCTCTTCCTTAATTTTCCGATTTGCAGATAATGAATACACTTGAAAACCGCCTGAATCCGTCAGAATGCTACGATCCCAGTTCATAAATTTATGCAAACCTCCAGCTTGTTCTAGAATATCAGTCTTCGGACGCAAATAGAGATGATAAGTATTGCCTAAGATAACATCAGCGTTGATATCGTTTTTAAGTTCGCGTTGGTGCACTCCCTTTACAGAAGCTACCGTACCTACCGGCATAAAAATGGGCGTTTCAATTGTACCATGATCAGTGGTAAGTACGCCTGCCCTCGCCTTAGTTTGAGGGTCTTTTCCTTTTAATTCAAATTTCATATGTGGCAAAACTACATCTTTTTTTAATT
>JBBSRC010000088.1:0-15828 GCA_038243395.1 Flavobacteriales bacterium | reverse complement strand
TGAATTCCAGCACGCGAAGCAGCGCTGGAATTAGTATCGAGGTCCTCCTCTGTCGTAAACTCACAAACAATATTTCTAAATAACAAAGAATATCAAACCCCCAGACCCCTCCAAGCCAACCGAGTGAATTCCAGCACGCGAAGCAGAGGTGGAATTAGTATCGAGGTCCCTCTCATTTTTCGAAAATCCTGAACCTTACTTTTGTGATATATTCTAATATCAAACCCCCAGACCCCTCCCAGCCAACCGAGTGAATTCCAGCACGCGAAGCAGAGGTGGAATTAGTATCGAGGTCCCTCTCATTTTTCGAAAATCCCGAACCTTACTTTTAGGATGTATTCTAATATCAAAAGCCCTAGATCCCCACCCAAGCCAACCGAGTGAATTCCAACACGCAAAGCAGTGCTGGAATTAGTATCGAGGTTCCCTCCCCATTGTCAAAAACTCAAAAACATATATCTAAATAACAAAGAATATCAAACCCCCAGACCCCTCCCAGCCAACCGAGTGAAATCCAACACGCAAAGCAGTGCTGGAATTAGTATCGAGGTTAAACCTTCCTATCCCTCCCTACACCCACTCCCAATAGAAGTTTAATTAGTGCTACCACTAATAATAAGACTAAAGCGTAATTCCAAACCTGTGTCAAATCATAAATCAAACCTACGATAAATGGCCCTGATGCCGCAATCATGTAGCCAATAGATTGTACAATACCAGAAAGTTCAGTGGCTGTTTCAGCATCATCAGAACGTAAAACGATAAGCAACAAGGCCAATCCAAATGTTCCACCCAATACCATTCCAATCAAACCAATCCAAAGTTCGGCCAGTCCCATTCCGGGAATCAATAGTCCAACCAATGCAAACACTTCAACCACAATTAAAGAAACAATAACCAAACGCTGATCTTTTCTTGAACCTGCCCAAATAGGAATGAGAATTGCACCGATAATTCCGGTAGCTTGTGATAAAGAGAGCATCCAGCCAGCGTAAGAATCATCATATCCGCGATCGATAAGAATGGCAGGCAGCCAGGCTAAAATAACATAAAAAGCCAGAGATTGCAGGCCCATATAAAGTGCTAGTTGCCAAACCAACAAATTACCGCTCAGTTTTTTCATGGCTTCTTTAAAACTTCTACGTGGCGCCGTGTGACTAATACGTTTGATATTAGGAATCCAGGCAATTAAAGCAAACACCGCCAGCACTGCCCAAACCGCTAGCGAACCCCGCCATCCCAAATTAAGTTCTCTGGCTAAAGGGACACTTAATCCAGCCGCAAATGCAGCACCAAGGGACATGATACCTGAATATAAACTGGTAACAAAACCCGCCTTGTGCGAAAAGTTTCTCTTGATCAATGCTGGTATTAAAACATTTCCGAAAGCAATTGCTATCCCCAATAAAATCGTTCCTAAATACAATCCAAAAACACCACCTAATGAACGAATTGTAATACCTAAAGCGAGTAAAACCAATGCGCCTGAAAGCGTTTTTCCAATTCCGAACCTTTTTGTAAAAAGCGGGGTAATTGTAGAAACGACGCCAAACGCAATTAAAGGCAGGGTTGTTAACAATCCTAATAAAGTGTCAGAAAGACCAACGTCTTGACGAATCATGTCGATTAATGGACCAATACTAGATAGTGCCGGTCTCAGATTTATCGCTACAAATAAAATCCCCACCAGCAACAGTGTTCGTGAAGCTTTATTCAATCCGTTCTCGTCTAGTTGTTTCATAATTTATACAAATACTGGACATTAAATTATCCAATTACCTTATCAACATTGATTTTGAAAAAAAATTCTGAAATCTTCGAAAATTCAACCTTCAGAAGTCGGCTGACGATATACTTTAAAATTTTCCGACGCCCGGAATCAAACAACACCTTGTCCTTGTGCTTTGAAATTTAAAATGTCGCGTCAGTTCAAATTAAAAAATGCTAACAAAAAGATTGCAAAAGTAGTTTTTTGTTTTGAGAAGGAATTGGTTTTTCGGCTCATTAAGAATTAAACGAAACGAAATTCTTCGCTGCAACAGATAGATTCCCGCTTAACAAAACCTTAGCTAAATCCGTATTTAGTGCAAACTGCACAATTATTTTTTTCATTCGTGTATATTTTTGTTTTTTGCTTTACCTCTACTTCCACATTTGGTATTAATTGTCGTCTTTGCAATATATGAGACTTCAATGAAATATGGCGGATATTGAAATTGCTATATCACTACTCAACTTATAAAACCTTCTTAAAAGAAAGAATGACCATTCATCTTTTTGTATCTTTCAGATAGACTTTAATAGATACGGCTGAACTCTAAAAAGAAAACGCTCAACCTTAATATATATAACAATTATGATCAAAACTATACTACTAAAAAACAGACCAAAAGGAAAACCTATTCTTTCCGATTTCGAATTTGTAGATGAAGAAACAAACCTTAGCTTAAATGAAGGTGAACTACTTTTAGAAACCGAATATGTTTCTGTAGATCCTTATTTAAGAGGTCGCATGAGCGATGCCAAATCGTACGCACCCTCTTTTGAACTCAACAAACCTATACAGTCTGGTATCATCGCCAAAGTAATTGCATCAAAAAATGATGGGTTTAAAGAAGGGGACTTTGTTTCCAACCGATTAGATTGGAAAACGAAACAAATATCAAATGGCGAAGACCTCTTAAAAGTCGATCCCAATAAAGCACCCTTAAGTGCATATTTGGGCATTTTAGGAATGACCGGGGTAACCGCATATTGCGGTCTTACGCAAATAGGCAAACCCGTTACTGGCGAAACGCTCATTGTTTCCGGTGCTGCTGGTGCGGTTGGAAGTGTGGTCGGACAAATCGGAAAAATCCTTGGACTTACCGTAATTGGAATTGCGGGTACTGATGAAAAAGTAAAAATGCTGAAAAGTAAATTCGGATTTGATGCCGGTATCAATTATAACACCTCTAAAGATATTAGAGCAGACATTGCCAACGCAGCACCAAATGGCATTGACATCTATTTTGACAATGTGGGTGGTCCAATATCTGACGCCGTATTGTTTAATATCAATCAATTTGCTCGCATTGTCAATTGTGGCGCCATTTCTGTTTACAATGATACCGAAGTTCCTAAGAGTATCAGCGTCCAACCATTCTTGGTTAAGAATAGTGCCTTGATGCAGGGTTTTATTGTGACTAATTATGAAGATAAATTTCCTGAAGCAATGGAACATTTATCAAATTGGCTGAAAGAAGGTAAACTTTCCTACACAGAAACAATTGTCGAAGGTTTCGATAACATACCACAAGCTTTCATAGATTTATTTGAAGGTAAAAATAAAGGAAAAATGGTGGTTAAAGTTTAAATTTTATAAAAAATAGAAAGACATGAATATATTATTTGTATTAACCTCTCACGATACACTAGGCGACACAGGAAAGAAAACCGGCTTTTGGGTTGAAGAGTTTGCGAGTCCTTACTACACCTTATTAGATGAAGGCGCTCACATTACAATTGCTACACCAAACGGAGGTGCCGCACCTATAGATCCAGCTAGTGCTGCGCCAGATGCTGCCACAGATTATACGAAACGCTATAATGAGGATGACGAAACAAAAGCATTGATCGCGAATACAAAAGTATTGGCAGATATGAACGCCGACAATTTTGATGCGGTCTTTTATCCTGGTGGGCATGGACCGTTATGGGATTTAGCTAATGATAAAAAGTCTGTGACCCTGATTGAGAAATTCAATAGTCAAGACAAACCGATTGCTTTTGTATGCCACGCTCCCGCAGCTTTAAAAAATGCAAGAGTTAACGGAAGTCCGTTAGTTAAAGGAAAAAAAGTCACTGGCTTTTCCAATAAAGAAGAAGTGGCCGTAGGATTGACCCAAGTAGTTCCAATATTGGTGGAAGACATGCTCATTGAAAGTGGCGCTTTTTACTCAAGTCTCCCTAATTGGGAACCGTATGTGGTTCAAGATGGAAATTTAATTACGGGTCAAAATCCTGCATCTTCCGAATTGGTGGCCAAAAAACTATTGGAGAATTTGAAATAATATTAAATTGTCGATATTAAAAGACTGTTCATTTTGAGCAGTCTTTTTTATTTTTATTGAGTGTTTATAGAGCCAAGAATATTTCTGCAATTGGCATGACATGCAATAAATGCAAAAATCATCTTAATTTAGCACATATTTATTGTGGTCATGTATCAGCAAAAATTCTTATAAATTACTTTCATAATTCATACTTTGATTTAGTATGCGAACAATGAAAATAGCATCATCATTAACAAGATAGAATATGGTATGCGCTTTGTAAGAAAAACGTCTTAATAAAGATGAAAATTCCGATGCATCACGCCCAAGAGTTACGTTGTCTGATAGAATTTGTAAAAGACTGTGCATTCCGCAAAGGTAGTCTTGAGCTTGGTGCAATCCGAATGCTTCAATACCATGTTCGTACATTTTGGCGATATCAACCTCAGCAATCCAAAATAATTTATAAACGCCCATCGTTTTTCATACGTGTTTCGACTTCCTCCATAATATCTGGAATAGAATTATTGCTTATACCACTTTCCATACCTTCTGTAATTGCATATTTAAGTGCTGAAAATCGCGCGTTTTTGGCTTCATCACGTCGTACCAAATCACGAACGTATTCACTGTCGTTGGTAAATTCTCCAGCTTCGATGCGGGATTTTATCCAATTATCCTGTTTTTCTGTAAATGTTATAGTTTTCCTAACGGTTGACATAAGCCTCTTGATTTAAAAATCATACTATTGGTGCAAATTAGTGATTATTCTTGAAAAATAAGATTACTTATGACACATTTTCAGATGAGTGAAATAATTAAAAGTGTCAATCTCCTTCTCTATCTTCAAGATTCTCTAAGTTAACCTATGTCTTTCTAAATTAAATTTTTCAAAAACTATAAAAGTTACTATTATACTTATCTTGTAAAAAACTTCAACAGATCGAGAATAGCAACCAACCTATGACTATTACCAAGTTCCTAACCACCTTAGTGCCATTTACCGGCGATGAGTTGAATGACATTCTTGCCCATTTTAAAAAAGAATCAGTTCCGAAAAATCAAATTCTAGTACGTCAAGGAGAAATTTGTAACTCCTTATATTATATAGAACAAGGCATGGGCAGAAGTTACTATCTCAACGAGAATGGAAAGGAAATTACCCAATGGTTTTTTGGAATTAATAAATTTATGACCAGTGCCGATAGCTTTTTTCAGCAAAGTCCGAGTATATACTATTTAGAAATTCTGGAAGATGCCATTGTATATAATATATCCAAGGCAGACATCGATCAACTATTTGCTAAATATCCCAAAATGGAAAAGTTAGGCAGATTGGTTGCTATTGAAATGCTTACTAAGATGGTAAATAAATTAAACGCGATTCAGTTTCAAACAGCTCGAGAACGCTACGAATATATGCTTGCTGAGTTCCCAGATATCGCCTACCAAGTTCCATTAGGCCATATTGCATCCTATCTTGGAATGACTCAAGAAACCCTAAGTCGGATTAGAAAAAGCGATTCGCGTAAATAAATAACCGAAGATCACGTCAACATATTTTTTGACAATCAGCTTTGTGACCCTTTTGTGTCTACTTTCTGTTATAGCTTTAAGAAGGCATAAGAACTACATAATCCCAAGATTTCCGCAGATTATGCATTCATGCTAGTCTGCCAGCTAGTTTTCTTAGAAATATATGTTTTAATAATTCTCGAAAAATTTCTGCAAATCACACTATTCCCTAATCACTACTTCCTATCCCAACTGCCTCATCCCTACAACCTACTCCTCACTTTCTTGTCACTTTTTGACCTATGTCAAAGGAATCCACCCAATTATTTATGAAATTTGCCCTGTAATTATAAAACTACTTACAATGAATATTCATAAAGTTGCTTTAAAAATGCTTCTAATCGTCATGACCTTTGTCTTGCCGTCTGCAATCACTGCACAACAATTGGATCCGGTGTTGACCGATTTAATTCACAAAGGCCTAAACAAAAGCCATCAATTAAATAACAATCGCATTGAAGCCGAGCAAGCCAAAGTGGATCAGCAATTAGCCAAATCGGTGTTCTTACCTAAAATTACCCTGAACGGGAGTTTTACCAGACTGAACGATGACATTACGTTTGACGACAACACTCAAGCTTTATTGGTGGGCACCCAAAAACTGGTCATTAAGGATGCCGTGGGGTTACCCTTTAATTCCCCGTTTCCAGAAAGTATTCCGTTGGAGGCCGTGCCAAATCTACAGAACAAAAACATCTTAAAATCATCAGTAGATTTTGATTGGATATTATTTAGCGGACTCGAAGCTAGCAATGCCTTGAAAGCAAGCCAGCATAAAGAAACTTCCTTGAATTACGTAGGCCTAGCCGAAAAAGACAAAATAGCTTTAAAAATTATCGAAGCCTATGATAAATTGGCGTTGATCCAAGCTTCTAAAAAAGTATTGTCCACTTCAGAAGATTACTTAAACGAACAAGTTTTTTATGTGAAAAAAGCCATTGAGAATGGATTGGCAACGCCGATCAGTCGTAAGAAAATAGAATTGGCACAACAACAATTAGCCGCCAAACAATTGGAATTTGAACACAATAATATTTTGCTGATTGAAGTCCTCCACCAACTCACGGGAGAAGCGAAGGCAAATTTAAGACTGTTGGAACCTCAACTACAATCCTTCGCCATGGCAGAAGCTTCCACGATCGAAAAACGCAACGAAGTCAAGGCTTTGGAAGAGGCCGAAAAAGCTACTCTTTATCAAGCTAAAAAGGAAAAAAGCAATTTTATTCCGAAAGTGGCGGTAAAAGGTCATTATGAATTTATTGAAGATGATTTATCCCTATTGGATCCACAATGGTTTATCGGAGCTGGGATCAAATGGAATATTTTTGATGGGAACCAATCCCGATTGAAAAGTAAAAAGGCACACTTAGAGAGTCAAAAATACCGAGGTCAGATTGAAGATGCTGAAGAAATGATTGCGCTAAGTGTGATTAAAGCCGAGTTATCCTATCAATCCTCACAACAAAATACAAAAATAATTGAAAAGGAAATTGAGTTGGCTAATGATACCTATGAGCTGGTCAACAAACAGTATAAAAATAATCTGGCATCCATCAATGACGTGCTTGATTCACTGAACGATGTTGAAAAAGCAAACTTTAAATTGCAAGAATCCTACTTTAATCAACGTCGTGCCGTGGCTGATTTGCTACATGCGAAAGGCACACTAACTTATTAACCATACAACACTTCACATTATGAAAATAGATACACATCTCGTTTTAAGCGTTTTTGCTCTCTTCACTTTAAACGCTTGCAAAAACGAACAGATCACTCCCAATAGAGGAAAAGTGAAATTTGAAACCATTTCAGTAAGCAGCAAACTGGGCGGTCGGATTGCTGAAATTTATGTTGAAGAAGGGCAACAGGTCAAAAAAGGCGATACGCTAGCTTTAGTGAATATTCCTGAAGTCAGCGCAAAAATGATGCAGGCCGAAGGTGCTATTACCGCGGCCCAAGGCCAACTGAATATGGCATTTAATGGGGCAACGGCGGAACAGTTAAGCCAGATTGACGGCCAATTGAACTCCGGTCAAGCGCAATTGGAATTTGCACAAGAATCATATAACCGTCTTCAAAATATGTATCAGGATTCGTTGGTAAGCCAACAACAGTTTGATGAAGTGAAGATGAAGCTTAACATGGCAAAAGCCCAAGTGACAGGTTTACAAGCCAAGCGTGACGAAGTCACAAAAGGAACCCGTTCCGAACAAATAGATCAAGCCAAAGGCCAACTGGATCGCGCACTTGGTGCCAAGGAAGAAGTACTTTCGGCCGCCAACGAGCAATATGTCATTGCCCCTGCAGATATGTCGGTTGAAACCATCAGCTTGGAGCAAGGCGAATTGCTCACTCCGGGGTACACCTTTTTTAACGGCTATAAAACCAACAGTATCTATTTCAGATTTACCATCCCAGAATCAAAAATCTATAATTATGAAGTGGGCAACGTACTGACCTTGGTTAATCCTTATACAAAAGAAGAAACACCGGCTAAAATTGTCGCCATTAAACAATTGGCGCAGTATGCTGATATTACCAGCACTTCGCCGTTATATGAACTCTCTGAATCTATTTATGAATTGAAAGTCGTGCCAACGGCAGATGTTTCACAACAAAAGTTTTATACCAACGCGACGATTCTTATAAAACAATAATCCATGAAAAATTTCATAAGCTTAGTTAAGCTAGAATTCAAACGTATTTTTTCAAACGGCGTGTTGATGGCTATCTTTTTTGGAGCACCCATTGGCTACGGTATTTTGTTTGGTTATGTGTACCAACAAGCCAAAGTCAAGGATTTACCCATCGTTATTGTGGATCAAGATCGAAGTCCAGCCACCGATAAGATCATTGATGCCTTTGAAGATAATGAAGGCTTATATGTGATCGATGTGCGGTCAACTTCGGGTAATATCGTAGACGAAATGCCGACCCAACAATACGCGGCGGTAATTACATTGCCTGCCGATTTTGAAAAAGATGTGTTACAAAAAAGACATCCTGAAATCCGTGTGGATTTGAATATGGCCAACATTGTTAATGCCAACACGGCGAGTAATCATATCAATACCGTATTGATGACTTTGAATGCCGGTTTCGAAATCGAAGGTCTTAAAAAACAAGGCATGCATCCAGATCAAGCAAAAGCTTCTTACGAAAGCTTCAAAATCAACTTCAACAAACTCTATAATTTTACGGGCAACTACGTCACGTTTATGCTACCCGGCATCTTGGCGGCCATAATGCAACAGATCATATTCCTAGCCATGGCCTTAGCCTTTTCTAGAGATTTCGAAGATGGTTATTTTGCTACCCTTGTGCAAAACAAAAAATCGGCGTTGTATCTTATTTTATTAAAGGCCACCCCGTTTTTAATCATGCTGCCATTCATCTGGATGATTATCGCTTCATTCTTTCCTTATTTTAGAATTACTGCCGATATTTTTAATCTGCCCATGTTGGTATTGACCGTACTTTTAACCTTGGCCTCAATTTGCATTGGGATGCTGTTCTCGATTGCGATTCCGAGTCAATTGAAAGCAACCGAATTATTGATGGTCATCTCCACCCCTGCCTTTATCTTGAGTGGCTTTACTTGGCCAACCGAAGCGATTCCTGCGCTAATTACCAATGTGGCTCAGTTTATTCCTGTGACCCAGTTTTTAAGTGGATTTCGTCGAATCGCTTTTTATAGTGGCGATTTAGCGTCGATTTCTCATGAAATCACCATTCTATTAGTGATCATAGCGGTTGCATTTATAACGATGGTATTATTGCTGCAATTCAAAATTAAAAGAACGGTTAAAAAGCAGACGGTGGTATTGGAAGATGTCGTGTAATGACATGGCATATTTATAATTTAAAATTAATAACTAATAATTGTTAAAATTTTTATTAACGTAAGCACAAAATTTGATACAACCCTCTGGCATTGAACTTGGGCGCCAGCTACTTGCTCGTGCCCACCCACATTATTTTTAATAATAACAAAACTTTAAGTTTTGATATTGAATAATCCCTTAGTTTTGCCCACTTAATTTATCAAGAATCTCAACATAGAGATAGCAACCTGCACTAACGAGCAAGGTGCTAAAGCGATGAGCCAAATACTTTGGAAAAAACGTTACCGAGCTTCCTATATATTTGCGTTTATACACTCTAGTTGCGATTTTGCAAAACCAAACTCATGACTAACATTACGCCAAGCTTTAAAGCTTTATTACCTTTTTTTGTTTTCATCATCACATTTTTAAGCGTCGGGATTATCCAAAATGATTTCTACGCGCTCCCTGCTCCTATTGCGGTAATCGCAGGAATCATCGTGGCATTTTTGATGTTCAAGCAGTCCATAAATTCAAAAATCGATATTCTTTTAAAGGGCTGTGGCGATAATAAAATATTGACCATGTGTTTGATTTACTTATTAGCCGGTGCATTTGCTACCGTCACGAATGCTACTGGAAGCGTGGACACCATTGTTCATTTGGGCATGGACCTCATCAATGTGCAATACATTTATTTAGGCGTCTTTGTTATTGCTGCTTTCTTATCATTTTCCACAGGAACTTCAGTAGGTGCTATCGTTGCTTTAGTACCAATTGTCATTGGCTTTGCCGATACGGCCAATTTCTCTCTGAGTATTTTGTGCGGCGGCTTGTTAGGAGGTGCCATGTTTGGCGATAACTTATCGGTCATCTCTGATACTACCATTGCTGCCACCCAATCTTTAGGCGTTAATATGAGCGATAAATTTAAAGCCAACGTTAAAATTGCCATCCCCGCTGCTCTGGTTACAATGGGCATCCTTATTTTTCAAGGTTCAAGTTTAGAAACTGATGCTGCCGAAACTGTAAACTACACCTATTCCATCATTAAAATTGCGCCATATTTGATTGTGATTATATTATCAATACTAGGGATTAACGTTTTTGTAACCTTAGTATTAGGCGTTATCGCCGCCGGAATTCTGGGTTTGTTTTATGCTGATTTTTCAATCATTGAGTTTACGCAGTTGGTCTACACCGGTTTTACCAGCATGACCGAAATATTTCTGCTCTCCTTATTGACGGGTGGTCTAGCAGCTTTAGTGGCTTACAATGGTGGCATCGAGTTTATCCTAACCAAAATCAAAACCTTGATCAGAAGCAAGAAATCCGCTCAATTTGGAATTGCGGCCTTAGTATCTAGTATTAACGTAGCCATTGCCAATAATACCGTGGCCATCATTATTTCCGGATCTATCGCAAAATCCATTAACGACGAGTACGAACTGGAAAATAAACGCACCGCTTCTATTCTGGATATTTTCGCCTGTATTACCCAAGGGCTTTTACCTTATGGTGCGCAAGTGTTGATGATTTTAAGTTTTGCTAAAGGCAATATGACTTACTTTGATTTGGTGGGCAATGCGTGGTACTTAATTTTGCTTTTCATTTCGACGATGTTGTTTATTGGATTGAAGCGTGAGGTTAAGAGTGCAACGTATGCTAATTAAATATAAAGCCGATATTTCTGAGATATTGATATATTGTTTAAACTCGTAAGTTTGTCAAATGAAAAATTGCTCATAGAATGGGAAAACGCTTAGTTTCAGCTAATTTCGAAACTAAATGAAGTTGTACGCGAATTGCCATTTCTTTGGAAGATGTCATCAAGTGCATTTGAAATTTTTAAGTGTGCTCGATTTTTGACCGCTCGTGCTACCCAGGTTATATATTAATTCCACTGTTTTTAAAATGAAAAATAACATCCTTATAATTACCTTTATCATATTTATGCTGAACACTTCCTGCGCTCCCAAGCAACAACAAGTCATCGCTATCGATGTGCTATTGACCCTCCCTGAGGACGTTTATGACCAAGCCATTCAATTAAACAGAGCGATACTTGATGACAATCCTAATAATTTTACGTTAGACGAAAATCACATCCCACACATTACCTTATTACAGTGCTACGTGCAAGAAAGCGATCTTCCCAAAATAGAAAAATTATTAAGTGGATTGTATCAAACAATTGCAAACGAAACCCTTTGGGCGGACCACCTCCAATACGCGGAAGATAATGAAGAAAGTTTCGCTTCCATAGGCATTAAAAAAAGTGAATCGCTCCTGGAACTTCATAAAAAGACCATCGCGCTTTTAGAACCTTATATTCTTCCCAAAGGTTCTCAAAAAGCCTATGTACAAAATGCCGATGGCTCGCCCATTGATAAATTTACTATGGACTATGTACCCAAGTTTGTAAGTGATTACAGCTATGAGAATTTTAATCCACACATCAGTTTGGGTGTGGCCAAAACTTCAGTGTTGGATAGTTTGGAGCAACATAATTTTCGTGCTGTGAAGTTTCATGCGAGTTCGATTAGTGTTTACCAGTTAGGGAATTTTGGGACGGCTAGAAAATTACTTTGGAAGGAGTCAGAATAGATTTAGGTTGTTCAAATTTGAAAGTCGACTTAGTTATTAACTATTAAGCATTGAAATAAATTAGTGCGCGAAATTATGCCGATCCCGATGTGTTAATGTCTATTGATGAGATTTATATGTCTTACTCAGGACGGCACTCGTTATAATCAAATGCTCGCCAGGGAAATTTGTAGAGTGAATTTAACGAGTAAATAGACAACTGATTCTAATAGGGTTTAGCTTAAAAAAATAATGCCTTTAATGAACCTGGTAATTTTTTTATAGAATATGTTGTTAGTTATAATCATCCTCAAATCCACTTCTAAATTCTATTATAAATTTTTTAAACTCGTCATTCAAATATTTTTGTAATAAATCATCCCGAACTTTCTGCTTTGAACTATGCATTTTTGGTTTATTATTATTATTATTATCTAATTGAATGTGACAATATCCTCTTATAAAAGGTGTGCTAAATGAATATGTGTCTCCATTCTCATTGTATTTTAATATTTCTCCTCTTTCTGGAGAAAGAAATTCATTAACATATTTTCGAAGATTATTGGATTTGTAATCCTTAATATCTTTTGATAAACCAATTGAGATTTCCTTTACACTAAAATTTATCCTATCTAATTCTAAATTGATTCTAAAATCTTAATTGGCGATTCATTTTTTCTTTTGGATTTTTCACTAATTGCTAAATCATAAATTGATTTTAATGAATCTGATTTTCCATTTATATATTCCGATACAGCATAATCTAAATCGTCATTTTTTATTATTACTTTATTTCGTTGAGTTTGATAAACTTTCTTATTTTCACATGACAAACTACATAATGTATGGGTAACAGATGCTAAACCGCTCGAATAAGCAACTATTCTTTCCTGTACATCATTTTCTATTATTATATTTAAATGTACTTCGCCGACTGCCATGATTTGATAAAGCTCAGCCGGAGTCATTAACGGAACATGTACCTCTGTAACTCTATTTTCCATTTCACTATCAAGATTAACAACTTGTCTAGCTGTGTCTACTGCACCGACGGCTATAATTTTAGCTTTTGGAAATTCATTAGAAACGTCCATGAAAACTTTCATAATCTGTGATAGTTCTTCTTTAGGCTCTATATCCAGTTTATGAAAATCTTCGATTACCCATAAACATTTTGCAGCACCAAAAAGTTTAGCTAAAAGATTTGGGTTCTTTTGAATTTCAACTATTCTTTCTTTAATAGTGCCTTCTGAAATATTTGTTTCAGCATTTCCACTCATACCAAAAAAATCCAACCCAAACTTGAAACCCAAGTTTGCTTTTTCATCTTTCCTATGATTTCTTTGTTTAACATAAAATGTACCTAACTGACTAAACCCATCATAGAGAACATCTTTAATCGTTATTCCCTTTGTGCATCTTGTAATTAAATGATTCTCCTTTTGTATACTTAAAAAATTATACAATAAAGTTGTCTTTCCTGAGCCAGAATGACCATAAACAATTATTTGTATTCCCTTGTTTCTTAAAGCTCTTGTAATTAATTTTTCCGGTCTTGGTCTCTCTATGAATGTTAATTCGGCCGGTGAGCCTGGTGTGAAAACTTTTTCAATTGGTACTATGTTCATGGTTTTAATTTAAAATTAATGTTTTAAACTTACTAAAATTTCAATATGAATGACTTCATTGTCTAGCTTATAAAGTTGTTAAAGAAGGTTTAGTTATAATACGTTGGAAAAGGAATAATTTGTAATTAACGAAATGCTACAGGTTTTTCCAATTTTTAATATTCGACTCTTGGATGAATTATTTACTTCTTTTAGTTTTAGGATAATTAGTATTGAGAAACATATCACATTAATTGGATGTCAACGCTAGAAGAATCATATGTTTTACCAGTTACAGTACTTTTTTTATATATTATCTATTAAATTTGGTAGATTCTCAAATCCATCCGACAAAGATTTATAAATATCTTTAATAACTGTTTCTTCTAAAACTTTACTAACAGATAAATCGAATAGTTTACCTTTCAAAAGTTGGAACCAATTCTTTTTACCTAAAATTAGATGTTCTTTTAGTTCGTCTAATTCGTCAAAGATTATCTGTTGTCCAAATCCAAGTTCAGACAGTTTAGATTTAATTTCATTGAGTGCGCTTTGAAGTTCAGATTTTTGTTCAGAACTAAATTCGTCTTCATATTTTGCTTTATACTCGTAGGATTTTGATATTTCTTCGATTTCTTGGTCAATGACAAACAATCCAATATTCATTTCTTTTGAAATAGAACAGCTATGAGTACTACAAGTTTTTTCGTGTTCTAACTTTCCTTTTGTAATTTCTTTCCGCAAAATATTCAAGAAAATCAGTTTATCATTCTTTCGTTTTAAACTGTAAAGTTTAGAAGATAATTTGTCAGTAAGATTTTCGACAGTAGAATTTAGATCTCTGTTAAAAAATCCATATTCTGCATATTCAGTCGCTTCTTGTTCTACTATATTCATCTTTTTATCAAATTGATTAAAACTTATTATAAATAACTTTTCCTTTATCGTCGGAAATTTTACCAAATACGAAGTGCTAATTCCGATAGAGCTACCGTTAATCTTAAATTTCAGTCTCAATTATTTCTTCATCTGACAATGCTTTAGTTATACCAATATTTCTTTAGAGAACTATATTATTAGCTTTTCTCTATATTATAGCAGTTATTTTACCCATACTTGGTATTTCTTCCAATTTATCAATTTTCATCTGGAATTATTCCCTCTAGTTTAGAGGTTCCATTATTGAATGATCGGAATTACTTTTTTGACTCACGTAATTTTTCGCAATTGTATTTTTCTCTTTTATTTATTTCTTCTAACAGTTTCAATGTTTTTTCAAATCCAACCTTTGACATTTCATTCATTTCATTGAAATATTCAGGATATGAAACTCTCTTATCGTTAAGTTCTTTGGATTTGTTGTAATCATTTATATGGCCATACTGTTCCCATTTATATTCTGTGTTTTTAGAATAATAATGAACTATATTTATTCTTTGACTATTAAAATCTTTAAATTTATTTTGAGAAAAGTCAAAAAGCCAATCATATTCTAAATTCCCCTTATAGTCATTTTCAAGCATTTTTATTGTTTTAATAAAATAAATAGGTTCTCTAAATTTGTTCGGAAAAAAGGATGCAATTAGATCCCCAATTCTATCCCAATAGTTATATACTTTTTCAAATGCTACCCCTAAATACATTTCATATCTCTTTCCCGCTAAATTTTCAAACACTGGATATATAATATTTTTACCTGCCTGATAAGCGTCTTTAATTGGTGTATTTATATAAGGACGATAAAGGTATAAATGTGCAGTAAAATAAATAATTTCATCAGATGTGTATAGTAAATCATCAATGCTTTTGTTAAAGTCAAAATTATCAGGAAAATGGCACCAACAATGCCTTGTGATTTCATTGAACCAAGAGAGAATTGGTTTTCCATTTAATTCGTTTGAATCATTTTTACCCCTTAATGGTATTAACTGTTCTGAATGATAGATAGTGCGGATCTTTTCGTCTATAAATTGGATTAAATGTGGGTCTTGCATTTATTTTTAATGAATATTAGTTTTTTAAATAAAAATTTTTCTTCTTTAATTATTTTTAAATAATCTAATAGAGGTCAGTAGTTAGTTGCTTATTAATTCTCTCTGATATATTTTATCTCCTTGCACCATTTTCACAATGAGATTGTTGAATATTGTGGCCTTGCTTTGTGAGCGGTTTATTCTAAAACAAAACTCATTAAAATACCTG
>JBBSRC010000087.1:0-16909 GCA_038243395.1 Flavobacteriales bacterium | reverse complement strand
CTTGGGTTACATCGCGAAATGTCGGCACATTCTCAGTAATTCTGCCCGCACCTTTCTTATTGATTTTGAAGGTGACATCTTTTGTGGTAGTAAATAAAAGCACAGTTGAAAAAGGTGTTTTAAGATGCGATTTTAAAAACTCAAAAGCGTCTTCCAAAGTCAGTTCCTTTTCCTCATCTTCAGTTTCTTTAGAAGCATAGCGCAATTTTACTAACACTTTAAATTCATTTTCTGAGTAAATTGGCCGGACAAAAATGTTTTTCAAGTTTGGTTTACCGATGGTTTTTGCCATGGTTAATTTAGCAAAGCGTTCTTCTTGAATACTTTCCTTTACTTGATCCCAAAAAAGGACAAACACATCTTGATATGGCATAAACTGAAATTTGAGGGTTATAATTGATAGGATGCAAAAATAATATTTATAAGTTAGAATTAATCATTGGATTAATAAGAAATAACTACTGGGTTCGAGCTTTAAAAAACAATACTCATTGTTGTGAGGAAAAATTTACCCAATATGCCTTTGCTAAAAGAAACGTCTTAAATATTCTACTCACTCTGTTTTAAATCGTCACATGAGTTAAGCTAATCATACAATTGACCTCCGGAACGATCCTTTTGGATTAGTTCATAAAGGTATTAAAAATAAAATATCAGACAATCAACATGTTTCGCGGCACCAATTGCTCGTTTTCGTAAGTGAAAGTCTACGATAATCAATAATATTACTATATTTATGCCCTCCCTCAAAATCACTCCGTGTTTTGATTAGTTAATCCATAATAAAAAAGTAAAGACCACCTCTAACCTTTTCCACCAATTGGAAGATTAATTAATTTAATAGCATGCATTTAATAAATACAGAACACACGTTTTCATTTTACAACAACCTACTATCTGCCCAAGAACCTGACGACGAATTTGACATTAATCATTTGATTGAAGTGATAAGGTATGGTTATATTAAAAAAGAGATTAAAACCTTAAGAAGTTTAGATAACAAACACGAAATAGCCAAGCTAAAGCGATCGAAATTACCTTGTGTAACATTATCTGGAACTTTTGATAAAAGAAACAAGAATCATCTAAAAGAACATTCAGGATTAATCCAAATAGATATCGATGACTTAGAAGAATTTGATTCTGTTTTTAAAAAATTAATTTCAGATGAATATACGTTTGTTGCCTTTAAAAGCCCAAGTGGGAATGGCATTAAATTAATAGTAAAAATAAACCCTTCGATAAATACCCATTTAGAGCAGTTTTTATCCCTAGAAAAATACTATTTAGATGAATATAATATTGAAATAGATAGTGCTTGCAAAGATATTGCTAGATGTATGTTATTATCCTATGACCCAAACATCTATTGTAATCCATTTTCCGACGTATATGCAGAATTGTACATGCCGGAAATTAAGGTAGTACCTGAGAAACATCATAACATAAATTATAAAATTGATGTCAATTCAAGCAATACTATTGATGTTATTGAAAATCTAACTCTTGGAATTGAAAAAGACAGCATTGATATCACAAATGGCTATGAAAATTGGATTAGAATTGGGTTTTCATTAGCGACTTCTTTAGGAGAAAGCGGGAGAGGATACTTTCACAGATTATCAAGATTTAACAAGGGATATAGACCGCAGGATTGTGATAAAAAATTTACTCAGCTGCTTACGACGAATAATGAATCAATTAAACTAGGAACCTTAATATATATAGCACGTATTAATGGCATTAAAGTTATTTTCCCTTCTCATAAAAACAAAAAACCTACTCTTACAATAAGCAATGACTTAAAAATTGATAAGTCTTCATTATATGAGTCTCTAAGAAATAAAAGGTTAGAATTAGCTAATAAATCAGGTAGACCAGCTTTTACCGTGTTCACGAATAAAACTCTAGACGATTTATTAGAGAAAATGCCAAAAACAGAAGTTGAATTTTTGAATATCTATGGGATAAGTCAAAACAAATGTGATGCCTATGCAAAGGACTTCTTGCCACTAATCGTTAATTTTACTGGTAGTGATGCACAAATTAATAAGCCTTTATTCCAAAAATATATAATACCGAAGTTGAAAAATAAAGAGGAATCATTATTTCAAGGACTTAGAGACTTTAGACTTGATTATGCTTTGGAGAGGGGTTTAAAAGCTTTCCATGTTTTTGGTAATACTACACTCCATGAAATGGTAAGTTCTAAGCCAAAAACTAAAGCAGAATTACTTGATGTGAAAGGTATTGGCGAGAGAAGATTAGAGCAGTTTGGTGATCGCGTTTTGGAAATTATTACAAAGTATGCATCTTGAAAAGTGTAATTATGGCAAGTACTGATAATATATTGATTATAGGCTGTTTAGGAAAAAAATAGAATTTTTTTGTTTAAAATATATTGATCTAAACATGAGATATTGCTATAAACGAAAAAATTGAGATTAGCTTCACTGGAGCAATAGCTAAATGTGATATATGCAATTCAAATGTCAAAGGTCGAAAAGGAGAACAAAGAATTGAACATTGGTATCATCATGAAAAAACGACAATTGAATGTGAAAACTGGTATGAGCCAATGTCTGAATGGCATAAGAAATGGCAGGATTTATTTCCTAAAAAAAAACAGAGAAGTTACAATTACTGAGAATAATAAAACGCATCGAGCCGACATACAATTAAACAATGGGCTTGTCATTGAAATTCAAAATTCATCTATAACATATTCAAATATCAAAAAACGAGAAGACTTTTATGGTAAAAACAATATGATTTGGATACTAAATGGGCAAAATTTAGTTGACAAGTCTTTCCTGACAAAAGATGTATTTGAATATGATTGCATGTTGTCAATTTCTATCCCCAAAATTTTTCCGTATACAGGAGATTATGACTTAAAATCACTCATAAATAATATACTAGAGCATGAAGAAATAATTAAATTATTATCCAAATAAAAAAACATATTTGAAATTAAGGATGAGAATATTTTAACTTTTAATTTAATTGATAGTGAAGACCCATATTCCAATTCAACTCAAGTTCAATATAGATATTATACTGCTTGCGTCTTTGAGAGATTATACGGCCATATTGGACTTAATGATTTTAGAAATCAAATAAGAATTAAGTATAGTGTCATAAATGAGACAATTACTGAATTAAGATTGATCAAAAAACATTGGAAAAAATTCATTGATAACATGAAATCCCCCGTGTTTATAGATAATTTAAATGGAGTCCATAATGACAAGCTGTATTACTATTCAGAAAATAGATTAATCGATAAAAATAAATTTATGGAGCATTATCTAAAAATACACGTGATAAAAAAATCAGATTTTGAGTAAGGTCTGACCAAACTAGCATAAATTCCGTCATTAGACATGTCGAGATTCACTTTAAAATTAACATTCAATAATGTTTTTTCCACTACTCTTTTCTCATTCCCTTTTTCAATGTTGTATAAAACTTCAAGATCCTTCATCGAACCTCTGCCTTATCCAATTGAAAGCTACATTTAAATCAGCTTCAAAATTCACTTGAGGTCTCATGGCGAGATTAATTCCTAATTCATGGGTTAATGCATTTAATAGATAACTAAAATCAGTATCTGGACCTAAGTTCGTTTTGGTATATTTAAAACCTGATCTGAAATATCGCACCCCATATTGGAGACTTAAATCGCTAGACAGCTGGTTTAACTCAAAATATAAACATTGTGTGCTGTATAATTCTTTAATGCATAAATACTCCAAAGAAATCGATCTTAAGGCAGAGTGTTTGGAGATGTTTTTGTTTGAACCTGAGTTCGATATAAGGATTTAGCAAAAAAGAGCCAATTGCGCTGTGTTTTCTGTTTCAAACTTAATACTCGGCTTTTTTTCTTGAAAAGAATAAGCAATAAGACTGGCGATTAAATTTGTAATAAAATTACCGAAACTCCTATGTCTGGAATGTTCAGCTTGAGAAATGTTCTTTAATTGATCATTAATTGTTTCTATGACCGAACGTTTTCTGAGCAATATCTTATCCCTTGTGGTCATCATCACATTTTTCATATTACTCCTAATGCCGGTCACCAGATGCAGTCCCTGATCGAACAACATGGCCGCAAGTTCCTTTGATAGATAGCCTTTGTCCCCGTATAGGCTGCCAAATATTTTCTTCAAAAAGTTATCTTCTTTTAAGGGCGCCCTGTCATCCACATTGGCCTGGGTTATGATAAAGTCGAGCAGTTCGCCCTTATCGTTTATAATGATGTGGAGCTTAAAGCCATAGAACCAGCCCATAGTTGATTTGCCTATGGTCGCTATATCCTTAAAAACCTTGTTCTGCGTTATCCGTTTGTTACCACAGGCGCGGATGGGCGTAGAATCCACAAACGAGATCCCCGTACATTTACCCAGACAACAGGTCTTCATATAGAGGGTCAACGGGAGTATATTGGATTGCATCAATTCGACAAAACGGTTGTAGGAAACGGTGTTTGGGAACTCTTCCCGGAGATGATTCTGAACGTAATGGATATAAAAGTGCTTGAAGGTCCTTATGCCACTCAAATGGAACAGAACGGTAATGGTGACTACCTCACTGGTCGACATTGTGAATTTACGTTTTCTCGTCATTTTTCCTGTGGAAAGTTGCCTCTTTTGCAATGCAGGATCAAAAACAAGGCAAAAATCATCGATAGAACAAAAAATTTCAGTAATTTTATCTTTAGAAATTATAAGCAGAATATCTTTTAATATATTGGAATTCAACACTTTAATATACTAAATATTCTGCTTTTTCTATAGTTAAAAATCATTTTTCTTACGTCAAACTCAGGTTTTGAGCAGAACTTTTGATTATACATACTCTCGAAAATAATTAGATGGTGACCTTATTTTAACATACTAATTTCTTTTATAGACTTGAAATTGGATATTACATCCGTCAAAAATTATAACTAACTTAGCACAATGAGAAAAAAGGAAGAATATACTTTAAATCAGTTACGCGATTATTCCTCTTTATTTAGTAGGAGTGAGGTAGAGCAATGGTCGGCAGGTAATTTTACTTCTATCAATCAAAAAATTACACGTTACGACAACAACTGGACTTCCTATAAAAATGCGACCTATATAAGCTATTTAAAACATCTATATAAAATTCTTGAGCTTCATTATCCCAACGAATATATTTTTAAAAATGCATTTTTGAACGAATGGTTGATACATGAGTTAGGTAAATCCAGCTCTAAAGTATTCAACGAATTTCGCGTAGGCAAAGCTGTTGCCGACTTGGTTATGTTTAATGGCAACTCCAAGGTTTTCGAAATAAAGTCAGAACTTGACACGGATACTCGTTTAGAGTTACAATTGGAAAACTATCTAAAAGCATTTAATCAAGTCTATCTAATAGTTCCGGAATCCAAGCTTTCAACCTACCGAAAATACAACAAAACTGTTGGAATAATAACATATAATAACTTTAGACTTCAAAAATTCGAACTCTTTCGTGATGCAGGGTCAAACCACAACATTAATGCAGACGTCATTATGGATATTCTCCATACTCCGGAGTATAAATCGATTGTGAAATCATATCTGGGAAGCCTCCCCAAAATGACAAGCTTTGATCAATATAATATTTGTAAAAATATTATTAGACAGATTCCACTCGATGAATTAAATAAATTCTTTATTGACACAATGAAGAAGCGTGTTTTTAAACCTGAGATTTCAAAAAGGCATTATAAAGAATTTAATCAAATCAATCTTTCTTTAAAATTAAATAAAGAACGAAAGGAGAGAATGATTTGCGCCTTGAAATCTCCAATAATTATGTAACAAATGTACTATCCATTTTTAAGAGCTCGGCAATTCGAATTAATCACATTACGTGAGTTGGCAACAGAAGGTATATTGAAGGATTATATTCTTCCAATCCTAGAACCTGTTAAAGAAAGCCATAATAATTTGAATCTGGCATTGCGCCAATTTCTCCTATCTGATCAGCGAGCCTATTTAATTGTTAATCCCGAATACGGTCAAAAGAATGGAGATACTCTGCACTATCTTGACTACATAAATGAGCTTGAAGTCAATCCTCTAATTCCAGCTTTTCATTACAGTGGCAATCGGATCTATATAGAAGAGAAGATTGAGGAATTTAATCTTGAAAATGTTATGCTAATTTGCAGCAATGACATTAGCATGGAGGACGAGGATTTTAAGCATCTTTTAAACATGCCTCAAGTAGCTGCGATAACTATGAATGATCCACAAAGAAATCGCTCACTGGATCGTTATATCAAGACGCTGAATAAAACTTATATCCGCTTGGATGATTTATTTGAGAAACAGGTTCGAAACAGTGACTTTTTGGATATTCAGGAGCATCGGTTCTCAGAAGAACATTTATTTTATACTGATGAACACTATTCAGGGTTTTCTGACTATACTGTTATACCCAGCGAATTCATTGATGGCGGTAGTACACCAAGAGCAGTAGTTATTCATCTTACTTATGCGAAAGATGAAGGTCAGATTTGGATTCGTCATTTCACCTCTGACACCAATGATTCAATTGCAAACGTTCAAGGTAAATTTGGAGAAGCAGCACAGAAAGCGGTTGAATTTTGTCGAGAAAAGGGGCTGTCAAATTCCGCTATCGAAGAACTAGAGAGTTATTATGATCGGCGTCACTATCCCGGTTTGGGTGTTGTTAAAAAGATTGGGATGAAAAATCACCTACTAGTTGTTCAGGAGTATCTAAAGAATAAGTAGATGAAAGTTTGTTCAAATTGCTTTTCAGACAGAGAGATTAGAGGTTTCATATCTTCTATTGGCACTTTAGGCAATTGTAAGATTTGCGACTCTCATGAAATTCCTCTTATAGAATTAAAGGAATTACTGGACTTTTTCCAAGAGCTAATTGACAACTATCAGAAAGCGGAAGACGGCGAACAATTGCGGTCAAAAATCCAAGGCCATTGGAGCTTTTTTAGTTCTCATAAAACTGCAACTGAAATACTAAATAATATTCTCCCACAAATAAATACCGAGTTATTGAGCGCAGAAGATCGAGTTGAATATACAACCGAGATTTCTGATAATTATAATCATTGGGAAACAATAAAAGAAGAATTGAAGTGGTCGAAAAGGTTTTTTATAAATACTGACTATTTAGAGGACTTAGGGTGGGATGGTTTTTTCAATACACAATATGAATTAAAGCCTGAGGACAAAATGTTTCGAGCCAGAGTTCATCATGCCAGCGGTTTGCCTGCCATTGACATTAACAAAATGCACTGTCCTCCTCGTGAAATCGCATTAGGCGGTAGAGCCAATCCAATGGGCATTCCATATTTATATTTAAGCGATAATAAAGAAACCGTTTTATATGAAGTAAGGGCTTCTTACTTAGATGAACTGAGTATCGGTACTTTTCAGCTAAAGGCTGATTTTAAAAGTCTTAGAATTGTTGATTTTACTGAAGACACCTCTCTATTCCAACCGAGAATGGTAAAAGAGACCATCAAAGCAAGGCTATTAAGAGATCGTATAAGTATTGATTTATCAAGGCCAATGCGACGATATGATAGTGAGATAGAATATATTCCAACTCAATTTATATGTGAATTTATTAAGGTCTATACTGGTGCAATGGGTATTCGGTTTAGAAGTTCCCTTCATCCTGAAGGAAAAAACCTAGTTTTATTTGATGACAGCACAGTGGATTGTATTGAGGTGGAGCGAATAAAAATTACGAGTCTAAAATTAAGAGCTTTAGGGTTAAAGCCTGATGATTCGTGAGTTGTATCGCGAAAAATTGTCAAGTGAATAAAAATGAATTTGTAATTTCTAATAGTTCGTCAATGTCTTTTATAATTAACCGATTTTAAAAATTTTCCCATCTGCCAAATAAGACTCCACCATTTAACTGGTACATCCTCAGCATTAATAAGACTTTCTAAAATTTGCTTAAATCTAACCTTAAATGAAGTGTTTCTGCCGAATATTTGATCTTCGTGATATGTGAAGGCGTGTGTATGATTTTTCCTTATCTCTAAGTTGCTCTGATTAAAATTAAAATGCTTTTCAAATTTTGCGTGCCTTCCAGCTTGTGAATTTTCTGCAGAATCAGTCACGGTAATGTTTGCCCAAGAACAATCATTGGGTTTAAGTACGACAACAAAATTAAATTGCAAATGGATTGGCAACATATATTCCCCTACTATAAATTAATGCATACTCTTTGTCATTTAATTCTTATTATCTATTTTCATAGATTCTTCCTATCAATTCAACTGCACTCTCTTTATATATACACGGTGTTCCGCCAGGCAATTCACCATTATCTTGATACTCTTTTTGCTGTCTATTATTTCGAAATATATGGTTACAATAATTAGGATTATGCTTGATATTATTTTCACGAATTATTTCATAAAAAACATTCTGCTTGATAGTTGAATTTCTATGTTTCACTTTCTCCCAAAGTTCTCTAGATGCCAGTGGATAATCTTTGAATTTATTCTCTTTTATTTTCTGAATAATCTCTATTCTGTCAGTAGATTGAACTTCTCCAATTAGTTTTAACGTTTTTGCACCATCCTTTTCGGAAAATTCACCTTCTTTTATAAACTTAAAATCCTTTATTAAGTCGTCACCAACAACTAATATTTGCTTTTCATTTTTTTCAATAATTCCTCTTTCTGTATCTAAGACCGCTGCGTTTTCAGGACCAGCTGCACCTATTTTTTTCACTAAATCAATCCAATTCCTATTTTGTTGTTGTATTCTTTCTTCTATGATAGATTCTAATTCTGCATGTTGAATTTTTTGAGTGCGTCCACCATATCTGAAATAGATTTCTCCATTTTTTAAGTCTTTGTAATCTTTCTTAGAAATAATAGGTTTCTTAATGGCTTTTTGAATATAAAAAAATCCAAATCTCTTTCCATCAACAGTAAAGATATCATTTTCCCAATCTATTTTATTTGCAAAACATTCCAACAAATGACCTGTAATCTTTTCAGGATCTACATCATCAAAACGTTCACTTGCTTTTTTTCCCAGCCCTACCAGTTCTCTCTTAGGTTTATCTTTAACACCAAATACAAGATAACCACCATTATTATTTGAAAACGCCGCAAAATCTCGAAAATAATCTGCTAAAGCCGCCAAAGTAAAGTTCTCTTTAAATTCAAGATACTGGCTTTCACGATGGTAAACATAGCCATCATCTTTAATCTTAAGAATCTCTTTCGCTATATTTATATTTAGTCCTTCTAACTTCAACAGATTTTCCTTTTATTTTAAACTTCCTGACTCGAAGTAAACTTTAAGCTTTTTGAATATATTTGACCAATATTCTTTAATAAACAATACCAATAGCATGAAGCCAATCGTTCCAGCACAATTCTACTATTTCATCTATACTAAATTTATCGGCTTGTCTGTTATGCGCGTGAAAATCTTGTGATTTCCAATACATCTCAAAATCATCATATTCTAAAGCAAATCTTTTAGTCGTATTGCTATTATCCCCAGTTATTATTTCATAGCCTAGAAAATATTTGGATGAACCGAAATAAATCTGTCTGTCGCTTTTATTTTCTATTTGCGAGCTAATCAGTGTGATAGTGGCTTCGGTTTTAATCTTATTTCTATTCACTAAAATCGCAACAAACTCATTATCATTATCTTTCATTTTTTTTGCATTAATGCCTTCTATTGATAACAATTCCTGCAAATTATCATTTAACTTTTGACGAAGCATTTTAAAACCTCCTTCAATAAATTCTGTTTTTTGTATTGAGTCAAAATCTTTCTGCACTTTATATAACCTACTATCTTTTATCTTACTAGGCACTTTGTGAATAAACTTATTTTCTTCTTCAACCGGGTGTATTAATTTCCTAAATCTTTGTATCACATCTAGCATTGCCGTATTTTCATTACTCCAATTAGCTACGGCCTTTCCATCTTTAGGTAATGCTTTCATATCTGCGAATGGACTGTTTAGCCAATCACAATCTTCCACGATTATGGGAATAATTTTTAGTTTTCCTTCAGCTTTTAAACTTTGTGCTTTCTCAAACTCAATTTCATAACAATAATTTGACTGAATATAATCTGGACTTAAGAGTGCTATAAATAAGTCTGATGAGGATAAATTAGAGTCAATCTCATTTTTCAAATCTCCTCCAGCTTCAATTGCTTGGTCTGTCCATTCATGTATTTCATTATCTCTTTTTAAGAGTGAAAGATGTTTTACAAGCAGTGTTAAATAGCGCTCATCTGCGTGACTGTAAGATATAAATGCCTTCATAAATGCTGTTTTTTAATTTTTAGTTTAATACTTTTCACTCTCCTCTGCAGCAATCCTGAATTCCTCTCCCACTTCCCCGTAATCCTCAACTTCCTTTTTCAAGTTCAATTTCAATTTCTCCTCAGCCTCTCCTACACTAACCTGCCCATTCATCAACATAGGCAACAACCAATCGCGAAGCTCGGAGAGCTTTTGGTTTTCTTTTTTATTGTTTTCAATAATTTCAATAAACGGATTTGTAATCTGATGATACTTCTTTAACTGCTCATCACTAGGTACTATGATTTTTAAACGAGATACTTGAGGAACCGTTAATTGTTTTTGAACCGAACCAGAATTTTCAAATTCAAGTAGCTTCACTCTCTCATGGAGAAATTTTATCATAAAAGAACTATTTGGTGTTATGGAAATTAACCTAATAATTGGAACATAAGGCTTTTTTCTAAGCACACTAAAACCGATTGTTCCTCGTGCAGACACTGTGATACTAGGCTCTGAAATTTTGGCCAAATCGGTATAACCGTATAGACCATCATTTGTTACACCATTTGAATATATAGGGATATTGCAATCATTCGTTTCAATTTGAGATATTTTTTTTGGTTTATCTCCTCCAGCTTTTATTGTGGCTATCTCTTCTAGCGTTTTGAATTTCCAACCTTCAGGAATATCCCTCTTCAACTCCTCATTGTAAACCATCTTCCCTCCAGAAGTCTTATAAGGTTCGCCATCTTCATCAGGAAAATCAAACTGTACAAACCAATAATCATAAAGCGTTTTTGCCATCGCTTCTAACTCTTGGTTTATTTGGTTGTTGACTTCTATTTTGGCATCTATATCAGAAAGGACTTTGGCTATTTGTTTTTGAGTATCTAAATCTGGATATTTAATAATAATATTTCTCAAATTATCATTATAAATCCTTTTAATGGTACTTCCGTCAGTTGATAACCAAGGTTTAGTCTGATAGAAATAATATAGGTAGCTATTAGTTATTTTAGTTTCATTATTATCAATCCAAACAATATTCGAATCTTGAAAATAAGCAGGTTTTCCATCATAGATTACCGTCTTACCTATAGTGCCAGCAGCTGAAATTAATATATCTCCTTTTTTCGGATGATTATACTTCTTGCGGTATTTATCGTATAGCTCTTTTGTTATGAAACTTTCAGGCTTTCCTCCAAAGGAAGAGATTTTATAAAAAGGTATATCTCCAAAATCTGTGGTCTGACTCTTTAAAACTCTCTTGCACATTAAAACATTCCCTATATCTCCGAGTTTAGAAGTTTGTGTTTCTTTATTCATACCTCAAACTTTTCAAATTTTCCTGAATCTCCCTCTCCAAATTTTTAGATTCCGCAAAAAGTGTGTCCAAATTACTTTCGAAACCAAGCATTTTAGAAGCAAACTCTTCCGCAGTAATATCTACATATTCAATCTTCACTTCAAAATATTGTCCTGCACTTAGGCTGTAGTTTTTAACTTTTATTTCGTCATAAGAAACAACAACAGATAAATCCTCTTTGACTTCTTTGGCATTAAACACATCAATTATTTGTTGTTCTTCAGCTTCGCTTAAAACCGTTCTTTGGTTTTTACCTTCTTTTACCTTAGTTCCTAAATTTGAAGCATCTACCAAAACCACATCTTTGGTATTGGTTTTATCTAAAAACAAAATACTTACGTTGGTTCCTGTAGTTGCAAAAATATTTGAAGGCATACTTACCACACCTGCTAGCATTTTACTTTCAACCAGTTTTTGTCTTATCTTTTTATCAATACCTGATTGTGCCGTAATAAAACCTGTCGGCACTACAATAGCTGCTTTCCCTTTCGCTGTTAGACTGTACATAATATGCTGTATAAACAACAGGTAAATTGCCATAGAATCTTTCTTGGCTTTTGGGATATTTGGTATCCCTGCAAAGAAGCGTTCTTTGTTGGCTTTGCTATCTAAATCTGCACTGTAATCAGAAAAATCCAATTTAAATGGCGGATTGGAAACGATATAATCAAATTGTTCTAGATGTCCATTTTCCTGTTTGTGGTACGGACTAAGAATAGTATTCCCTTGTATAATGTTTTGAATGGAATGCACCAGATTGTTTAAAATAAGGTTTAAACGCAATAGTGAAGATGATTTCTGAGAGATATCTTGTGAGTAAATGGTACACTTATCTTCTCCAATAGCGTGTGCTAAATTCATCAATAAGGTTCCAGAACCCGCACTTGGATCGTAGCAGGTCACGTTGTTTACATTCTCTTCTGTCACTAAACAAGCTGCCATAATTTTAGCCACGGCATGCGGTGTAAAATACTCAGCATATTTCCCACCACTATTGGTATTGTAGTCTTTAATTAAGTACTCAAAAATGGTCGCGAAGAAGTCAAATTTCTGAGTAAAAATATGCTCAAAACTAAAGTCCACTATTTTGTTGACCAAGGCTTTACAAAACGCATCTTTATTGTCGGTTACATATTTACTCAGGTTATCAAATAACACCACTTTCTCACCGCCTTGCGTAAGCACAGAGAAGATATCTGTATTGTCCTTCGCAACACTGAGTAAGGTTTCATCAAAAATATCTGCAAAATTGGCTTTGTTCTGTTGTTGGAATAAGCGAGATAATAAATTCTTAGGTGCAATATGCGCTGTGTTTTCGCTTATTTGCATGGTTAAAAGCTCTAAATCATCTTCTGAGTATTTTAGTAGGGCTTCATCAAAGTTGTCGGCTTTTGCTAAGTCTGGATCTAATTGTTTTAATTCGTAAACATATTTATCGTTTAAGAATTTATACAAGAATACTTGTGTGATGATCTTAAACTCGTTTCCGTCATTTCCTAAACCATAATTGGCACACACGCTTTTTAGGTCGTCTATGAGGGCTTTGGTTTGGATTTCAAATTGTGATGTGGCTGTCATTATATGTAATTCCGAGTTTTTTAATTATTTTTATTTCTATTTAATACGCTAATTACCAAACGCGTTACAGTTTGCATTTCTTCTGGTTTGCTAGAAGCTATAAACAGCGTTAAACTTGCTAAAGTATTGTTGCTAATTATGGGTTGCTGTTGTTTATCAAAAAGCATCTTATTTTGCTGTAAAAATTCAAGAAAACAAGCTGCTGCAATTCGTTTATTGCCATCTACAAACGAGTAATTTTTTACTACAAAATATAAAAGCATGGTTGCTTTTTCTTCAAGGCTTGGGTAAAAATCATCTTTTTCAAATCCTTTTCCTATTTGGGCGATAGAGCTTTGAAAGATTTATCTTTTTCTTTACCAAAAACATCTGAATCAAATTCGGTCATCATGTGGTCAATGAGTTCCTGGTAATCTTCTAAACTTGGATAATAGACTTCTTTTATAGTTAATCCTTTAATGTCTAATTGCTCATGGTCGTAATCGTCTAACAAGCTTAAACCCTTAGCGAAAACTTTAAGCCAGTGATTATCTTCTGCTATTTCTTCAATGACTTTTCCGACGCCTCGGGACAAAATTTGAATACCATTTTTTAATACCTGTACTTCTTGTTCCTTTTCTTCTAAACGTTTTTGGTTGATCGCATGACCTTTAACCAAATAGTCTTTTAAAACACTATTTGCCCATATTCTAAATTGTGTTCCTCTTTGCGATTTAACCCTATAACCTACAGATATTATGACATCGAGATTATAATATTTAATGTTTTTTGATTGCTCCTTTCCTTTAATAGCGCCGTGTTGAGTGGTGTGTCGGAAATACCGACATACCACTTCTTCTTCCAGTTCTCCTTCTGAAAAAACATTTTTTATATGTTCTGTAATAGTAGATCTTCCTTTATCAAAAAGAGCTGCCATTTGTGCTTGTGTTAACCAAACGGTATCTTGCTCAAACTGTACCTTAATATGAGTAGTACCATCATTAGCTTGGTAGATTTCTATTTGATATTGCGCTTTCATTTAATCTTTACATTTCGACTTACGCATATTTTGCGACTGTTGCTCTTTTAATTCCATTAAGCAACGTAACCGTTGTATTCGTTCATGTATTCTCTTACTATTATTCTATTAATCCGTTTTACATCTGTAGTATTCACAGGGATTCTCTGTTCGTTTTTAAACTGATTTACAATTAAACGCATCATCAATCGTTCAACATAACTTTCGTTTTCCATCAGTTTTGAATTTTGTGAAAGTTCGTTATCTACTGCTGTTTTTAATCCTTTTAAAGCGTCAAATAATTTCCGCTCACTATCTGTTAACGGATCCTTTTCCATAAGACGTTTATGGATACGGGCATATTTGGCATCATAATCATACTTGGCTCTTAATAACTGATTTTCACGCTCAAGCGTTTTTGCTTTATCGTAGATATCGTTTAAAGCTTTTATGTTGGCTTCCATTTCTTCTTTGGTCACCTCACTTAAATTCTTCTTTTTAAACAAGCGCTCCAATTCTTCCTTAAGCGAAACAAACTCTGGATCTCTTGGGTCGAAATTACTAGCTAACATTTCACGGGTTTTGCCTAAAACATCTTTTAAGGTGTCTGCTAACACCATTTCTTCCTCTTTCACTTTGGTAAAAGCAAAAATAACGTCCTCTAATGCCGTGTTTAGAATATTCTCGGTGTCAACATTATTTTCTAATGCTATTCTGGTGTTAATTAAACCAAGTCTATCATTCGTTAAACGCGATAAAACAGAAAGCTTTCTGAAATCTAATTTTTCAAGTAATTCAAAATTACCTGATAAACGAATCAGGTTATACAACTCCTTAGAGTTATTTAATACTTTGGCTATTTTTCGTATTTCATCCCGATCGTTAATATCAGACATTTGCTCTCCAAAAACGGTAGCATTATCTGTAGCATACTTAAAAAGCACATCTTTTATTTCTTCAATTTCGGCTTCAATTTCTGCTGGCTTTTTAAAGAGATTTGAATAATGTTGCATCTCATCTCCTAATTCAGACTGCAATTCATTAAAGTAATCCTGATTGGTTTTATCAAACTCTTTTTGGATATCCGCAAAGTCAACTACATACCCATATTTATGTGTTTTGTAGGTTCTATTTACCCTCGTTAAAGTCTGTAATAAGTTGTGGGCTTTAATCTTCCTACCGATATATAGTTTTTTCAAACGTTTGGCATCAAAGCCAGTTAAAAGCATATTGTAAACAAAAAGGATATCGATATTTCCTACTTTGAAATCTGAAACCCAATCTCTTCGGTCTTGTTTTGTTCCAACATCATGCAAAATAACCTGAGCTCTTTTTACTCGGCTATCTTTCTGTTTCTTGCTGCCATAGGTTTCAGCTTCTTCTGCAGCTATATTATATTCTATATCGGCTTTGTTCGCATAGGTTTCTTGAAATACTTCATACAACATCTTAGCCTGCTCCGAAGAGTCACAAACCACCATACCACCAATGCTATTGTCTCCCATTGAAATCCTAGCCTGTTCCATATCTTTAACGATATAGTCTAACATAGGCTCTACAAACTTATGATGCGCATAAACGGTTTTCTTATCTGTATTTCCTTTTAATACGGTAAGCTTTTCAAGTGTTTCTTGTAAGATTAACTTATAATTCGATTCAATCTCTTCTCTAATTAAGCGTAAGGTATAACCATCTTTTATCGATAAGTTGTAATAATACTTATGGATATAATCCCCAAATAAGCTTTTAGAATTATATTCTGAACCTAACAAAGGCGTACCCGTTAAACCAATTTTAATGGAATTAGTATCGGCTAATTCTAAATTCGCCAAAAAGCTTCCTTTAGGATTATAGCTTCGGTGCACTTCATCTAAAAAGAAGACACGCTGCACATTCAAATTATAATCGTTATTTTTTATAATATCAGGATCATCCTGAAACTTATGGATGTTAACAACGGTTATTTCAGCTTTCCCAGAATCGTTATGAATAACCTTCGTTGACTTAATATCTCTACTAAAATCCTCCCTAGAATCAATTTTATGCACAACTAAACCACGAGCTGTAAACTCTTTTGCGGCTTGCGTTAGTAGATCTAAACGGTCCACAATAAAGTAAAACTTAGGAATAACATTACTCCTTTGAAAGTAATGCGTTAAGTGCTTTACATTAAAATAGGCCAAAGCCGTTTTTCCTGAGCCTTGGGTATGCCAAATAATTCCTTTCTTAACCCCGCTTTCCAGTTTGCTTTCTATTGCTTTAGTTGCAAATAGTTGTGGATAGCGCATAACGTGTTTCTCTAATCCCGTTTCCTCTTCTACATAAGCAAAAGCATATCTCAAAATAAACTCCAAGCGGTCTTTCTGGAATAAAGATGTTGAAATTGAATTGGATGGTGTGTTTGGGCTCTTATTAGAGATATACTCTTGTGAATTCTTAATACTTAAGTAATTGGTGTCTTTAAGTACAAAGATCTCCTCCTCTTCGGACATTGGTCGAAGGATTTTGGCAAGATCAAAAGTTTCTTCTTCTCTAAAATAATTGAATGATGGTTTTATATAATTTGTAGTGCTATAGAAAGCACCTTCTAACATTTGGGTATCTTCATCATTATAATTCATGTTATTAGAGAATACCATGAGTTGCGTCAGATTAATAAACTT
>JBBSRC010000086.1:0-17803 GCA_038243395.1 Flavobacteriales bacterium | reverse complement strand
TCTCGTGAGTACTATGACGTCTGCTGACTTCTCTTTGTGATTAACTCGTAATCTAAGAGACCTCCCCAGGCGATGCAGTGAGCCTGTCGAACTGTAATGACATCTTTATCCTGCCACGCCTTTTGGCGAGGTTTCGCTCGATCCCAGACGTATCTACATCTATGCACTTTTGTAATCTTTGAACTTTATAATGATGCGATGCACTGAGCCCAGTCGAAGTGTGCTTGCTTACCCGTGCATAAATGCCTCTTATACGGTTCCTGCTTGGTTTGTCCTGAGCTTGTCGAAGGGTCAGTACCAAGTTTTGTAGTTTCGCTTTCTTCAGATATGACCTCACGGCCAACACCCTTGCGACTTATTAATGCTTCCAGACACCTGCCCTGAGCCTGTCGAATGGTTTACTCCAGGGCATAAGGGACTTGCACCCTCTTAATTAATATCCTACTTTGCAGTAAGCTAAAGATGCCCATACTGGGCACACACACAAGTGTAAACAAAATAGCGGAGTTAGTGCCTAACCAAAAGCAGTTGTATATTTATGAAGTCGGCAAAACTATGTTTTTGCGTCATAAAGAAAATTTAAGTAAAAACATAGTTTTGGCTTATTGCTGATTCGAAAATTATTGCATTTTTTGCCCGCACTGCTCATAGCCTAAATGTTAGGCAACATTTAAAACCAAAATCCCCGAACTTTTAATAATTTTACCTACCTTTGACGTTAGTAACGCAAAAGATATAATTATAACCTTTGGCTCAAAAGAAACAAAACAAATTTGGAACGGAATCCGAGTTAAGAAAATGCCATTGGAAATTCAAAACGCTGGACGACGGAAATTGAGAATGTTGAATAACTCGCAAGACATTGTTGATTTACGAATTCCACCATCCAACCGACTTGAAAAACTGACAGGAAAATTAAGTGATTTCTACAGTATTAGAATTAATAATCAATGGAGAATTATCTTTTTATGGGACAATGGAAACGCAAGTGAAGTAGAAATTATTGATTATCATTAAAAAAGAAGATATGGAAAAATTAGCGAATGTTCATCCTGGGGAAATATTGCGTCACGAATTTCTTGAGCCTTTGGAAATTACGGCTTACAGACTTTCGAAAGACTTAAAAATACCTCAAACCCGCATTTCGGAAATCATAAAAGGTAACCGTCGAATTACAGCAGATACAGCTATAAGATTGAGCATATATTTTGGAAATTCCGCAAAATTTTGGCTTGGAATTCAAAATGATTATGACATTGAAGAGGAAAAAGAAAATAAAGAAAAAGAACTGAACGAAATAAAGCAATACGTGGATAAAAACGTTGCCTAGTCGAGTGGATGGCTCCGCCATCAAATGACGGAGTGCACTGTCGGCAGACAGGAAATTTGAAGTTATTGGGATTTTAATCTACTAATTGACCGCTTTCAACGCGTCAAAAAGCGCCTTTTCTTTCTTACCAATAATATTACCGCGTTCAGAATACACTACAGTCCCATCACTATCAATTACAAAATAAGAAGGAAACGAACGTAAATCATAATTTTTATCGAAAATGGCATCGCCTTGAAGAACCAGGTAGTTGATGTTTTTGGCTTTCATCGTTTCTTTGGTTTCTGATAGGTCGTAGTCAAAATTGACCGTGACTACTTTAATCTTATCGCCAAATTCTTTTTCAATTTGCTTAATTTTTGGCAAAGACTCCATACAATGACTACAAGAAGACACCCAAGCTTCCAAGAATATTGGGGAACCTTTAAAATCCTTTAAAGAAACTTTTTTACCATCGAGATCCAGCAAGCTCCATTCGGGTGCTTTTACATTGAGCATTGGTTCTTTTTTGATTCCGAAGACGGAAGACACATAGCCGTCCTTTTCTTCATGAGTAAAAACATCCTCACTCATGGGCTCATTAAAAGCCACTTCTGAATAAACTATTTCCTTTTGACCCGATGTGCCATTATCGATTTCAAACTTTAAAGGCGTAGCATCTTTGGCATCTAACCAAAGCTTGTAATTCTGAAGTTTGTACACGTAGGCTTTTTGGTCATTGAAATCTGACTTTTCAACAAATGAGAACTCATTTTTAAATTTGTTCAATAATTCCGCAGTAAACAACAAATTATCATCATCGCCCATATAAGCATCCAAATATTTTGGGATGGAGCGGTCCTTGCCATAATCAAAAGTTGTGATTTTCTTTTTTTGATTTTCTACCACGGCCAAAGAGGTCAATTTATAATAGATGCTGACTTCTTTGTTCATTTCCTTGAAAAAGAATAATTTTAAATGGGGTTCGTAATTAACTCTCTTTAATTTATAAACGGTTGAAGTTGCCGGTTTGTAGATGTCGGTATTGGTAGTGGCAGCGGTAAAACTTAAGGTCTCCCAATTATTCAGCTGCTCGCTCGCCTTAGCCAAAATCTCCTCCGGAGCTGTTTCATTTCCTGCACAAGACATTAAATTAAAGGCTATCGAAAAAAGAAGTATATATAATTTCATAAGGTTCACGTTGATTTTCAAAAATAGAGGTTATAGTTTCATTTGTTCTAATAATTTCAAAATAAAAATTCCAAATTCCAAATGATGAGCATTGGAATTTGGAATTTGGAGTTGATATTTTCTGCCTTGGGATTTCACATCTTATTTCCCACCTAATAACAATAATTCATTACAATATATTTCCGTCATATACTGCTTCTTCCCGTCCTTATCGTCCCACGAACGGTTGGTCAATTTACCTTCAATGGCGATCTCCTTGCCTTTGGCGACATACTTTTCGACAATCTCTACGAGGCCACCCCGTACGACAACATTATGCCAATACGTGCGCTCTACTTTAGCGCCACTTTTGTCTTTGTAGCTGTCGTCTGTAGCCATAGAGAATTTGGCCATTTTTTTTCCATCTGGAAAGCTTACGATTTCAGGATCTTGTCCTAATCTTCCAATCAACTGTACTTTGTTTCTTAATGCGTTCATGATTTCTAATATTTAATGGTTAAACAGTTAATACTATTGAATCTCGTTCGGTCAATTCAACATTACAAAGATGCGGTGGCTTCCTAATATTATTCGGTTGTTAACTGTTTAAACTCGTTTGTAAATGCTTGTAACCGTTTGTAAACGGATATTATTTTCAGCAAAACACTATATTTACTACCATGAGCAAGATATTAAGCTACATCTACCCGATCACAAAAAAAGTGCATTCTGACATTAGCGGCACCTTGGAAATTACCTGGTACAATGGTAAAAAACACCTTAACACCAAAAATGCCAACTATTCTTATGGCTCTCTTCAACGCATTTTAAAATTTGGACTTGAAAAAATTGATATAAAAAAAGTCAACTCGGTTTTGCTATTAGGTCTTGGAGGTGGCAGTGTTGTTGAAACTTTACGGCAGGATTTTGACTATTCGAAACCTATCGTTGCGGTTGATATTGATCCCATCATTATCGACATCGCAAAAAATGAATTCAATTTAAAGCAAGATAAAAATTTACAAATCATTTGCGAGGACGCGTTTCAATTCATGCAGACCAATACACAGCATTTTGATCTGCTCATTATTGATTTGTTTATAGACATTGAGGTCCCTTTAGCATTTTTAGAATTTGGTTTTTGGGAGAACGTGATTAAAGCCTGTTCCACTAATGGCATGATTATTTTTAACGCCTCTTTAGAAAAAACAAAAAGCAACACTTTGACCGACGTGATCGATTTATTAAAATCACAATTCTATAAAACGGATGTATACGAGAAGGTCAATGGTACCAACACCTTAATTATCGCCAAAGGTTTGTGAGTCAAACCGTATCGAATAATTTGTATCTTGTCTTGTACTAACTTTAAAAATTATGAGCAAAGCATGTTTGGAGTGTGAAGAAAAGATCGTGGGGCGGATCGATAAAAAATTCTGTAGTGATGCGTGCCGAAACTCCCATAACAATACCGTCAATAAAGACAGCAAAAACTTAATACGCAATACCAATAACTGGCTGCGAAAAAACTACCGCATTCTAGAAACTTTGAATCCCGTGCAAAAAACAAAAGTTTCTCGAGGGAAACTAATTGAAAAAGGGTTCGATTTTAATTATTTTACCAGCATCTACACGACCAAAGTAGGAACTGTATATTACTTTGTGTACGATCAAGGGTATTTGCCGCTAGAAGGAGATTTCTATGCTTTGGTAAAACGCGAAAGCTGAAACGCCTTAAAAATTATGTTATTTAATTGTGGAGTTCCAATTTTGTCCTTTCATATCCAACGCTGCTTTTAAAATATCTTTTTGACTGATTTGTCCCACTAACTTCCCATCTTCAAGGATTGGAAATCTACGGTGTTTGGAAATTAAAAAAATGTTGGCCGCATCAAAAACATTCATATCGCCATCCAAAGTATCTACATCTTTGCTCATCCGCATTTCAACGGTGTCCTTTTCCATTGGCATGTTATAATAGCGACTTTCACTAATTTGCTTTAAACAATCGCCTTCAGAAATCATACCCACCAGCTCATTATTTTCATTGACTACAGGCCCTCCAGAAATTTTAAACTTGATCAGAATTTCCGCGACATCAATGACTTTTTGATTTGGACGAAACGTAATTAAATCTCGCGTCATAAAATCACATATCCTAAACGGTAATTTCCCAGAACACTTTTCTTTCTGTTCTCTTGCCCCTTGAAAACTCTTAATAGCCATAACTCATTTTTTTTGTGTGAAGCTTAAATTTAATGAAAAATAACCATTTAACCTAACATCGCTTTAGCCCACATTAATTTTGTAATTTTAAGCTACCAACCAACTTTACTTCACATGCTTAAAAAAGCCATTTCCCTTGCACTCATTATTTTAGCTATTTATTGGAGTTTTTTCGCCTTAATGCCAACTCACATTTCAAACCTAAATACCGATTCTATCGCTTTCTCTTCTGAACGTGCACTCATCCATCTCAAAACCATTTCTAAAAAACCACATTATGTAGGTTCTGATGAACATGCGGTGGTAAAAGACTATTTGGTCAAAGAACTGAATGCCTTAGGTTTAGAAACTCAGATACAAGAAGCTTATAGTCATAACAAAAAATGGGGCAGCATTGTAAAACCCAAAAATATCTTAACTCGGATTAATGGCAGCGATAGTTCCAAAGCCTTGATGTTACTTACTCATTACGACAGCAAGTCGCACGCCTCCTATGGCGCAAGTGATGCTGGTTCAGGCGTGGTCACAATTCTGGAAGGTATTCGCGCTTTTTTAAGCCAAGGTAAAACTCCCAAAAACGATATTATTATTCTTTTTTCTGATGCTGAAGAACTGGGTTTAAATGGCGCTGATATTTTTGTCAACCAACATCCTTGGGCAAAAGACGTCGGCCTGGTATTGAATTTTGAAGCACGCGGCAGCGGGGGTCCAAGTTATATGCTGATTGAAACCAATGGTGGAAATCAAAACCTGATCAATGGATTTAAAAAGGCAAATCCTGAT
This sequence comes from Flavobacteriales bacterium, assembly GCA_038243395.1. Classification (GTDB taxonomy): domain Bacteria; phylum Bacteroidota; class Bacteroidia; order Flavobacteriales; family Flavobacteriaceae; genus Gelidibacter. The sequence goes on along the minus strand of JBBSRC010000086.1, from coordinate 12,315 downwards.
TATCCGGTAGCTAATTCTTTGGCTTATAGCATCTATAAAATGCTACCCAATGATACGGATCTGACTTATTTCAGGGAAGATGGCGACATTGACGGTTTAAATTTTGCCTTTATAGATGATCATTATGATTACCACACCGCCTTAGATACTTATGATCGACTGGACAGAAATACGTTAGAGCATCAAGCCAGTTACCTGATGCCTTTACTGACCTATTTTTCGGAGACAGACCTCAGCGATTTAAAGAGCGATGTAGATTCTGTTTATTTTAATGTGCCACTTTTTAAAATGATCAGTTATCCAAATTCTTGGATTTTTCCAATGCTCATTTTTGCCATTCTCATCTTTCTTGCCTTGGTATTTTATGGCATCAAAAAAAGGAGATTGGATTCCAAACATATGGCTTTAGGTTTCCTTCCGGGGATTGGTGCCTTACTCATCAACGGCGTTGTGGGTTATTTTGGATGGAAAATATTACTACTCATCTACCCGCAATATGCAGAGATTCTTCAAGGTTTTCCCTATAACGGACATCTTTATATTTGGGCTTTTGCCTTGTTTTCTACGTCGGTGTGCATGTGGCTTTACAACATTGTTTACAAGCCAGAAAACACAGCGAGTTTAGCTGTTCCGCCGTTGCTTTTATGGCTCATCATATGCAGCATTATTGCGTTTACACTTGAAGGTGCCAGCTTTTTCATCATTCCGGTATATTTTGGATTGATCAGTCTTTTTGTGTTGATTCGACAAAAACATCCCAACATTATTTTAATGACCTTTTTGCTATTTCCGTTACTGTTAATAATGTCCCCATTTATCGTCATGTTCCCTGTCGGACTTGGTCTTAAAACTATTGTGGCCACGACTCTACTGGTTTCAATCATGTTTTCTTTATGCATCTCCGTTTTCGGATTTTCAAGATATAAAAACAAATGGGCTTACCTTCTACTCCTGATATCCTTTGGATTTTTTATAGCCGCACATCTCAAATCCGATTTTACGGAAGAAAGACCAAAACCAAATAGCTTAGTTTATGAATATGATGCCGATAAAAACACAGCGGTTTGGGCCACTTATGACCAGATACTCGACGATTGGACCAAAACTTATCTGTCGGAAGATCCCGATGTATTTGACGCTTCCTCTATCAACTTTGACAGTAAGTATGGCACAACATTATCTTATACTAAAAATACAGAAGTCAAAGCTTTAAAACCGTTTTACATTGACAAACAACTAGACACCATTATCGGAGAAACAAGACACATCAAAGTCTTTATCACACCACAGCGGAATGTTAATACCTTAGAATTTTATGTCGATCCTACCAATGAGTTCCTAACCTTTAATATTAACGGATTGGAGATTGAAAAGAAAAAGGGAGACCATTCCGTTTTTAATGAGCGTAGTAAAAACAGATTGTTCAGCTTTATGGTAACCGAGCATAAAATGATCGAATTGGATTTTACCGTTCCAGCCTCGCAAAAAACTACTTTTAAGGTATTTGAAGTTTCCTTTGACTTGGTTGGTCATAATTTATTTAATATCCCAGAGCGTCCGAAAACTATGATTCCGAAACCATTCGTACTCAATGACGCTATCATCATAAAAAAAACCATCAATTTTGAATAAACGCATCAGTATTATTGGCTGCGGTTGGCTAGGCTTACCACTGGCAGAAGATTTAGTCCAAAACGGAAATCGTGTGAAAGGATCCACGACCTCTACAGATAAAGTGCCACTGCTTAAAAAAGCCGGAATTCTTCCATTTGTGCTTTCTATTTCTGAAGAAGGCATCACAGGACCTATTGACGCGTGTTTAAAAGACAGTGAAATACTCGTGATCAATATTCCACCAGGACTGCGAAAAAATCCAACTGCAAACTTTGTAAAACAGATGGAATTGTTATGTAGGCACATTGAAAGTTCTGAGATCAAGAAGGTGCTTTATGTCAGTTCTACATCCGTTTATGACGAAGCGATTATTATGCCTATACTTACTGAAGAAAATACTCCAAACGGTCACTCCTACTCTGCGAAACAGCTGATTGGTGCAGAACAGGTTTTTATAACAAATCCCAAATTTGAAACGACGATTTTAAGGTTTGGAGGCTTGTTTGGCGGCAATCGCATTCCCGCGAAATACCTTTCGGGCAAAGAAAACGCCAAAGATCCTGACGGTCCGGTCAATTTAATTCATCAAGAGGATTGTATCGGGATTATAAAAAACATCATTCAAAACAAACACTGGAATACTGACTTTAATGCGGCTGCACCTCAACATCCTTCAAGAGAAACGTTTTACACACGGCAATGCGAATTGCAAAATTTACCGCTTCCCCGTTTTGACCACACAACGCCAAGCAAAGGAAAGATTATCTCGAGCGAAAAATTACAACGAACTTTGAATTACGTCTTTAAGCACAATCTGTAACAATTAGCACGCTTTTAAGAGTTTGTTTTATTTATTTTTATAGATTTGGCGCAATTAACTAAAATAATGTCCTGATTTAAAGGCGAGAATACCCTATTTAAAAATGAAAAAATTTATACTAGCTGTGGTCGTGATGAGTTCCTTAAGCATTACTGCGCAGACAAAAACAGAACTTCAAAAACACTTTCAGAAATATTACCAGCAAATGAAAAAGCAAGGTGACGTACAAGGCGTCATCAATGCCATGACACATCTGGATGTGCTTGCACCTACTCAGGCAAGAAAAGATACTTTAGCCTATATTTACGTTTCTGAAGGTCGAAATTTGGAAGCCTTGAACACAATTGGCATTGAGAAAAGTGCCACGGATTCTGATTTAAATACCGAAATTAAAGCCATTGCTTTAAATGCTATGGGCGAGCGTCAACGTGCTTTGGAGTTTTATAATATTTTATACAAAAAACAGCCTTCGCCAACCATAGCCTATGAGTTAGCTGATTTAATGTTACAAACGGGTGATTTGGCCGGAGCCCAAGAAAAAGTTGAATTCGGTTTGACTAATGTAACAGATGAGATGCGACGCACTTATTATGAACAGCAACAGCCTTATCAAACCTCATTAAAAGCTGGGTTTTTATATTTAAAAGCCATAGTGACCTACAGCGAAGATAAAGACGCAAATCAGGAAATTGCAATAGCCACTTTAAATCGTGCGCTGGCCATTGATCCTAATTTTAATATGGCTAAGATTAGTAAAGAAGCCCTATTGTCTCGTGCAAAAGGTACAGATTAAGGCTTATAAAAAAGCATCATAGTAAAAAAGCAGTCTAATTTTAATTTAGACTGCTTTTTTTATAAAAGATGGTGTTTGAAATACTACCAAATTCTCACACGTTTTTCAGGTGCCAAGTACATTGGATCACCTTCTTTGATATCAAACGCTTCGTAAAAAGCGTCAACATTCTTTAAAGGTTGAACCGCTCTCTGAATTCCCGGTGAATGTGGATCTGTTTTAATTTGAGTTCTTAGTGCATCTTCTCTAATTAAAGTTCTCCAAACAGTTGCCCAGCTCATAAAGAAACGTTGTTCTGGTGTAAATCCATCGATATTTTCAGGACGTCCGTGTTTTTCAAAATGTAATTGTAAGCCATCGTAAGCTCCAAGGATACCGCCAAGGTCGCCAATATTTTCACCTAAGGTAAATTTACCGTTGATAAACACACTGTCCAATACTTCAATACCGCTGTATTGTTCAGCCAAAGCATCACCACGTTTGGTAAATTGTTCCAAGTCTTTATCGGTCCACCAGTTTTTCAAGTTTCCATTACCATCATAACGTGCTCCTGAATCATCAAAAGCATGAGAGATCTCATGGCCAATCACTGCACCAATTCCACCATAATTCACAGCAGCATCCGCTGTATAATTGTAGAACGGTGGTTGTAAAATAGCAGCAGGAAATACGATTTCGTTGTTACGAGGATTAAAATAAGCATTCACGGTCTGTGGTGCCATTCCCCATTTTGCTCTATCGACAGGCTCGTTGATTTCAGAGAAATTTTTATCTCTGGCCCAATGAGTTACAGCCATCATGTTCTCAGCATAACTATTGCCTTCTTTGATTTCAAGTTTTGAATAGTCTTCCCACTCATCAGGATAAGCAATCTTAACCGTGAACTTATCTAATTTTTCAATGGCTTTCTTCTTAGTATCCTCCGACATCCAATCTAATTTCGTAATTCTGTTTTTGAAGGCTTCGATCACATCAGCAATCATTTCTTCCGCTTTGGCTTTAGCTTCTGGCGGAAATTTTGCTTCCACATAAAGTTTTCCGATTGCTTCACCAACTGCGCCATCGACAGTGCCTAATGCACGCTCTTCTGCTGGACGTTGTTTTTGTGCGCCAGTTAATGTTTTTGCATAAAAATCCCAGTTTGCTTTTTCGATTTCTGTGGTTAAATAATTCGCAGAATCATCCAGCGTATTCCAAACCATTAATGTTTTGATGTCTTCGATAGGCGTTTGCTTTAAAAATTTTTGCAAATCCGTCATATATTTAGGCTGCATTACATTTACAGTATCAATCTTCTTATCGATTTTTAAATCATCCACCAATTTTTTCCAGTCAATCGCCGGGGTCATTTTTTGTAAATCTGCAAAAGTAATAGGATTGTTGTAGTTACGAGCATCTCTCATGGCCACTTTATCCAATCTTGGTTCTGCCAATTTGGTTTCCATTTCCAAAACCTTTTTTGCCGATGCTTTTGCTTTCGCTTCATCGTAACCAATAAACTGAAGCATTCTAGCGATATGATCAACATATTGCTGTCTGATCTCCTTTGATTTAGCATCCTGATCTAAATAGTAATCTCTTTGCAATCCAAGTCCGCCCGGAAATATCCAAGCCATATTCATGCTACTATCATTAAGATTTGCCGAGGCACCAAGTCCTGTAAAAGGTGCACTTACACCATCTACGGTTGCAAAAACGGTTTGCATGTCATTCAAATTCTTAATTCCAGCGATTGCTTTTAATGCCGGTTGAATAGGTTCGATCCCAGCATTATTTCGTGCAACAGAATCCAACTCACTTTCAAAAAGCAATAAGGCCTTCTTTTGGTCAGTGCCATCAGCATAAGTCCCTAATTCTTTTGAAGTTTTTACAATGTTCAGAACGTCTTGACGGGTGTCTTTTCTTAAAACCCCAAAACCTCCCCAACGGGTTTCGTCATCAGGAATCGCGGTGCTCTTCGCCCAGTTTCCATTAACATAATTGTAGAAATCGTCTTTAGGACTCACTGAAGTGTCCATGTTTTCGAGAACGATTCCTGGAATTTTTTCGTCCGTCATTGCCGTGTCCTTTTTTGGTTCGTCTTTGCAACCAACAATGGTTACAAATACTAAACCAGTGGTCGCCAATGCGTACTTAAGATTGGTTTTCATAGTGTTTAAATGTTTATTTTGACTAAAATTACTTATTAATAAGAAGCTTGTTGCGCGTATTTGTTACATATTAACAAAACTATGGGAGAATTCATGGGAATAACGTGGGGGTTCAGTTTTCAGTTGGCAGTCTTTAGTCGGCAGCTGGGATTTAGAGTATTGTGAAATTTAAGATTTGGTGTTACCCTCGTTCACAAAAACAAATGATGACCGACAGAGTTGTTACATTTGATTGTTAAAAATAGGTTCAATAAAACACACTAAATATGTGATCACTTCCTCATACCTCATACCTCATACCTCATACCTCATACCTAATACCTAATACCTAATACCACCTACCTCATACCCTTCACCTAATCCCTATTTAATCGGAATCTGAATCTGCTGCGCAGCCTTCTCAAATTTTTTGTTGATTTGAAGTTTAAGGTTTACATCGGCAATCAATAATTCTTTAATGGCTTTCAAAAGCTCTTTTTTCTTAATATTATCGAGATTGGAAAGATTTTGCAACCTGAACAAATTGGTTTCCAAAACCGTCATTCGAGAATATATTGCTGGTGTCTTCAAGATTTCTGGTTGATCTGCCTTTAGTTCGTTAATAAATTCTTGTATGATTTTCTTCTCGACTTTAAAGAATGACAGATTTGCGTTTTTTAAAAGTTCAATATTCGTTATTAAATCTTGGTACTTTTGCCAATCTATGATAGCTTGTTCACTATCTGGGCTCAAAACATAATCTGTATATTCAATTTTCGCAATATCCTTCTCGGTAACCTTATTGGCATTTTGTTGAGCTTCAGTAGGCACTTCTTCAACCCTTGGCTCAGATTTACAACCCATAATAATCAAGATACTCAATAAAAGAAGTTGTTTCATACCACAAAGATGTTTGGAAATAGGGAATTAAAGTTCAAAGGTAAATAAACTAAACTTATCGCCATTTATTAGCAATTCAATTATTAATCACGTCTAAACGTTTTTTTTCAACACAAAATAGGATTAGGGGCAATGCTATTGAAAGGCATTATTTATCTTGGCCCAGGTTTTTAAATGTGTTTATGAAATCGTCGAACAGAAAAATTACTTTTAAGGTTCTTTTTGGTTATATCGCACTTGGGATATTAGCTGCAGTTTCGGGGTGGCTGGTCTTTTCTGAATTGGGGAATTTTACCGCCACCCAGACTGACGACCTAAAAGAGCGTCATAAACTCATAAAAATAAGTGGTTTGGTGGCCGATATTTATGAGAACGAAAGTTTGGCCAGAGCCGCCCTTCAGCTTAATACGGACGAAAAATTTAGCGCTTATATCTCGCAAAATGACAGCCTGATTACTACGATTGACACTCTGATGGTTTTAGTGAACAATCCTTATCAAAAGGCACTTTTAGATAGTGTGAGAGTTATTTTTGATAGCAAACAACAAGATTTAAATGAATTAAGAATTCTTAAAAACACCAGCTCTTCTGAAAACTCCATTGAAAAGACTATTAACAAATTAAAATCCATTGATCCAATTTTAGGAAAATCCACCATAGAAGATCTTGTGGAAAATCCGAAGGAAATGGATCCTAAAACAAAAGAAGTTCTCGAAGACTGGGTTACTTATTTAAATGAAGCAAAAACAAAAGATCCAGTAAATAAAGTTGACCAAAAGGAAATTGACTCCATCGTGACCACTTCACGCAACATGCTCAATAAAATTCAAAAAGAATTCGCTGCCCAAAAACAATCCTTGATGCTTAAGGAGCGCGAGTTAGTTGAAAACGATTTGACGACCTCACGGCAATTAAGAAATCTTCTTCGGACCCTAGAACGTGAAATGGTCGCTTCTTCGCAAAGCATTATCAGCCAACGTCAGAAAGCATTGGATAGAGGGACTACGATCATTTCATTGGCTGCTATTGTCAGTTTTATTTTGGTCATTATTTTTTCATTTGTCATTTTAAATGATTTTTGGAAAAGTCAGGAGTATCGGGATGAACTCGAAAAGTCCAACTCTTATACCAACTCATTGTTAAAAAGCAGGGAGCAGTTGATCAATATGGTCAGTCATGATTTAAGATCGCCATTGAGCACCATTTCTGGATATAGTGAATTGCTCCACAAAACAGCGCAAAATAGCAAAGAGGAAAACTATCTGGATCATATTAAAAATGCCTCCAGTTACATGAGTCAACTGGTAGACGATCTCTTAGAATTTTCGAAATTGGAAGATGGCCATATTACTATCGAAATGGTGCCCTTTTGCCTTAACAGTCTTGTGGATGAAACCAGTGAAAATATTAAGGCCATTTACGCGGACAAACCTATTGAACTAATCATGAATCAAGATCCTGCACTGGACATTACAATTGCTTCGGATCCCTTCAGAGTGAAACAGATTTTATATAATCTTATTGGTAATGCCTATAAATTCACGGAACAAGGAAGTATTACGATCAGCACTAAACTTCAAGTTAAAAACAGAACTTATAGTGCCATCATAAACGTCAGCGATACTGGTATCGGAATTAGTAAGGAGAGACAGCAAGATATTTTTATTGCCTTTACCCAAGTTAACCAAATCAGTAATACTAAACATGCTGGTTTTGGTTTAGGATTGGCGATTTCAAAAAGACTAGTGAATTTATTAAAAGGTCAATTATCTTTAGAAAGCGCTCCCGGAAAAGGAAGCAGCTTTGAGATTTCATTTCCGGTAAAGCTTTCCGATCAGCCCTTGGAAGTCAAACCTGTTGTTGCTGCAACCTCACATTTCAAATTAAAAGCAATCGTCGTAGATGATGATCCGTCTTTACGACAACTTGTTACTGACGTTCTTGAACAACACGACATTACTACCTATACGTTTGAGGATGCAAAAGCAGCATTGTCAGCCTTAGAAGATCTCTCTTATGATCTTATTATTACCGATATTCAGTTACCAAAAATGAACGGCTTTCATTTCATGGAAACGGTAAAGCAATTACCATATTATAAACAGCAACCGATCATTGCCATGACGGGCAGAAAAGATATTAATACGGAAGAATACCTTAATAGTGGCTTTTCAAAAGTGGTTTACAAACCTTTTGAAGGCCAAATTTGGTTTGATATTTTAAGCGAATTATTTCCCCAAAGTATCACTCAACCAGCAGAAGACTATAAAAAAACTACTTTTCGTTCAGAATACTTTGATACCAATTCCATTGCTGGATTTTTAAATTATGATGAGGATGCTTTGAAATCCTTACTAGAATTATTTTTAAACGATACCAAAAAACACATCGCTGAGTTGAAGTTGGCGCAAAAACAGAATGACCTTAAAACCGTCCATGATTTAAGTCATCGTATGTTGACCATGTTTAAGCAACTCAATGCGACCACCGTTGTACCGCATCTTGAAATCTTAGAACATACTTCGATAATGGACAAAAGTCTATTAGATGCTTTAGAAATAGAACTCGAGACTTTTTGTGAGGAGATGGAAGCTTATATCACTCCAAATCATACTCCTTAAGTTTATTGTAAAGTGTCTTCCTCGAAAAATTAAGCAGTTTCGCGGCTTTCGTTTTATTGTTATTGGCTTCTTGAAGGACTTTTAAGATCAGTTCCTTTTCATTCGTTTTTACAGAAAAAGAAGGTGGTAAAGTCTCATTTTTTGGCACTGCAGATAATTCATGAGGAAGCACTTCCTTTTGAATCACATCACCCGTGGTCAATAAAGTAGCCCGTTTGATGACATTGGAAAGCTCACGCAGATTGCCTGGCCAGTTATAGGTTTGAAATATTTTTAAAACCTCAGCTGAAAATCCGATAATGGACTTGTTGAGTTGTTGATTCGCACTGTCCAAAAAGAAATCGGCGTAAAGAATAAGATCATCCCTTCGCTCTTGTAAATTAGGAACTTTTATAAAAAACTCATTCAACCGGTGATAAAGATCTTCTCTAAAATCGCCTTCCTCAACAGCTTTCATTAAATCTTCATTAGTGGCCGTTAACAATCGGATATCGACTTCAATCTCGTCATTACTCCCAATTGGTTTGACACGTCTCTCCTGAAGCGCCCGTAACAATTGAATTTGGTTTTCGTAAGTTAAATTTCCTACCTCATCCAAAAACAAGGTTCCGCCGTTGGCCGCTTCAAAATGACCTATCTTATCATTGATGGCCCCTGTAAATGATCCTTTTTTATGTCCGAAAAATTCACTGGCCGCAATTTCTTTTGGAATAGCGCCACAATCGACCGCAATAAAAGGTTGATTATGTCGGGAACTTTTTAAATGAATGGCTTTAGCCACAACTTCTTTACCCGTTCCACTTTCACCAGAAATCAATACCGACATATTGGTGGGTGCAACAAGATTAATGTGATCATATAACACTTTGGAGGCCGCACTAATACCTGATACAAAACCCACTTCCGCTTTGAATTTGGTTTTTGGGGTTGATACTTTTGAATCTTTAAGTGTTTTAGGTTCTTGTTTTTCCTGCAGTGCATTTTTTACCACCTGCAACACCTCTTCCGGATTAAACGGTTTGGAGATATAATCAAAAGCACCGTCTTTCATTGCTTTTACAGCGGTCGATACTTCAGCATAACCTGTCATCAAAACCACCGGAATAGAAACGTCTTTATTTTTAATATGATTCAACAAAGCAATCCCGTCGCCATCAGGAAGCCTAAGATCTGTGAATACCAAATCGAAAGTAGCATCCTTAACTTTGGCTTTAGCATCTCCAAGAGTATAAGATAAAGTAACCTCATGATGATGACGTTCTAAAAAACGCCGTAACATCTCAGAAAAACTGACATCATCTTCAACCAACAAAATAGCACTCATAGCTTGTTCATTTTTACAAAAATATCAAGTTATACCCAGTAAACCCTTTAAAAAAAACATAAAAAAAAAAGGACGTTTAAAAAAACGTCCTTTTTCTGCTTAAATAAAGTGGAACCTTATTCTTTTTCAATCCAGTTTCCATCATTATCAGCGTATACGGTTGATGCCGCTCCATCAACAGTAATCTCTAATTTATATTCTTGCTTATGATTTACGTAAGCTTTATCAAGAGTCGCGGTCTGAAAATCTGCTGCTATTGCATCTTTTACAGCTTGAGGAATCGCCGTGGTGTCAATTTCTTTATAATCATCTTGCACTATTACCACTGTTTTATCAGTTTGGTTTATTGCAAATGCTGAAGTTGCATAAGTTGATAATCCTCCTAATACGATTGCTGCTGTTAAAATTACTTTTTTCATAATGCTTTAAATTTTAATGTTTTTTTTGATATTTGGTTTTGACTGTTAACAATTGAAATTACTCTTTTTCAATCCAGTTTCCGTCCATATCAGCGTATACAGTTGAAGAAACGCCTTCAACAGTAATTTCTAACTTATATTCTTCAGCATCACTTACATATGCTTTGTCAAGAGTTGCGGTTGGAAAATCGGCTTCTAAGGCATCTTTCACAGCTTGTGGGAGTGACTCGTTTTCGATTTGTTTATATTCCTGTTCTTGTTGGATGTTCACCATAATTGCATCTGTTGTATTCATGGCGAACGCTGAAGTTGCATAGGTTGAAAATCCTCCTAATACAATTGCTACTGTTAAAACTACCTTTTTCATAATGTTTATATTTTATGGTTAAAAATGTTTATTCGTTTGTTGTACTATTAACCAATATGAAATTAACGTGCCATTCCAAGGAAGACGTCCTGAAAGACGTCTAATTGTTTCATTTACAGCATTATACTGGAATCCAACACTTTTTCAAAATTATATGCAGTGTGTAAAACCGTAGTTTTGACGTTACAATCCGTGTAAAGATTATACGCTTCTGAACTTTATGAGAGGTTTTTGATTCTCACAACATTAGGTAATTAAAAAAATCCATTCTATAAAACACCATATCCCTCATAAAAAAACTTTGTACTTTTGCACTCAAATCTTTCAACAATGGCTCAAAAAATTCTCATAATTGGCGCATGTGGTCAAATCGGCTCGGAATTAACTTATAAATTAAGAAGTATTCATGGCGATGAAAATGTAATTGCTTCCGATATCAGTTACAATAATCTTGAGTTGGTAAATTCAGGCATATTCGAAATCGTTGATGCGCAAGATTACGGATCGATCTTACTTTGTGTAGAAAAACATCAAATAAACACCATATACTTAATGGCTGCCATGTTGAGTGCTACGGGAGAAAAATATCCTATGAAAGCTTGGGACTTGAACATGAATTCCTTATTTCACGTATTGAATCTGGCGAAGGCTAAATTTATAAGCAAGGTTTTTTGGCCATCAAGTATTGCGGTTTTTGGACCAACAACACCTAAAAATGAAACCCCTCAGCATACTATTATGGAACCTACCACAGTTTATGGTATGACCAAACAAGTAGGCGAACGTTGGTGCGAATATTATTTTGATAAATACGACGTGGATGTGCGCAGTATACGCTATCCAGGAATCATCAGCTGGAAGACCATGCCAGGGGGCGGAACCACAGATTATGCGGTTGAAATTTACCACAAAGCTATCACTGATGGGAAATATGAAAGCTTTTTATCTGAAGACACCGAGCTGCCAATGATGTTTATGGATGATGCCATTAATGCCACCATTCAAATCATGGATGCACCTGCTGAGCAATTGACCATTAGATCGTCGTATAATTTGGCGGCCATGAGCTTTACTCCAAAAGATATTGCTGCTGAAATTCAAAAGCACATCAAAGATTTTACCATATCCTATAATCCAGATTTTAGACAGAAAATTGCTGATACTTGGCCAAAATCAATCGATGACAGTGTTGCCAGAAAAGATTGGAATTGGAATCACGAATTTGACCTCCAGAAAATGAGCGACGAAATGTTGACCGAATTAGGTAAAAAATATGCGGCTTCTGAGCAGTAGTTGGTAGGAGTTGGAAAAGTTTAGGAGTTTAGGAG
>JBBSRC010000085.1:0-18950 GCA_038243395.1 Flavobacteriales bacterium | reverse complement strand
AAACGGGGCAATAGAATTTACACCAATGCCATTAACGGATTGGCTCTGCAAGATCTGTCGTTATTAAAGAAGAATAAAAAGCAGATTAAGAAACTCTCAGATGAGGTGGATGAATTACGAGACAACATCTTTTACTTTATCAAGAATTTGGACGATTCGAGTGTGGGCGCCAGTAATTTTTATATCAATATTTTAGGGTATTTGCAAGATATGACGCAGTCATTAGAATACATTTCTAAAGTGAGCCATAAACATGTTCACAACAACCATAAGAAATTAAAGTTCAGTCAAATAAAGGAACTTAAAGAAGTGGACGCGCGTTTTGAACGTTTGTTCAACAATACTCGGAATGCTTTCGACTCGCATTCTTTTGAAGAAATTGGTATTATTTTAGGAAGGAAAGCAGAAATTGTTAGTCTGGTTACAGATAAAATCCAAAAACAGGTGGAACGTACACGTTCTGAGGAATCAAGTCCTAAAAACACCACGTTGTATTTCGGAATCTTGTTAGAAACCAAAGATTTGCTAACCGCGACCATGAACTTATTGGAAGAGTATTATACTGCCCATGACAGTTCAGTGAAACCTGCGCAATTTCTCGAAAAGTATAAAAAATAGATAACATTTTAATTTTTTAAACAAAGCACCCTTTGTTGACCATGTATCCGCAAAGGGTGTTTTATGTTTTAGATTAAAGCAAACTCACAAGATCAATAACTTATATAAGTTCTAATCATCGCGCCTTATACTTCTTTGTGGAAACAGAATGCAGTGACGCCTAAAAGGAGAACAAGTTAATATTGTAGGTAGATAATGAAATACCTAGGCAAATGAAATGTTTTCTAGCTCCTCCTGCTTGTTGAAAAAGGAGTATAGATAGAATTAAGTTCACATCGGAACTTAAGAACGTATGAGTCATAAATCATAAGCCTCCGAAAAATATCAAACAAATCATTTGGATTTAAGGATTGACAACTAAGCCTAGTTCTCTAACTCTAAATAGATAACGACGGTAACAAGAATCACATCAGATTTGTATCATGCGATAATAAAAAGGGCTAAATGACACTGTCATTTAGCTCTTTTTATTACTAAAAACTGGATGCTATTCTGCTAATTCCTGATCCAATTCTCGATTTACCGATTTTACTTTTAAGCGTAACCACATTTTAAACTTAGTAACTAAGAAAAACAAGATAGGCACGACAATTAAGGTAAGAAATGTTGCCACGAGCAATCCGTAGATAACGGTCCAGGCCAAAGGTCCCCAAAAGACAACGTTATCTCCACCCATATAAATATCAGCATCAAATTCTTTAAACAAGGAAAAGAAATTAATGTTCAGACCAATAGCTAAAGGCACCAGTCCTAAAATGGTAGTAATCGCTGTTAACAATACAGGACGCAAACGCGCTTTACCAGCTCTTACAATACTTTCGTAAAGATCTTCGACTTCTAAATAATCATTTTTTTCTAGATTGAGTTCGTATTTCTTTCGTTCGATGAGCAATTCAGCATAATCCAAAAGTACCACGCCATTATTGACGACAATTCCGGCTAAGGATATAATCCCAACCATGGTCATCATAATCACAAAGGCACTTCCCGTTATCAAAATACCGCCAAATACGCCAATAAAACTTAAAAGTATAGCCAACATAATAATGGCTGGTTTTGATATGGAATTAAATTGAAAAATAAGTATGAAAAATATTAATCCTAGACCGGTGGCAAAGGCACCCAACAAAAACGTCATTTGCTTTTGTTGCTCTTCGATTTGTCCAGTATAATCAATTTTGATATTTTCTGGCATTCCTTCGTAGCTTTTCATCTCATTTTGAATTTGAGATACAATAGCGCCCGCATCAGTATATCCTGGAGATAATGCCGAATAAACGGTAACCACACGATTGGTGCCCTTGTGTTTTATCGCACTAAAACCAGAGGTGTTCTCATATTTGATGAGTGTTGATAAAGGAATGTTCTTAATCTGTCCTTTATTATCCCGAAAAGTGATGTTTTGGTTGAATAGCGCGCTGGTATTATAGCGGTTATCTTCATTAAAACGCACATAGATATCAAAATTGTCGCCCCCTTCTTTATAGATCCCTGCTTTAGCTCCGAATATGGAATTTCGCAATTGCTGACCGATCTGAGAGGCGCTGACACCGAGTTCTCCCGCTTTTTCACGATCAATCGTTACCCGCATCGTTGGTTTATCCTTATTAACATCAATTTTAAGTTCATCGATGCCTGCAACGTTTTTTGAGTTGATGAATTCCCGCATGTTTTCGGCAGTAGAAATTAACTCGTTGTAGTCTTCACCTTGAATTTCAATATTGATCGGCGCTCCTACCGGTGGTCCATTAGCATCTTTTTCTACAGAGATCAGAACCCCAGGATAGATGCCCACCAAGTCTTCCTGGATCTTTTGACGCAACAATCCACTGTCCTTACCTTCTCGGAACTTATACTCGCGCATAGAAGCGGTAATTTTTGCTTTATGAGGCATTTCTGCCGCCGAACCCATATCTGCTTGCGGATCGCCTGCACCTTCGCCAACTTGTGATACGGCACTTTCTACCATGAAGTTATAATCTCCTTCTTTGTACTGGCTATCATTCAAAACGGCGTAAACTCGTTTTTCAATCTGTTTTGTGATGGCATTGGTTTTTTCAATAGCTGTACCTTGAGGGTATTCAATATAGACAATGATTTGATTCGGTTTGTTTTCTGGGAAAAACTCAACCTTGGTACGTTTAGCTCCTAAAGAAGCGCCGAATCCTACGAAGGCTAAAATTAACAAGGCAAAAGTGCCGAGACTCAAAATATAAGGCATTTTACCAGAAAGTGCTTTTCGTAATTGGCGTTCGTACCAGTTTTCTAATTTAACCAGCGTATTGTTTTGAAAACTATTGGCCCATTTTCTTAAGAAAAAACGATATACCCATAGCATGATCGCCGTAAAAATCATTAAGCTTCCAAGTGCACGATATTCTCCGGCGGTAAAAAACACAATCAAGCCAATTAAAGCCATCACACTGGTCGTAATAATAATCCGCTTTAAAGGCATGTTTTTATCTTCAATACTCATGAATTGAGAGACCAAAACGGAGTTGAAAAATACAGCAACAAACAAGGAAGAACCAAGAACTATCGATAAGGTAATTGGTAAAATCATCATGAATTCGCCCATAATTCCCGGCCATAATCCCAAAGGAATAAATGCCGCCACCGTCGTAGCCGTTGAAATAATAATAGGGAAGGCAATCTCACCAATTCCTTTTTTAGCAGCTTCTAAACGAGTCATACCTTCTTCGTCCATAAGACGGTAAACGTTTTCAACCACCACAATACCGTTGTCAACCAACATTCCGAGACCCATAATCAAGCCGAAAAGCACCATGGTATTCAAACTATGTCCTAACAGATTTAAGATCATTAAGGACATGAACATGGACATTGGAATGGCGAATCCAACAAAAATTGCATTTTTAAATCCTAAAAAGAACATCAGGACCGTCACAACTAAGATAACCCCAAAAATAATATTGTTGACCAAATCATCAACCTGAGCAATAGTCACTGAAGATTGGTCATTGGCAATCGTAACTTTAAGATCTTGCGGGAAAACTTCTGTCTTAGCTTTATCGATAATAACTCTAACTTGCTCTACGGCATCGACCATGTTCTTTCCGGCACGTTTTTTAACGTCCAACATGACCACCGGATCTCCAAATTCACGGGCAAACGTAGTTTTATCTTCTTCATGAAAACTAACCGTAGCAACATCTTTAAGGTAGATGGAATTACCATCTTCTGATTTTACAACAAAATTCTCTAATTCTTTGGGTGACATGATTTCACCTAAAACTCGTATGGTACGCCGTTGTCCACTAGCAATTAAATTTCCAGCAGACATGGTCACATTGCCATTTTTAATGCTTCCAATAATGTCATTGAAGGTTACTTGGGAGGCCATCATTTTATAAATGTCCACCGCTATTTCTACTTCTCTTTCCTGCGCGCCACGAATGTCCGCTTTTTTGATTTCTTGGATATCTTCAATTTCATCCTGAAGGTATTCGGCAAATTCTTTAAGTTTTTCAACCGTATAATCTCCAGAAATATTGATGTTTAGAATTGGCATTTCTTCTGAAAGGCTCATTTCAAAGACATCGGGATCCACTTTTGCATCATTAAATGTTGGCCAATCCTCATTTGAGGTTTCACTGTCTATCTCATCTTTTACTTTCTGTTTGGCTTGCTCAACGGTAATGTTCTCATCAAATTCAACGATTACCATAGAAAAGTCTTCCTGAGAGGTCGAGGTAATCTTCACGACGTTGCTTAAGGTTTTTAATTTGTCTTCGAGCGGATCGGTAATGAGTTTTTCAATATCCTCGGCAGTATTTCCAGGGAAAATGGAACTCACAAATATTTTAGTGATATTGACCTCAGGGAAACTCTCTCGAGGCATTTTGAAAAAAGCAGAAATCCCTAAATAAAAGATCACGACAATAAGCACATACATAGTCGTCTTATTGCTAATGGCCCATGAAGACAAGCCAAATTCCTTATCCACTTGTTTTTTCTTCTTAGTCATTCTTATTGTTGTCAAATATTAGTACTTCTACGGTTTGTCCGTCATTTACACTTCTTGCACCTTCCTGGATCAATTCGGTATTATTTTCAATGCCTTCCAAAACCTCAATGTTATCCCCTTGCGATCTTCCAGTTTTGATAATTACTCTTGACACAGTGCCTTGATTCTTAGCGTTTTTATCATTAACAACATAAACATATTGCTCTCCATCAGCATTTTCAGAAATGATACTCTGCGGAATTAATACCGCCGTTTCATTTGTGTAATCATTGATTTTTAGACGTGCTGTAAGGTTGGGTTTTAAATCTTTTTCTTTATTTGGAATAGCAATTTCTGCTCTAAATGTTCGGTTGGAAGGATTGATTACATTACTGGTTTGACGCACTTTGGCCGTAAATGTTTTACCGAGAACAGGGAAGTTGACTTCTACATTTTTGCCTTCGGTAATAGTGTTGATGTAGCGTTCGGGAACTTCAGTTTCAATATACATATTGTCCAAGTTGACAATACGCATCAATTGCGTTTGACCGGCTGCCACAACGCTACCTTGTTCGGAAATCACTTCATCAATAGTGCCTGAAAACGGAGCTTTTACGATCGTTTTTGCGATTTGTTGCTGTATTTGATTGACGGCTTCCAGTTGCGCCTGATAGGTTGATTTCGCTTGAAGGAATTGAATTTCACTTCCGATTTTCTCATCCCATAACCTTTTTTGGCGCTCAAAAGTTGTTTGGGCTAAATCAGATTGAATTTGTTGCTGTGCCAATTGTTGACTCAAGCCTCCATCATCAATTTTAGCCAACGTTTGTCCTTTGCTCACCTGCTGTCCTTCTTTTACATAAACATTGGTAAGAATCCCATTATACTCCGGGGTTAAGGTCATTAAGTTTTTAGTAGTGACATTACCTTGTAGTTCCAGTTCATGATTAAATTCTTCGGTTTGCGCCTTGAAAGTTGTAATCAGGGGAATGTTTTTAGTGGTGTCCAAAACCGATAATTTCTCGTCGAGCATCTTAATTTTATCATGAAGGACTTGTTGTTCATCAACCAATTCTGCTCTTTTTTTTCTGATGGTTTCAAGATTTTTGCTTTCTAAAGCCTTTTCAACGGTGTTTTTTTTGCTCTCTCCACAGGAGGTGAAGAGAATGCTTAGGGTTAGGATGAGGAGTATGTATTTCATTTTTTAAGTTTATGTATTTTTAGTTTAAAAAAGTTTAGAAGTTTATGAGTTTAAAAAGTTTGGAAGGTTAGAAGTTTAAAAAGTTTAGAATTAAATATATTCCCAAACACTGTTCATCATTTCTAAGCTTTTAGTTGTGATTTATATAGTGAATCTAGCATTGCTGTTATTTCTGTGAGATAGCTTCTAATGTCTTTATAATTTTCATCAGAAAGAAATTCCAAATCGTTTGATAAAATAGCCTGATTTAATAATTCGAGAGCAGAGCCATATGCAATCTCCGTAAACCTTGCTTTGTCTTTATTAGAATGTCTTCCTGTTCCTTCAGCAATATTGGAGGAAATGGAAATCGAACACCTACGCATTTGACTAATTGAGCCAAAGCGTTCGTCTTCCGGAAAATGTTTGGTTGTTTTATATATCACCTTAGATAGCTCTCTTGCTTTCTGCCAAACTATTAGTTTTTCAAAAGAAAATATTTTCATGATCATGTTATTTTTGTTCGTATTCCTTGGTGTTATGAGCTAACTATTTAGGTTTTACCCTAAACTCCTTTTTAAACTCCTGAACTATTTCAATTAGTTATCACATTCAAAGCCGTCTCCAACTCCGCTTTAGCCTTAATGACATCCAACATCGCTTGTAAAAACTCCTGTTGTGCTGAGTATAACTGCATTTGTGCCTGACGCAAATCAAAACTTGATGAAATACCTTCAAAAAACTTGGTTTGGTTTTTTATTTCGATACGTTCTGCCAGTTTTAAACTTTGCTTTTTATTATCGTAATCTTCAATGGCAAATCGATAATCACTTTGTGCCGAAGCAATTTCCAGGGCGATAGTTTGTTCTTTTTCTGTAAGATCGGTTTTGGCTTTTTCTAAGTTGATTTGTGCACGTTGGGTTGTAGCACTACGCATTCCTGAACTAAAAATCGGAATATTAAGACTGACGCCAAATAGCGAAGATCCAAACCAATCTTGATCTTTCCGTGCAAAACTGAATGAGTCGCTAAATGCAGAATAACCCCCATTAATAAAAGCATTGAGCGTTGGTAAGGCTTTGCTTTTTTCCAACTTTAACATCAATTCTTTGGTCATCTTATCATTTTCTGCAATTTGATAATCGATGGTGTTTTCAATATTTGCTTCTGTTTCCAATAAGTCTAATGAAATGTTTTGATTGGTTAACCGTTCCAAATCATCAGTTAAAACGGTTTGACGATTAATGTCCAAACCAAGGGTCAAGTTGAACATCTGATATGCCAATTTTTTCATTCTGGTCACATTGTTCAAATTGCTTTCGATGCCGACAAGGGTGATCTGTAATTGCTCTACGCTTTCTTCTTCTCCCAGTCCATTTTCAAAAATCTTGGTGGTTTCGTTGAGGTTTTTTTGAAGTACGTCTAAGTTTCTTTGTAAAATTTGAATGCTCTCTTCTGTTAATAATACATTCCCATAAGCGTTGATCACTGCTTTCCTAACTTCCAAATCTGTTTTGGTCTTAGCGTTTTTTGAGATTTCCAAGAACACTTTTGCCGATTGTAAAGCAACAATGTAGGAGCCATCAAATACTTTTTGGTTCAATGTAGCAGTAGCATACATGTTTTGTTTGGTACCAAAAACCAACTCAGCAAATTCTCCGGGATTACCACCGAAAAACTCAGATGGTAATAGTTGCACTTGTTGCTTTAAAAAGTTTTGATAGTCAACCGTAGCACTTATCTGAGGCAAGCCACTGGCGGTGGTTTCCCATTTTTGAGCTTTTGCAGCTTCAATATCGCGTTGCGCGTTGATGGACTTCCGATTATTTTGAAGGGCAAAATCAATAGCTTCCTGTAAGCTGAAATTTGTGGGTGCTTCTTGTGAGAACGTTAGGAAGGGAGACAGCGTCAATAAAAGTATATAAAACTTGTTTTTCATTAGGTTATGATTGATTGTTGATTCTTATAAGAACTTCCAGGCCTTTGGGAGTGCAAATGCCTCTGACATGATATTCGAGATAATGATTCATAAGTGAGTTCATGGAAAAATCAATCAAGGGAAACAATTGATTATCTCTTAAAGCCATTATGCAGGTAAAATAAATTTTGGATATAAATTCTATTTCCAGGTTATTTCTATATAGACCTAGAGTAATTCCGCGTTCCAAATTGCCTGCGACACAGTCTTCCATTAAACCGTATTGTTTAGAACGTAAGGTGTTGAAAATTTTTGGATAATATTTTTGTAATTGATGATACGGAGAGGATGTTTCATCTTTCAAATACTCCAAAACTAGCTTCTTAATATCATAGATTTCTTCTATTGGATCTTTTTCCAAATCGCAAATAGCATCAATGCCTTGTGCAATGATCTCGAACATTTCTATGGTAGTCGCTTCTACAAGTTTCGTTTTGTTTTCGAAATGCACGTATATAGTTTTCTTAGATATGCCCAATTCATTGGCGATATCATCCATTGTAACACTTTTGAAACCTAGAGTCAGGAATAATTCCGTTGCTTTATGTATAATGTTTTCTCTCATAAATGGAGGCAAATGTACAACAGGAAACTTTAAAAACAAAAATAGTTTCCAAAGTTTAATAATATTTTAATGTTCAATTATTTGACTTCGTTTTCTAAAGGTATTTGCTTTATTTTTGTGCCATGCAAAACATTCAATTTTATCATAACGCATTTATCGTCTATTTAGTAGAAAAAGTGCAATCCAAAGAGCCTGCATCCTTATATGATCCTATCCAATATATGTTGGAATTGGGAGGGAAGCGCATTCGTCCAATCTTAACTTTAATGACTGCCGAAGCCTTTAATGCAGATTATAAAAATGCACTAAATGCCGCATTAAGTGTTGAGATCTTTCATAATTTTTCTTTGATACATGATGATATTATGGATGCAGCACCATTACGCCGTGGCCAGCCGACGGTTCACGAAAAATGGGATATCAATACTGGGATTTTATCAGGGGATGCTATGCTCATTATAGCCTATCAGCTTTTTGAACAGTATGATGCTAACGTCTTTCAGGAATTGGCGAAATTATTCAGTAAAACAGCCTTGGAAGTTTGTGAAGGTCAGCAATATGATATGGATTTTGAAACCAGAGATGATGTTTCAGTAGCCGAATATCTAAAAATGATTGAATTCAAAACCGCTGTGTTAGTTGGTGCCGCCATGAAAATGGGTGCCATTGTTGCCTCAGCTTCAAAAGTGGATCAAGACCGTATTTATGAATTTGGACGATTATTAGGCATAGCGTTCCAGCTTCAAGATGACTATTTGGATGCTTTTGGAGATCCTGAAACTTTTGGCAAGCAGGTTGGTGGCGACATTATTGAAAATAAAAAAACCTATTTGTATATAAAGGCCATCGAATTTTCTAATGATGATGACCAATTACAACTGCAACATTTGTTTGGTATCAATCCGAGTGATGCTTCAGAAAAAATTGAGACTGTAAAACAAATTTTTCAATCCAGTGGCTCTGCAGATGCCACGCGCGATGAAATACTAAATTATACAAACAAAGCATTTGCTGTTTTGGAGGAACTTTCGATTCCTGAAAATAATAAGAAAGTATTGAAAGATTTCGGAAATGATTTAATGGACAGAAGAGTTTAAGAACTAATGACAGATTTAAAAACCTTCGACGATTTGGTCAATAAAGCAAATCAATTAGAACTCTATTCGAAACTTGTTCTTCAACTTAATAATGATTTGGCATTGGCCAACATCAATTTAGAATTTGCATTAGATGTATTGCCCACAAGTTTAAAACTGCTGTTACACGAAAAGATATATAAACTTATCCAAGAAAAATTTATGGACTATCTGAACTTGCTTTATATCGTTGATGTTTCTGAAGATAAAATAAAAGAGTTGGATGGGAATGACACGCTGCAGATGTCAGAAAATGTGATGTTTTTAATTCTAAAACGTGAATGGCAGAAAGTTTATTACAGGAATAGTTTCCCATCCTAAATCCTTGCCGAAGGGAAGGACTTTTTTACATATGCCAAATTAAATAAAAGTTGTATGCGCTTTCATACAGAAAAGAGTTCCTTCCTTTTGGATAGGGTTAGTTTCGATAGTTATCGGAAGGGATTCTAAAAATAAACCCTTACGAAAGGCGCCCAAGCATCGGCATATATACTTTTGTATTTATCATAAAGAACATCGTATCTGATGCCCACGGCAACATTGCGGGATCGAAAACCAGCACCTACAAATAGTGCAGGATACCAATAATTTTCATTTGCCTGCACTAATCTGTCATCCCAATTTCTACTGACATTGAGTTCCTCAAATTCTGCAGACAATTGAATTTCTGGAATGGGATTGAATAAACCAATCAGACTTCCACCAAAAACAGTCGATTTATAGAGATTCTTTTGTTTATTATAAGTGCCATTAAGACCCACTCCCAAAGCAAATTGATTATTAAACTCATAAATGGCACTTGGAGCAAGTGTTCCACTAAAAAAACCATCTCCAAAACTTAATCCGACCCCACCACCAAAACGTACGTGGTTCCAAAAATCGGAAGAGGATGAAGCTGTTTGGATTTGTGCTTGTGAACAAAAGGAAAACACGAGAATTACAAGACAAGTAATTAGTCTTTTCTGCAGTAGGAACGGCATAAATTTGGTATTTTGTTTATTGATACTGATATATCATATAAATATACTAAAAGCAATTCTTATTTTGCTAAAAGTTGTATTTTTGAATAAAATTTGAACACATCTGAACGTTTCATAAAAAATGATGGATAAATATTCCTTTTTAAATGCCGCTCATTCAGCTTTCTTTGCTGATTTATACGATCAATATTTACAAAATCCCGATACTGTAGAACCGAGTTGGAGAGCCTTTTTTCAAGGGTTTGACTTTGGTTCCGAAAACGCTGAAGTTAACCAGCGAGAAGTTGCTCCTAATGAAGTCACTTACGCTGAAGGAGAAGTTTGCATTTCGCCAGAAGTTCCTGAGCACATGCAAAAGGAATTCAATGTGATCAGACTTATTGATGGGTATAGAAATAGAGGTCATTTATTTACAAAAACTAATCCCGTTCGTGAGCGTCGAAAATATGAGCCTACGCTAGCTCTTGAAAATTTCGGACTTTCAAGCCAAGATCTCAAAACTGTTTTTTCGGCCGGAGAAGGTTTAGGGACTGGACCACAGACTTTAGAAAACATTATTGATCATCTTGAAAATATTTATTGTTCTTCAATCGGCGTGGAATATATGTATATTAGAAGCCCGAAGGAGATTCAATGGATTCAGGGAAAACTCAATGTCAATGATAATCAGCCTAAATTTTCTTCCGAAGAAAAAAAACATATTTTAGGTAAATTAAATGAAGCCGTTTCTTTTGAAAGTTTTTTACATACAAAATATGTTGGGCAAAAACGTTTTTCACTTGAAGGCAATGAATCTTTAATTCCGGCACTGGATGCACTTATTGAAAATGCTGCCGAACAGGGTGTAAAAGAATTTGTGATGGGAATGGCACATCGTGGCCGTTTGAGTACCCTCATCAATATTTTCGGAAAATCAGCTAAAGATATTTTTAGCGAATTTGATGGAAAGGATTACGAACAAGAAATATTTGACGGCGATGTCAAGTATCACTTGGGATGGACCAGTGATAGAGAATCTAAAGGCGGCAAGAAAATAAACTTGAACATCGCGCCTAACCCCTCTCATTTAGAAGCAGTAGGAGCCATTGTTGAAGGTATTTCTAGAGCAAAACAAGACGATAAATACGCTGACAACCCTTCTCAAGTACTTCCTATCATTGTACATGGAGATGCAGCGATTGCTGGCCAAGGTTTGGTGTACGAGATTATCCAAATGATGAATTTGGACGGATACAAAACTAATGGCACCATTCATATTGTGGTCAATAATCAAATAGGTTTTACTACTAATTATCTTGATGCACGTTCCAGCACCTATTGTACGGACGTTGCTAAAGTAACTCTATCCCCAGTATTGCATGTCAATGCTGATGATGCTGAAGCTGTTGTTCATGCGATGTTATTCGCTTTGGATTTCAGGATGACTTTTAAGCGTGATGTGTTTATTGATCTTTTGGGTTATAGAAAATATGGGCATAATGAAGGTGACGAACCTCGATTTACCCAGCCAAAATTGTACAAAGCTATTGCCAAGCATGAAAATCCTAGAGATATATATGCCGATAAACTCGTCACCGAAGGTGTGGTGGATAAGGACTATGTCAAAAAGTTGGAGGCATCCTATAAAGCATCCTTAGAAGAAGAGTTGGAGGACTCGCGTAAGGAAGAAAAAACTACAATTACACCATTTATGCAAGATGAATGGACAGGTTTTGAATATGCGGATCAGAATATGATGATGCAGGACGTTGATACGACTTTTCCTAAAGAAAGGCTATCAGAAATTGCTGATGTTATTTCCAATTTACCAAAGGACAAAACATTTATACGAAAAATTGAGCGGCTTGTCCAGTCCCGAAAAACTATGTTTGATGAAAACAGATTGGATTGGTCAATGGCTGAACATTTGGCATATGGAACACTTTTAGAAGAAGGTCACGATGTGCGCTTCTCAGGACAAGATGTTGAACGGGGTACGTTCTCCCATCGTCATGCTGTCATTAAGGTTGAAGATAGTGAAGAAGAAATCGTTCTTTTAAATCACATCAGTGACAAGCAGGGTAAATTTTATATTTACAACTCATTACTTTCCGAATACGGAGTCGTAGGATTTGATTATGGTTATGCCATGGCGAGTCCTAAAACCTTGACAATTTGGGAAGCACAATTTGGAGATTTCGGTAACGGGGCTCAAATCATGATTGACCAATATATTTCCGCTGCGGAAGATAAATGGAAGCTTCAAAACGGATTGGTTATGCTATTGCCTCACGGTTATGAAGGACAAGGCGCTGAACATTCCTCCGGCCGCATGGAACGATTTTTACAGATGTGTGCCGTTGACAATATGTATGTGGCAGATTGTACAACACCAGCAAATTTTTACCATTTGTTAAGAAGACAGGTTAAAACTAATTTCAGAAAACCCTTAATTGTATTTACACCAAAAAGTTTATTACGTCATCCCTTAGTTGTTTCAACGGTAGATGAATTTGCAAATGGAAGTTTCCAAATGCTTATCGAGGATCAAAAAGCTGAGGTTGATAAAGTGAAAACTTTAGTATTTGTTACTGGAAAGTTTTATTATGATTTATTAGAAGTCAGGGAGGAACAAAACAGAGATGATGTAGCATTAGTAAGAATAGAGCAATTATTCCCATTGCCAGCGAAGAAAATGAGAGCTGTTATTGAAAAATATAAGAATGCGGATGATGTGGTTTGGGCACAGGAAGAGCCTCGTAATATGGGTGCATACAGTTATTTAATGATGCACTTTGAGGAATCCAAAGCATTCAGGATTGCTTCGGGTCGTGCTTATGGTGCGCCAGCGGCAGGAAGTTCAACACGTGCCAAACGTCGCCATAAGGAAATCCTTGATTTTGTATTTGACAAAACAAAAAACAATCAGCGATAATAATAAAGTGACTTTAAGATTACGGTTTTTGTTCTTAAAGAATTAAAATAATATTTTAATAGTAAAGCTGCGACATTGATATTCACAAAATAAGATGTTGCAATGCTCAAAGAAAATTACCTGAAATAAAATTAAAAATTCCTGTCTTCGCAGGAATTCAAAAACAATAAGAACTATGATTTTAGAAATGAAAGTTCCTTCACCAGGAGAGTCAATTACAGAAGTAGAAATTGCAGCATGGTTAGTTGCAGATGGCGATTATGTAGAAAAGGACCAGGCTATTGCGGAGGTGGACAGTGATAAAGCCACCTTAGAACTTCCGGCGGAGGCTAGTGGCATTATTACGTTAAAAGCGGAAGAAGGCGATGCTGTTGCCGTTGGTGAAGTGGTGTGTTTGATTGATACATCTGCTGAAAAACCAGGAGGAGATTCAGAACCTAAATCTTCAGAGAAATCTGACGATTCTCAATCAAAAAGTTCAGGTGATGAAGGTGGTGGCGATAAAAATGTTGAAAAAGAACTTGCAAAAGAAGAAAAGGAAACTCCAACCAAAGAGGATTCTAAAAAAGCTCCCAATCCCGCTGAAAAAACTTATGCTTCTGGAGTAGCTAGTCCTGCAGCCAAAAAGGTTTTGGCAGAAAAGAGCATGTCAGCTTCTGATATTAGCGGATCAGGTAAAGATGGTCGTATTACTAAAGATGATGCTGTTAAGGCAGTTCCTTCAATGGGCACCCCAACAGGAGGAAGACGTGGAGAATCGCGTTCAAGATTGTCAATGTTGCGTCGTAAGGTTGCGGAGCGTTTAGTGTCTGCCAAAAACGAATCAGCCATGTTGACTACCTTTAATGAGGTGGATATGTCTGCAATATTTAAATTGCGTGAAGAATATAAAGAAACCTTCAAAAATAAACATGGTGTTGGTTTAGGCTTTATGAGTTTCTTCACTATGGCAGCGGTTAGAGCTTTGAAGGAATATCCTTCAGTAAACTCCATGATTGATGGTCAGGAAATGATCAGCTATGATTTCTGTGATATCAGTATTGCGGTCTCAGGACCAAAAGGATTGATGGTACCTGTGATCAGAAATGCCGAAAACCTAACCTTTAGAGGTGTTGAAGCTGAGGTTAAGCGTTTAGCGATCAGAGCACGAGATGGACAAATTACAGTTGATGAAATGACCGGTGGAACTTTCACGATTTCTAATGGTGGTGTTTTTGGTAGTATGTTATCTACACCAATTATCAATCCACCCCAAAGTGCAATTTTAGGGATGCACAATATTGTGGAACGTCCTGTAGCTATTGATGGACATGTAGAGATAAGACCAATTATGTATTTGGCGGTATCTTATGACCATAGAATAATCGATGGCAAGGAAAGTGTAGGCTTCTTAGTTGCAATTAAGAATGCGCTTGAAAATCCAACGGAATTGTTAATGGATAATGATGTTAAAAGAGCTTTAGAACTTTAATCATATATTTAGTCAATTAAAAAGGGCAACTTAATTTTTAAAGTTGCCCTTTTTTTGACTAACTATTATCTAAAAAAAACTAACAATAATATTTGCGGTTATGATCAGTACTGCACTCAAAATTAATCCGATGATAAGCATTTAATTATCTCTTTGGGATTTTTTTTCATAGGTTTATTAGAGATATGGATTATTCTTTTCATTGGTTTAAAGTAGAAAGTAGGGCTTTCAAAAGAGACAATACACTAACGTTTTCAATAATATCATTGAACAGTGTAAATTTCAACAAATCAGAACTACCGAACAATACGTAACTCTACGTATTTTAAATCTTGAAGATTATAAGTTGTTTATAATTAGTCAAATGAGTAAAATATGAACTTAAATAAAAAGCTTTGAATCAATGACAACCCAAAGCTTTTCGTAAAATAATTCCCCTAAGAATTAATAGCATTACAAATATCAGCAATTAAGCAACATCAGACAATACGTAACTTTACGTATATTTCAGTAAAAAAGATAATTTTAAACATTAGTAAAGCGCATCTGAAACTTCAGATAGCGCTTTATTTTTATAAGTAAAGTGTGGGATTGATAGGAGACAGAATACTTTTAATTGTTGACAAACTATTTTTTTTAAATTACAGAAAGTAATCCTGATTTTCTTTAACCCAGATTAAAAGGCTGTTCTGTTTATGGGACAATTCTAATTTTTTGATGATATTGCTTTTTTGTTTCTCGACCTTACGGGTAGAAACACTATGGATTTCCCCGATTTCAACCCCTGTATTATTTTTGACAATAAGTTTTAAAATTTCTTTTTCAGAAGGAGTCAGCAGTTCCCACTCTTGAGGAGGTTCAACAATTTCTAAAAATTCAAGGAACTCAGGACTAAAATATGATTTACCGTTTAAAACAGCTTCAATGCAGTTTTCGATTTCTATTAAGGCGAATTCTTTAAGAACATAGCCATAAATTCCAAGAGTTTTCAGCTTCTTTATAGAGCGCTGCGTCTTTTTCAAAAGTGATCAGGACTATTTTGGTAGAAAGTTTTAAGTTTTGGCATTTCTCTGCAATTGTAGTCCTGTTAGAAAAGGCATTTGAATGTCTAAGATTGCAATTTCTGGTTTTTTAGATGTGATCATTTCGAAGGCTTCTTTGCCATCCACAGTACTTCCAACTAGATTGTAATTTTTTTCCTTTAAAAAGTCGGAAAGACCTTTTAGGATAAGAGGGTGGTCATCGGCTATAATGATCGAAGTACGCATGTGGTACCAAAAAGAAGTTTTTGGTAATTAAAGATAACCATCTAATAATATAAATGCATTTAGATAATTACAACTTTAAGTACACGTTCTTTTTGTCATAATCAATAATGGCTTTTGCTCTTTTTAAAATGTCTGCGCCTATGATGCCATCCACGGGTTTAGAATTATAATTTAGGAGTGCCGTATTGACGTGGGTTAAATTAAAAAGTATTAAAGGCACTTTGTCCTTTTTCCATTTTCCTATTTTAAGTTTATTTATCTTTGAAACTTGCGTCAACATATCGGAAGCCCCAGCGCCGGCGGCTTTGACTTCGGAATCCTGAGCCTTCAACTTAAAAGTATCAATAGCTTCAAACCCTACACACGAATTAGAAGCTCCAGTATCTAAAATAAACAAGCCTTTTACACCGTTAATTGTCGCCTTGACTTCAAAATGGTTTGTTTTGGTCAGTTGTAGCTTGACTTTAGTATATCCTTTTTCTAAAAGAAATTCCTCAAGTGGCGCATTGTATGGATCAATCATCTAATTATTAGTTTTTCGTTACTTGAGCCCTAAAATAGACCAATTGCAGACGGTAATGTCCCAATAAAATAATAAAAGAAAATTCGGTTAATCCATTTAAGACGCATAGATGAATTATATCAAGACATAATTAAATTGACATCGATTTACACAATACATTGACATGATGCCTCGCCCTGATTTAATTGAAACAAGAAACATGCGGAAAATATTCAAGTTTTAAAATCTATTCTGGTAAATGCGCAAGATTTCCAACTGTAAAAAGTTTTCAAGAAATTCAAATGAACCACATTTCTGATCATTTTGTATATTTATCGGCATGATACTCCAGCACGTTAATAACAGTTATTTGTAAAAGAACTTATACTTTTGCAAAATGATTATTACAGATACCCATACTCATTTATATAGTGAAGCTTTTGATGTTGATAGAAAAGCAATGATTGAACGTGCCATTGAAGCCAATGTGTCACGTTTTTTTATTCCTGCAATTGATTCGTCATATACAGAAGCAATGTTGCGGTTGGAAGCTGAATTTCCCGAGCATGTGCATTTGATGACTGGCTTGCATCCAACTTCCGTAAAGGAAAATTATAAGGATGAATTGCGCCATGTTGAAGAATTACTGTCTCAAAGAAAGTTTGTAGCCATTGGAGAGATAGGTATAGATTTATATTGGGATAAAAGTACTTTAAATATACAGCAGGAAGCTTTCAAGCATCAGATTGAGCTTGCGAAAAAATACCAGTTGCCTATTGTTATCCATTGTAGAGATGCATTTGATGAAATTTTTCAAGTTTTAGAAACAGAGAAATCAGATGATTTATTTGGGATTTTTCATTGTTTTACGGGTAATGTAGAACAAGCAAAACGCGCTCTTTCGTTCAATATGAAATTAGGCATTGGCGGGGTGGTCACTTTTAAAAATGGTGGTATTGATAAATTTTTGAATCAAATTGATTTAAAACATATCGTCTTAGAGACCGATTCGCCTTATTTGGCACCAGCACCATTTAGAGGAAAACGTAATGAAAGTGCCTACATTATAAAAGTTCTGGATAAGCTTTCTGAACTTTATGGAATGTCACAAGAGGAGATAGCCACTATCACAACTGAGAATTCCAAAATTGTATTTAAAGTTTAATTTATGACCTTGCAACAACCCAATATCTTATTAATATATACAGGCGGCACCATTGGTATGATCAAAGATGCTGATTCCGGTGCTTTAAAAGCTTTTGACTTTAGTAATTTGTTGAAAAATATTCCAGAATTGAAACTGTTGGATTGTGAAATCAAAACTTTTTCATTTGAAGAACCTATTGACTCCTCTAATATGAATCCTCACTATTGGGTTCAAATTGCCGAAATTATCGAAAACAATTATGAAGATTTTGATGGATTTGTCGTGTTGCATGGGAGTGATACCATGAGTTATACCGCCTCTGCCTTAAGTTTTATGTTAGAGAATTTAGCAAAGCCTGTTATTTTTACGGGATCGCAATTGCCCATTGGCGATTTGCGTACCGATGCTAAAGAAAACCTTATTACCTCCATACAAATGGCCTCTTTACAACAGCATGGAAAACCAGTTATTAGGGAAGTTGGGCTTTATTTTGAATACAAACTTTACCGAGGCAACAGAACAACAAAACTGAATGCAGAACATTTTGAAGCGTTTGAATCTTTGAATTATCCAGATTTAGCGGAATCTGGCGTCCATTTAAAAGTATCAAAAGAATATCTTTTTAAACCTAATGTTCGTAAAAAATTCACGGTTCATAAAAAATTGGAAAATAATATTGCCTTGATTAAAATGTTTCCGGGGGTTTCAAAAGTGGTTTTGGAGTGCATGTTTTCCTCTCCTCATATTAAAGGAATCATTTTGGAAACTTACGGTGCAGGAAACACAACTACCGAAAAGTGGTTTACCGAATTGGTAAAAAAAACAATAAAAAAGGGCATCCCAGTAATTAATGTTACGCAATGTTCGGGTGGAAGTGTCATTATGGGGCAGTATGAAACGAGTTCTCAGCTGAAAAAAATAGGAGTTATTTCCGGAAAAGACATCACAACGGAGGCTGCAGTGACTAAATTGATGTATTTATTGGGAGAAAAGATTTCTGCTAACACGTTCAAAACCATCTTTGAAACATCATTAAGAGGAGAAATGTCTTAAAATTAACGTAGAAATTTTTTTCCCTAAAAGATTTTTTCGTTATTTGGCAAAGCAATTGAACTTTAAATTTTAGAGAGGTGGCCGAGCGGTCGAAGGCGCACGCCTGGAAAGCGTGTATACCTCAAAAGGGTATCGAGGGTTCGAATCCCTTTCTCTCTGCAATTTAATTTT
>JBBSRC010000084.1:0-19371 GCA_038243395.1 Flavobacteriales bacterium | reverse complement strand
GCCGCCTTAAAAAGAGTGGGCGTAGAGGCAAGAAAAGATTTGGAGTTATTTTT
This sequence comes from Flavobacteriales bacterium, assembly GCA_038243395.1. Taxonomy (GTDB): domain Bacteria; phylum Bacteroidota; class Bacteroidia; order Flavobacteriales; family Flavobacteriaceae; genus Gelidibacter. The sequence continues at coordinate 19,318 of JBBSRC010000084.1, read as the reverse complement.
TGGCAAACAAGTCCATTTGGAGCTTTACGTAAAAGTCAATAAAAACTGGCGAAGCGATCAAAAGCAATTGAAGCGTTTTGGGTATAACCCGAAGTAGGGTTCAGTTGGCAGTCTTCCCGCCATCGCTAGAGCTACGGACGGGCAAGCAGTTGTCAGTAATCAATTGGCAGTGATTAATTATAGTCGGCAGTTAATAGCTCGGAACACAAAGATTGGGAATAAAGTGTTTTTTAGTTAGTTCTCTGTGAATCTCTGTGCCACTCCGTGAAACTCTGTGGTATAATTCATCATCAATCCCCATCATCCATCATCCATCATCCGTCATCCGTCATCCCCTTCTCACAGCATCCCATTATCCCTCAAAGTCCCATTCATAAAATCATACAACCCATGCATTTCTGCTTTGCCTTTCGCTCTTCCAAAGCGGCCAGCAAAATAAAGAACAAACCAAGCAGCAACCATCAACAGCATGAATCCCATTTGAATGCCATATGTACTCTTTAGAGTCCAATTGGTATAGGTCCATATTCCGAAAGCAATAAAAAGCCCAGCCACCAGAAAATGCAAAAACATAAACAGCGTCCAAACGGTTGGATTCGGTCCAAATAGCCCATGAAGCATAGAGGTTTTTGCATCCGTTTCATTGATTTCCAGATGCAGTTGTGGCGACCAGAAATGTTGATGATGTTTAGGGAGTCGGATAAAGACATGATCATCGACCCTAACGATTTTATAGGTCTCACAGGTGGCTTTCGCGTTTTCAAAAGTCTTTAAAACAGACGAATTATCATGGTTTAATTCCATTTTAAATCGCGGCCTTAATACAATTTCGTTGGATATGGACATAATTTTAGTTTAGTACGCTGAAAAATAGTCTATTTTTTTTAGAATGGAAACACTACATTTGCAAACAATTAAAGAAGTATGAGTAATATAGTAGCTATTATAGGTCGCCCAAATGTTGGAAAATCAACTTTATTCAATCGTTTAATCAAACGCAGGGAGGCTATTGTCGATGCCGTGAGCGGTGTGACTAGAGATCGACACTATGGTAAGTCAGAATGGAATGGACGTGAGTTTTCAGTTATTGATACTGGAGGCTATATTATTGGCAGTGATGATGTTTTTGAGGCTGAAATAGATAAGCAGGTTGAAATAGCCATTGAGGAAGCTGATGTGATCATTTTTGTGGTCGATGTTGAAACTGGTGTTACTAGCATGGATGAAGATGTTGCTAAATTACTCAGAAAAGTAAATAAGCCTGTGTTTTTGGCAGTAAATAAAGTGGATAACAACAAACGTGCTGAAGATTCGGTTGAATTTTATGCCTTAGGTTTGGGTGAGTATTTCAATATTGCCAGTATGAGTGGCAGTGGTACCGGAGACTTGCTTGACGAAGTGGTTAAAGCCTTACCGGAAGACGTTTTCGAAGAAGAAAGTGATTTGCCACGTTTTGCAGTTGTAGGTCGCCCGAATTCAGGGAAATCTTCATTTATAAATGCACTGATTGGCGAGGAGCGTTATATTGTTACCGATATTGCTGGTACGACAAGAGATTCTATCGATACCAAATATAACCAATTTGGATTTGAATTTAATTTGGTAGATACTGCGGGAATCCGTCGTAAATCCAAAGTCAAGGAAGATTTGGAATTTTACTCTGTAATGCGTAGCGTTAGAGCTATTGAACATAGTGATGTGGTGTTGTTGGTTCATGATGCCACTCGTGGTTTTGATGGCCAAGTTCAGAATATCTTTTGGTTGGCAGAGCGCAACAGAAAAGGCATTGTTGTATTGGTCAATAAATGGGATTTAGTTGAAAAAGAAACCAATACTGTGAGAGATTACGAAAGACAAATTCGAAAAGAAATGGAACCCTTTACGGATGTGCCTATTGTCTTCATTTCGGTGCTTAACAAACAACGTATTTTTAAAGCGATTGAAACTGCTGTCGAAGTGTACAACAATCGCAGCAAAAAAATTAAAACCAGTAAACTAAACGAGGTGTTGCTGCCGATAATTGAGAACTATCCACCACCTGCTTTAAAGGGGAAATTCGTGAAGATCAAATATATCATGCAATTGCCAACGCCGCAGCCTCAGTTTGCATTTTTCTGTAATTTGCCACAGTATGTTAAGGAACCATACAAACGCTTTTTAGAGAATCAGTTGCGCGAGCAATTTAACTTTCATGGAGTTCCAATCAGTATTTACATGCGGAAAAAGTAAAAACGAGTTTTAGTTTTACTTTTATAAAGAAAAATCATACAATATCTTATTTATTTTCGTTTTTTTGATAGGTATTAATCAGCATCAATCAAAATAATGAAGCAATATCTATGCATTCTTGCAGTATTATGCACGTGCATGACTTTTTCTCAAGGTAAACCGTTTAAAATTTCTGGAACTTTAATTTCTGAAGCGGATCAATCAACTTTAGAATCTGCCACTATTTACCTCGAAACACTCAAGGATTCGACCTTAGTGACCTATACGATTTCTGATAAAAACGGAAATTTTGTGCTAGACAATCGAACATACGAAGATTCTTTAAATCTTACCATTTCCTATGTAGGATATGAATCCTATTCTCAAATCGTCAACATTTCTAAATCGCCCATCAATCTCAAAACTATTGCGCTTAAAACTGCCAATTTATTGGATGAAATCGTGATTAAATCGAGAGCGCCGATTACCATAAAAAAGGATACTTTGGAATTTAATGTAGCTTCTTTTAAAACTAAAAAAGATGCAAGTGTTGAGGATCTACTAAAGGAATTGCCTGGCGTAGAGGTGGACGACGATGGGGCGATTAAAGTGAATGGAAAAGCGGTCCATCAAATTTTGGTCAATGGCAAACCTTTTTTTGGAAACGATCCTACGATTACCACCAGAAATCTTACTAAAGAACTCATCGAAAAAGTTCAGATCACAGATACAAAAACTAAAGCTGAAGCATTTTCTGGAGAAAAAGGGGATACTCAGAACAAAACCATTAATCTAACCATTAAAGAAAAAAATAATAGAGGGGTATTTGGTCGTGTATCTGCTGGAGGCGGTACTGATGAGCGTTATGAATATGCCGGTATGGTTAATGTTTTTGATAATGAACAACGCATAAGTGTTCTGGCGGGCGGAAATAATATCAATTCTGCTGGTTTTAGTTTTGGCGAAATCCGTAAAATGTTTGGTGGAGGTAGAAGAATGACCATGAGTGATAGTGGATTTTCCATTGATGGTCGCTCGTTTGGCGGCGGACAGGGAATAACGACATCTAATAATGCTGGTATTAACTATGCCGATGAATTAGGTAAGGGTAACGATTTATCCGGAGACTATTTCCATTCAGGCAGCCACTCCAAAAACGCAACAAACTCACAACGCGAGAATTTTTTACCCGATTCCAGATACTTTACAAATTCAACATCAAATTCTGATAACGAGACGGATAGTCATAGTGCCAATATGGCTTTTGACATTAAAGTTGATTCTACATTTATGGTCACTATGAGACCTTCCTTTAGCTTTTCTAATTCCAAAACTTCTTTTGAAAGACAAGAGCAATCCTTAGATGAGGACAAAGTGCTTACAAATCAATCCACTACTGCATCATTTGTTGATACTTATGGAAAAAATTTTAGAAACAATCTCAACCTTACCAAACGCTTTGGTAATAAAGGATCTTTTGTAAGAGCACATATTGATGCTAATGTCAATGATACGAGATCAGAAGACTTTTTAAATTCAGAAACCATGATATACGGTAATGATCCTAAGGATTTGCTGAGAAATCAATTTACAGATGGCGATGGGAGTTCTAATCGTTTAAGTATGAATGTTACTTATCGATTGCCTTTGCAAGCTAAAAAGTTGTTTCTAGATTTTATCTATAGTTATGATAATGATAAGCAACGGGATGTGAAAAGCACTTTTGATTTTGAGGAGAACTCACAAAGCTATGGCATTTTTAATACGCAATTGAGTACAAATTTTACGAATAAAGATCAAGTTCACAGTCCAACAGTTAAACTTGTATATAATTCGGATAAATTACAATTCTCATTAGGTTCTGGCTATGCAAATAGGACCCTCGAAAATTCGGATCGCTTAAGACCTGAACTTAGTTTGGAACAAAATTTTGATTTTTTAAAATTTGAGACGCGATTTAACTACAAATTCAGCCCAAATATGTCTTTTGGCTTAGATTATGATTTTAGGAATGAAGCTCCACAAATGGCACAATTACAACCCTTTAAGAATGTTTCTGATCCTTTAAACACCGTCATTGGAAATCCAAATTTAAAGGCTTCTGAAATCCATGCGTTTAGCTTTGATTATGATAATTATGATTATCAAAAACAATCTGGATTCTATATCTATATGTATGGCAATGTGGTTGAAAATAAAGTTGTGTCCAAAACTACTGTGGATAAGAACCTAGTTAAGAACACAACCTATACAAATGTCGATGGAAATTATTGGGTGTCCTTCAATTCAAGTTGGAATAAGAATTTTAAAATAGACTCTTTACAAACTTTAAAGTTACGTTTTGGCATGAATGCTGTTTTGGATAACACAGTAAATTTTAATAATGATGTGGAATATGCCTCATTCACTACACAAGTTTTTCCTGGCTTAGATTTAACCTATTCTTGGAAATCACTCTTTGAAATACGCCCAAACTACCGTTTGTCATTTACGAAAGCGCGTTATAATTTGGACGATTATGAGAATCGAAATTTCGTAAGTCATAAATTAGGGATTGCCACCGCCACATTTTTTCCCAAAAAACTGGAATGGCGTAATGATATTAATTTTATGTATAATCCCAACGTGTCAGAAGGCTTTCAAAAAAGTGCGTGGTTTTGGAATGCCACCTTAGCCTATTCGGTTTTAAAGAATAACGGAACTCTAAGCTTAAAGGTTTATGATCTTTTAAATCAAAACACCAATGCGCAACGTACAACGACGGCCAATTATATTCAGGATTCTCAAAGTACGGTGTTGGAACAGTACTTTATGTTGAGCTTCAGTTGGAGGTTCAATAGCTTAGGTACAAATAGTGGCGGGATGCCGCCGCCGCCTCCGCCGCCGCCATCTTTTTAAGTAGAAATGGATAGGAGCACGAAGATCGGATTATGAAGTCTTACATACAAATCATTCTGTTCACGGATAAATATGAACATTTTGGAATTTGGTAATTAAAAATTGTTTAATAACAACCTTATTCTTTTTGTGTGCTTACCGACCAATAATTCCCTGCATAATCAATAAAAGCGCCGCGTGTGTCAGGATTATCAGCGTCGCTAGTTGGTTGTTCCAATGACATACAATCGTTTTTTATAGCTAAATCAAAGGTTTTCTGCACATTTGGAACAAATATGTGCAACATGGTCGTAATGGCAGGATAATCCTCAGTACTATCACTGATCATCACGACAGAATCATCTAAAAGAAGTTCGAGGTGCATGCTGGAACCATCTTCACGATCATAACGCCTTAATTCTTTAGCATCAAAAACTATTTTTAAGAGATCGACAAGTTTTTCGGCCTCGTCGACTATGAGATAAGGTGATAAGGAATTGTAGTTTTTTGGTTTGTAGGACATTTTTTTGAATTGAAATTGAAATTGAAATCGAAACTGAAATCGAAACTGAATCTTAGAACTTGGTACTTCGACTATACTCAGTAACCTCACCTCGACTACATTCAATAATCGCGCGGAATTTAAAAATGGTTTGCCCGTCCTTAGCTTTTGTCAAGGCGGAAAGTTGAAACTGAAAGTGAAACTCAGCACTTGAAATTCAGATCTTTTTTTTCCCGCAGATCCCGCTGATTACCGCAGAATATAAAATGTGAAATTAAATACCAAAATTATTTAAGGGTCGACAGAACTTAACTTGAAACCTGAAACTTTAAACCCGAAAACCCTCAAGTCTACCATCCTCCAGAAGCACCACCGCCTCCAAAGCCTCCACCACCAAAGCCTCCACCGAAACCGCCGCCGCCGCCAAAGCCACCGCCGCCGCCAAAACCTCCTCTTGAAGAGCCACCACCCATTCCTCCACGACCGAGACTACTAAGAATTATGGCGTCCCAAATACTAAAACCTCCACTGCTTTTGTTGCCTGGACCGCCACCACCGCCCTTATTCTTTTTAGAAATGGAGATCATGACGATGACGAAAATTATAAAAAGCAGAATCATAAATCCGCCAGGAAATTCTTCTGAATCGTTGTCTTGTCGTGTGCCTTTATATTCACCGGTCATTACTTCAAAAACGGCATCGACCCCACGGTTTAAGCCCCCGTAATAGTCGTTTTGTTTAAAATAAGGAATGATGTCAAGCTCGATGATCCGCCTTGACATGGCATCCGTCAGTAAATGTTCTGTGCCGTAGCCTGTGCTGATCGCAATTTTACGATCGTCTTTCGCTAGCAAGATCAAAATGCCATTATCTTCTTTCGCCTGACCAATACCCCATTTTTGGCCCCATTGCGCGCCTAAGTAGTTGATGTTTTCCCCTTGGGTAGAACTGATAATGACCACGACAATTTGCGTTGAAGTAGTGTCCGAGTATTTAATGAGCTTCTGCTCTAAGTCTTTTTTTTGAGTTTCGGATAACAGGGGAGTGTACTGATAAACACTAGTTTGTTCAGTAGCTTTTTTAGGTTTTTCAGGAATGTTAAATTGAGAAAATCCAAACTGAATACTGCATAGCATTAACAGTGCACTAAAAAGAAGGCGTTGATAAACGCCCCCTTTTTTATAATTATTATTCTGACTGCTAACTGAAAACTGCATACTGCTCACTTGATTTTTTATCCTATTGAAATATCATCTGGAATCTCATTCTTATCACCAGTTTCCCAAGGGAAAAAAGTTTCCAGTTCCTTCCCAGCTTTTAAAATGCCGTCCACCAAACCTTGTTTAAAATGGCCTCTTTTAAAATGCCCTTGCATCACGTTTTTAGTACTTTCCCAAAAATCATCATCCACAACCTCATTAATACCTTCGTCTCCAAAAATAACGAAGGTTTTATCTTCAACGGCCACATAAATCAAAACGCCATTTTGAAGTTTTGTATTGTCCATTTTTAGTAAGCGGAATACCTCCAAAGCGCGGTCATAAACATCAATTTTAGAGGTTTTTTCGAGGTGTACTCGTATTTCTCCTGAGGTGTTCTTTTCTGCAGTCCTGATGGCGGCAATGACTTGTTGCTCTTCATCTGCGGTTAGAAAATCTTCTGTTTTAGACATTTTTTTATTTTAGAAAGTTGCTCTTTGGTGGTATTCTCAAAACGAAATATCGTAAGGATTATTTGAAATCAAAATCAACATCAGGAGCTTTCTCAGCACCAGCGTCTGCCTTGTAATAACTCATATCATCAAAGTTAAAAAGACCCGCCAACATAGTGTTTGGGAAAACTTTGATATGTTTGTTGTAAGGCTCTACTGACTGGTTATAGCGATCCCTTGCGACATTGATCCTGTTTTCAGTGCCTTCTATTTGCGATTGTAATTCTAAGAAATTCTGATTTGCTTTAAGTTCTGGATAACGTTCTACCGACACTAATAATCGCGACAGCGCACCGCTCAAACCACTTTGTGCCTCTTGAAACTGTGCCATGTTTTCTGGCGTGAGGTTGGTAGGATCAATGGTTGTTGATGTTGCTTTTGCTCTAGCTTCAATAACTTCTTTTAAAGTGGTACGTTCAAAATCGGCGGCACCTTGTACTGTTTTTACCAGATTGCCAATAAGGTCGTTACGACGTTGGTAGCTACTTTCTACGTCTCCCCAACTTCTAGTTGCCGTTTCTTTTAGTTCAACCGCTGTGTTGTTAAAGTTTTTTCCCCATGAGTAAAGTCCGATTGCGATTACTGCAATAATGATTACGGGAATAAGCCATTTTTTCATAATATGTTGGTTTTAGAGTTGTGATTTAATTTTTAAGAGTTGATCTTTTATGTCTTCTAATTTACTGATAATTTCAAATTTGCTGAGCGCTTGTTGTTTGTTTTCTTTCAAATGTGTTTTCGCGCCTTCAAGGGTGAATCCGCGCTCCTTAACTAAATGATAAATGAATTTAAGATGCTTAATATCCTCCGGCGTAAATTTTCGATTGCCTTTTGCATTCTTTTTTGGTTTGAGGATGTCAAATTCCTTTTCCCAAAAACGAATCAAAGACGTATTAACGTTGAAGGCTTTAGCTACTTCGCCAATACCATAATATCTTTTCTCAGGTAGATCGATGTGCATATTAATCCAAGGATTGGTTTTCTAAAGTTGAGCGCTCCAATAATACACTATATTCTTCCGCTGATAAATGACCATAATAGAAGTTCATAGGATTAATGCGTTCATCATCTTTAAAAATTTCATAATGTACATGAGGTCCTTGAGAACGCCCTGTACTGCCCACAAAACCGATTAAATCACCTCGTTTTACTTTTTGATTAACACGTACATTAAACTTGTACATATGGCCGTAAAGGGACACATAACCATAGCCATGATCAATCCGAATATGATTACCATAACCTGATGAAGCATTATCTGCTCTAACCACTGTGCCGTCCCCGGTAGCGTAAATAGGAGTTCCTCTTGGCGCAGTAAAATCCATTCCATAATGGAATTTTTTAGCTTTAGTAAAAGGGTCGGTTCGATACCCGTAGCCTGAAACCATTTGAGTTAGATCCTCATTGCTTATAGGTTGAATTGCGGGAATCGAGGATAGAAATTTTTCTTTATCTGCGGCTAAAATCGCTATTTCATCCAAGGATTTAGACTGAACGACAATTTGCTTTTGCAAGATATCCATCCGCTTATTAGCCTCAATAATGATTTTTGAATTATCAAAACCTTCTAAAGATTTATACCGGTTAACACCACCAAAACCTGCTTTACGCTGTTCTTCTGGAATAGGATTCGCTTCAAAATAAAGTCGGTAAATAGAGTTGTCTCGTTCTTCAACATTGGCCAAGACCGATTGTGCCTCATCCATTTTTTTATGGAGTAATTGATATTGCAATTCCATGTGCTGGAGTTCCCTTGCTAGAGCGCGTTCTTTAGGAGATTGTACAAACTGACTAGCCAAAAACACAAATAGGAAACCAAACAGTGCCGATGCCAAAATAAATATAGAAGCATACTTTAAGGTTTTCCTTTTTCGCCGCTCTATTTTTTGATAAGAGAGAGTTTCAGAATCGTAATAATATTTTACCTTACTCATTTCCTAATTTATACTATTTTTGCACAGTTAAAAGACTGAAAAAGGTCTTCTGACATTAAGCTAACGAACAAACCTACAAAATATTTTAATTGTAAATTTAGTAAAAACTAAATGATTCTCAATTAAAGAGGACTTGCGATATGCAAACTTTAAAACAACTTTGTGAAAAAGTTTACCGTATTGCTAAATTTAATATAAAATAAGACATCAATTTATAAAAATGAAATCTCAAGACATACGTTCCCAATTTTTGAACTTTTTTAAGGATAAGCAACACGCCATTGTACCTTCTGCGCCCATGGTTTTGAAGGATGATCCCACCTTGATGTTTGTCAATTCTGGAATGGCACCATTTAAGGAGTATTTTTTGGGAAATGCACAACCAAAAAGTAAGCGCATAGCCGATACTCAAAAATGCTTACGTGTTTCTGGAAAGCATAATGATTTGGAAGAGGTTGGCTTTGACACTTACCACCATACACTATTCGAAATGTTGGGCAATTGGAGTTTTGGCGATTATTTTAAAAAGGAAGCGATCGCCTGGGCTTGGGAGCTTTTGACCGAAGTCTATGGCATCGATAAAAGCATTCTATACGTTACTGTTTTTGAAGGCAGTAAAGAGGATAGTTTACCAATGGACCAAGAGGCTTACGATTTGTGGAAATCTTTTATTTCTGAAGATCGCATTTTAATGGGTAATAAAAACGACAATTTTTGGGAAATGGGCGATCAAGGTCCGTGTGGTCCGTGTAGTGAAATCCATGTGGACATCCGGTCGGCCGAAGAAAAAGCAGCGGTTGATGGTAGAACCTTGGTAAATATGGACCATCCGCAAGTGGTTGAAATATGGAATTTGGTATTCATGCAATACAATAGAAAAGCCAATGGATCCTTAGAACCCTTGCCTCAAAAACATATCGATACTGGAATGGGCTTTGAGCGTTTGTGTATGGTATTGCAAAATGTGCAATCCAATTATGATACAGACGTGTTTACGCCAATCATTCGTGAGATTGAAACCATTACCGATAAAACTTACGGCAAGGATGAGATGGTGGATGTTTCTATTCGTGTCATTTCTGATCACGTGCGTGCGGTTTCGTTTTCTATTGCTGACGGACAACTGCCAAGTAATACTGGTGCTGGATATGTCATTCGCCGAATTTTACGCAGAGCCATTCGTTATAGTTTTACCTTCTTGGATCAAAAAGAACCTTTCATTTACCGACTGGTCGATGTCTTGAGCAAGAAAATGGGCGATGCTTTCCCCGAACTGAAATTGCAAAAACAACTGATTGAAAACGTTATTAAGGAAGAAGAACAATCCTTTTTAAGAACCATTTCATCCGGTATTTCTAATCTTGAAGCGATTATCAGAAATACGAAAGGACGAATTAATGTAGATGTAATTTCAGACGAAACTACTTTAGAAAATCTAAAAATAATTTCTGGCAGAGATGCTTTTGAATTATTTGATTCCAACGGATTTCCTTTAGACTTAACGCAGCTGATTGCGAAAGAAAACGGTTTCACTGTTGACGTCGATGGCTTCAATGTTGAAATGCAAAAACAAAAAGACCGTTCTCGCGCTGCCAGCGAAATGACCACAGAAGATTGGACGATTTTATTGGAAGACGATGTACAGGAATTTATAGGTTATGATTTTCTTGAAACCAAAGTAAAGATTACCCGTTATCGAAAGGTGGTTTCTAAAAAGGATGGCGAAATGTACCAACTGGTATTTAATCTAACCCCTTTTTATGCCGAAGGCGGCGGTCAGGTAGGCGATAAGGGTTATTTAAAAGATAGTAACGGCGATATAGTGTATATCATTGACACCAAAAAGGAAAACAACGTTGCGATCCATTTCACTAAGAATCTACCCAATGATTTGAGAGCTAGTTTTGACGCTCAAGTTGATGAAAAACAACGTAGACGAACTGAATCTAATCATACGGCGACGCACTTACTACATCAAGCATTGCGTGAAGTTTTAGGAACGCATGTCGAACAAAAAGGAAGCGCAGTGCATTCCAAATATTTACGTTTTGACTTCTCTCATTTTTCTAAAATGACCAATGAAGAATTAAACGATGTTGAAAATTTCGTTAACGCCCGTATTGAAGGCAAGCTGCCAATTCAGGAACAACGAAATATTCCCATGGAAATGGCGATTAATGAAGGTGCTATTGCTCTTTTTGGAGAAAAATACGGCGATACGGTGCGTACCGTACGTTATGGTAAGTCGTTTGAATTATGTGGCGGAACCCACGTGAAGAATACGGGAGATATCTGGTACTTTAAAATTGTTTCTGAAGGTGCGGTCGCGTCAGGCATACGACGTATCGAGGCGATTACCAATGATGCCGTAAAATATTATTACCAAGATCATGACCGTGCATTTTTTGAAATCAAAGGACTTTTAAATAATGCCCAAGAACCAATTAAAGCGATCCAAAATTTACAAACCGAGAATTCGGATTTGAAAAAGCAAATCGAAAACTTATTAAAAGAGAAAGCCAAAAACTTGAAAGCGGATCTTAAGAATGAGTTGTCAGAAATTAATGGCGTTCAGTTTCTAGCTAAAAAAGTAGATTTGGATGCCTCAGGAATCAAAGACCTTTCTTTCGAAATGGGTCAGCAATATGATAATTTATTTTTGTTGTTTGGATCTGAAAATGATGGCAAGGCTTTATTGTCCTGTTATATCTCCAAAGAATTAGTAGAAAGCAAAGGCTTAAATGCCGGCACGATTGTTCGTGAATTGGGTAAATTTATCCAAGGCGGCGGCGGCGGACAACCTTTCTTTGCAACCGCAGGAGGTAAGAATCCTGATGGGATTGAAAAAGCTTTGGAGGCGGCTGAGGGGTATTTGAAGGCGTAGGTTTCTTTCTCAGAGCTGAGAATGGTTTTTTGTCGTTCCGAGGCACGAGGAATCACATGAGATGTTCTAGTTATTATTCGTGTTCTAGGTAGAAATGGCAAAGTTGTTTTATGTATTATAAACGCACAACGCTAATTTTCGCGAATGCCAAGTTCATTTAACACCTAAAAAACTTGTGCCTTTTGCATTTTACCTTAGCGACCTTGCGGTGAAAAATATATTAAACCCTCACACTATCCGGCACCAAAACCGTATAATCCCCCTTATTCCGAATTACATCTCTAACGATAGAAGAAGATATATAAGAAGTGCTCGCAGCAGTCAATAAAAATACAGTTTCGATTTTTGAAAGTTTTCTGTTGGTGTGGGCAATCGCTTTTTCGAACTCAAAATCGGCAGGATTCCGTAAGCCTCTCAAAATAAACTGCGCGTCAATCTCCTTGCAGAAATCGATGGTTAAGCCTTGATAGGTCCTCACTTTTACTTTCGGTTCATCTTCAAACGTCTTTTTAATAAATTTCAAGCGTTCCTCCAGAGTGAACATGTATTTTTTTTCCGCATTGATACCAATGGCAACAACCACTTCATCAAACAGCTTTATGCCGCGAGTGATAATATCAAGATGACCTAAAGTAAAGGGATCAAAAGACCCCGGGAATAGTGCGCGTTTCATAATATTTCCTGCCTTTCGACTCCGCTCAAGATAAACTCTGGCAGGAATCTCAGTTTATAGTTATAAATCAAATATACTTATTAATTTTTCATACATAATTTTTAATTCTTCAAGCATTCCTCAATCGCATTACCGAACAATTCTTCCAAACTAATGCCGGCCGCAGCTGCTTGTTGAGGCAAAATACTGGCTTTAGTCATTCCCGGGACGGTGTTAACTTCAAGTAAATGAGGTTCGCCATCTTTGAAAATAAATTCACTGCGACTAAAACCTTTCATTTTTAAAATTTCGTAAACTTTTTTGGCAAGGACATTTACTTTCTCCTCTTGTTCTTTTGATAATCGAGCAGGGGTAATTTCTTGAGACTGTCCCAAATATTTAGCCTGATAATCAAAGAAATCGTTATCACTCACAATTTCGGTAATAGGAAGCACAGTTACTTTACCTTTATAAGTAATGACTCCTACCGAAACTTCAATACCATCCAAGAACGACTCAATAATCACTTCATCATCTTCCTTAAAAGCCACTTCTAACGCCTTATTAAATTCTTCTTTTTTATAGACCTTGCTGATTCCAAAACTGCTCCCTGCCTTATTGGCTTTAACAAAACACGGTAAACCTACTTTGGCAATAATAGCGTCTTCATCTATCATGTCGCCTAAATTCACATAATAGGATTCCGCCGTTTTAATGCCGTAAGGTTTTAAAGTGCTTAAACAGTCACGCTTATTGAATGTCAAAGCAGCCTGGTACATATTGCAACTGGTTTGTGGAATACCAAGTAACTCCAGATAGCCTTGCATAAAACCGTCTTCTCCCGGGGTGCCGTGAATAGCATTGAACACACAATCAAAACTGGTTTTTTTGCCCTCTACAGTGAACGAAAAGTCATTGCGATCAATTGGATGTTCGTTGTCGTTGGCGTCCACATAAACCCATTTGTCCTTAAAGATATGAACCCGATGCGCATTGTATTTAGTAGGCTCAAGCGTTTCGTAAACAACTTGACCACTTTTAAGGGAAATTTCGAACTCGCTCGAAAACCCTCCCATGATGATAGCAATATTTTTTTTCATGTTCACTTCCCACGAAAGTGGGAATCACTTTAATAAAGGTTATTTAATCGCAAAAACTGAAGTGACAATAAACACGCTTATTTGTGGTTTAATACTCGTAAATTCGCGGCCTATCTCCACAAACAAAAATATCACAATAAAAGCAAAAGAAAAAGCGGTTGTATTTATATATCTTTGTCACTTATAACAAATTTTCATGAGTCTAATAAAATTTTTATCGAGTAAAGCGTTTTTAAAGCAAATTATTCTGGCGGTTGTAGCGCTTGTAGTAGTGTGTTTTTTAGTGTTGAAATGGTTAGATTATCGCACGAACCATGGGAGTTTTGTAACCGTTCCTGATTTGGCTGGAAAGAGCATTGAAGCCACTCAAATTGAATTGAATAATAATGATTTGACCATGGAAATTCAAGACTCAGCCAATTACAATCCAAAATATCCTCAATTCTCCGTCATTGAGCAATATCCATTGGCAGGAAGCCAAGTAAAAGAAGACCGGAAAATATATTTGATTTTAAATCCATCTGGCTATCGTAAGGTGGAAGTGCCTATTGTGGTTGGTCGTACTTACCGCCAGGCCAAGCCGACCTTAGAAGCCATTGGTTTTGAAGTAGGCAAAATATCGTATATCGATGATATTGGTAAGGATGAAGTACAATCCATTTCATTTGAAGGCGAATCGGTCAAAGCGGGCGATTTATTACCTATGACCTCCGTAATTGATTTGGTTTTAGGAAATGGTAATAGAGGTATTGAGGAATAATGACAGACGAAAACACCCCCAGTTTAGAAGATCAAAATGATGATGAGTTGTATGAGCACTATGCCTTTACGGTCGTAAAAGGTCAAACACCTTTGCGTATTGACAAATATCTCATGAATTTTATTGAAAATGCGACCCGGAATAAAATCCAGGAGGCTGCCAAAAATGGTAGTATTTATGTCAATGACCTTCCTGTGAAATCCAATTATAAGGTTAAGCCGTTTGATGTGATCCGAGTGCTTTTTGAGCATCCGCCTTATGAATATCTGCTCACCCCAGAAGATATTCCGCTTAATATTGTATATGAAGATGATGATTTGCTTGTGGTCAATAAAGAAGCTGGCATGGTCGTACATCCCGGTCATGGCAATTATTCGGGCACGCTCATCAACGCTTTAATTTTTCATTTCGAAAATCTGCCAAACAATTCAAGTAACAGACCTGGTTTAGTACATCGTATCGACAAGGATACCAGCGGACTGTTGGTCATTGCCAAAACGGAAGTTGCCATGGCGCATTTGTCTAAACAATTCTTCAATAAAACCAGCGAACGTGAATATGTCGCCCTTGTATGGGGAAATATGGAGCACGACGAAGGCACGATCGAAGGCAACATTGGGAGACATCCTAAAAACAGGTTACAAAACACCGTGTATTTGGACGATGATGAAGAAAAAGGAAAACCGGCCGTCACGCGTTACAAAGTGATTGAACGCTTAGGATATGTAACTTTGGTATCTTGTAGATTAGAAACTGGCCGTACCCACCAAATCCGTGTACACATGAAACATATTGGCCATACGCTATTCAACGATTCGCGTTATGGTGGCGAAAAAATCTTAAAAGGAACCACCTTTTCCAAATACAAACAATTTGTTGATAATTGCTTTAAAATCCTGCCGCGCCAAGCTCTGCATGCACGCACTTTGGGTTTTGAACATCCTACATCAGGTAAATTCATGAGTTTTGATTCGGAAGTGCCTCATGATATGGTAACCTGTATCGAGAAATGGCGGAATTATGCAAAGCATAAGGATATGGATATTGATCAGGAATAATTTCTTTTATAAATGGAGACGCAAGAGTTTTAGTTACAATTAATTCTGGAGATTGTTTTGATTTGGGCGTTACCCTCTTCCAATAAATTTCCAGAGGGTCAGGCTGTCACTACTCGCTCTCTTCGAGGAGCTCAAACATGCCGTTCCGTCCTTAACGTAGTAGCTGCTCAAGTGAGATTTGTTTTGTAACTTTGAGTTTTGATTTTTTACAAACCTTAAAAAGATTCTGCCGTAGTTTATCTTATGCGGAGTCGAAAGACAGTAAGCACCATGAAGTTAGTATTATCTCCCGCAAAAACCTTGGATTTTGAAACCAAGTTACCGACCGCCAAGACCACGCAATCGGAATTTTTAAAACAATCAGAACGCCTTAATAAAGAACTCAAAAAGAAATCTGTTAAGGCCTTATCAGAGCTGATGAAGATTTCTAAAGATCTGAGCCAACTTAATTATGAGCGCAATCAAGAGTGGGAAACCCCATTTACAAAAGAGAATGCGCGCCCAGCCATTTATGCATTTAACGGCGATGTTTATCGGGGAGTGGATGCTTATACCATTCCGAACAACAAAATTGACCGTCTCCAAGATACGGTTAGAATCCTTTCGGGCTTGTATGGCGTTTTAAAACCTTTGGATTTGATGCAGCCTTACCGTTTGGAAATGGGCATAAAATTGCCCGTAGGGAAAAATAAAAATTTATATGAGTTTTGGAAAAAGGATGTTACTAAAGCTTTGAATGAAGAATTAGAAGACGATGAACTTTTTTTAAATTTAGCGAGTGTTGAATATTTTAAAGCGGTGGACACGAAAGCCCTAAAGGTTCCGGTAGTCAATGTGGATTTTAAGGAATTAAAAAACGGGGAATACAAAACGATTGGTATTTACGCCAAATTAGCACGCGGACTCATGACCCGCTTTATCATTGATGAAAATGCAAAAACCATGGAGGACCTTAAGGCTTTTGACATTGAAAACTATAGATTTCACGAAAAGCTTTCTGGAGAACATAGATTAGTGTTTACACGATAAAAGAATGTCCTGTTCTCAAAATATGAAAACAGGACATTTTTTATAATTAGGTTGAGATTAGGGTTTTGATTTGTTATCCACACTAATTTTTTCAAGTGTGTTTGCCTTTTTTTTAATACGAAGTCGTCTTACGCCATATGAACCTCTTGAAATTTTTCCTTTTCTCGTTTTTTTATCACCTTTTCCCATGTTTTATTGCTTGTTTTTAGTTAATATGAATCAATTTTTAAGATACTCAATTTATAGTATATCAAAGCATTATCTTTGCACTTTAATATAGCAACATGTATTTATATTTAATTATCGCGTTTCAAGGTTTTTGTATCTATCACTTATTGAAAAATAAGAATTCGTACTATTGGATTTTTGCTATTCTTTTTTTACCGTTTATTGGTTGTGTTACGTATTTGGTAACTCAAGTTTTGAACAAACGTGGTACAGAAAAAATGCAGAGCAACTTAAGTACCATCATTGAACCTTCAAAAAAAAATACCTCTTCCAAAGTCAAAGGATTAGAGAGTAAACTTGAGTTTACGGACACCTATCTGAATAGAGTTAATCTTGCTGATGCGTACCTAGAGGCAAATAATTATGAGCGCGCTATTGAACACTATCTCATCGCATTGGAGGACAAAACCCAGAATGAATTCTATGTGAAAGCCCATTTGATTAAATCCTATTATGCAATCAAAGATTATGATCAGGTCCTTGCATTGAGTCAGGGTTTGGAGAGTCATAAAGAATATGAAAAATCAGAAATCCCATTCTGTTATGGAATGGCGTTGGCTGAAAAGGATAAAACAGAGGAGGCAGAAGAGCAATTTGAAATTATGGATAGGCCATATTCAAACTACAATGAACGCGTAGCCTTCGCTAAATTTTTATTACGTTTTGATAAAGCTAACAAGGCCAAGGAGCTGATTGAAGATCTTTATGTGGAAATGCAAAACATGACCGCCATAAATAAAAGTATTTATAAAGCAACCATTCTTGACGTTGAAAAATTGAAAAACGCCTTGTAAATGTTTTTTCATCAGCACCCTTATCCACCATTTATAAAGGAAGATACCACCAAGCTGATTGTTGGTACTTTGCCACCACCTCGTTTTTCAATTGGGGAGCTGTTGGAAAAGGATGTCGATTTTTGTTATGGCAGCTATTTTAATTCACTGTGGTCATTTATTGATGAAATTTATAAACTTCATTTGCGATTTGATAATTCAGACGAAGCGGTCGCCCAAAGAAAGTCTTTTCTAACCGCTCATAAAATCGGTATTTGTGATATTGTAGAAAGTTGTGAACGCGAAAAAATCAATGCGTCCGATTTGGGGATGACCAACGTCCACCTTCGAAATCTTATCAGTTATCTTCAAAAATACCCAAACATTGACACCTTATTATTTACTGGTGGCAATAGTAAAAATGGGCCAGAATATTTTTTCAGAAAACATTTAAAAACTTACGGATTAAAATTGGAGTTGGTCTCTAATGAAGTGCCACGGATTCATGAATTTGAGCTTCCGAGCGCCAAAGATGGAATTGTCATTCCCATCGCTAGTGAGGAATCACATAAAAATGCGATGTCTTCATCACAATCCGAACTTCAACACGGCAACAGAATCATTAAAACTGTTTCCTTGACTTCCGGATCGGGAGCCGCCAATATTTCCATAAGTAGAATGCCGCTTTACCAACATCTTAAAGCTAAAAACCCGAAGTTCAATACTTTCGATTTCAGGGTCATGCAATACCGCGAATTTATTTGAGTCCATTCTTCCTTTAAAAAAGTCAATTTGTTTTGTGGGAAGTCGTAATTTTCAAGCTTTTATAATAAACTTGATCCATTTAAACCCAATTCTCAAATTAAAGTCGATTCCAATGAAAAAAGTATTACAAATTAGTAATGGAATTGCGCTCGTCTCAACCATTATCATAAGCTACCTTTCTAATACAGGTGCCATTAATAACACAACGATTGGGGAGGTGTCCAATAATTTAAATTCTCTGTTTACTCCTGCGGGCTATGCCTTTGCCATTTGGGGATTTATTTATCTGTTACTTCTCGGGTTTGTTATTTATCAGGGCAGAAGCCTATTTGTAAAAGTGCGGGATGATGATTTTGTGTTGCGCATTGGTTGGTGGTTCGTGATCTCCTGCGTGGCCAATTCGGTCTGGGTGGTTTTGTGGATCTATGGGTACACAGGTCTATCTTGCATTTTCATCTTTTTAACCTTAATTTCCTTATTAAAAATTGTGGTCAACAACGCTATGGAGTTATGGGATGCTCCAATTTCAGTCATTGTTTTTTTATGGTGGCCATTTGTTTTTTATAGTGGTTGGATTACGGTGGCAAGTATCGCAAACGTGGCTTCTTATTTGACCAAAATAGGATGGGAAGGTTTTGGAATGTCAGAAGGAGCATGGACTATATTTATGATTATTGTAGCGATGATTATTAATTTCGTGGTCACTTGGGCACGTAATATGCGTGAATTTGCTTTAGTGGGCGCTTGGGCACTTGCGGCAATTGCCTATGCTAATTATGAGTCGGAAAATACAATCGCCTATGTCGCCGGAGGTGCTGCGCTCGTTTTAATCGTCAG